>CAIKDP010000159.1 GCA_903826205.1 Akkermansiaceae bacterium
GATGAGGGGCAGCGGCAGCGGCGCGAAGGGACTGCTGTGGAGTGTCAGGGATTTGCGCGTGAGGGTCTGAAGTTCATCAAAAAAACCGCGACAGGGGTGCCCCAGTGAGGTTACACGGCCCCGGCCAGCTCGGGGTGAAAAGCAATTTCCTAGCAGTCCTGCGAGCCGCTGCACAACCCGCGTTCGCCTGTGCTAACACCTATCTCTAGCAGAATAAAAACAGAAATCCAAGGACCGGTTCCAAATTTCAAGGGGCCGAGGTTGTCCTGATTGGTGCGGGTTGCGCAGCGGCGGTCCCGCCGGGCGCTCCGGTGATCTCGTTGAGCAACTCGGTGGCTCCATCCACCTCGGCCATCGTCCAGAGCATGTAGCGGCTATCCACATGGATCGAGCGGGTGCGGAGCGAGTCTTACAAAAAGTCGGAAGCCACGGTGTCGTAGGTGCCGTCGAAAAGGAATCCGACAATTTCGCCCTTGCTGTTGAGGGTGGCCGAGCCCGAGTTGCCGCCGGTGGTATCCACTGTGGATAGAAAGTCCACCGGCACATCGTTGAGTTTCGGGTCGAAATACGGCGTCTTCTTGCCCGCACGCAGCGCCCCAATCGCGGCCAGTTCGGCCGCCGGCGCGTTGAATGGGCTCACTCCGGTGGCCTTGTCAACGATACCCTGCAAGGTCGTCTGAGCCGGGTTCGGTTGGCCGTCGCGGGGCGGCACGCCCATGACCTGACCGTAGGTGACGCGCAGCGTGCCGTTTGCGTCAGGGGCGACGGCACCCCCGCCGTGGGCGAGCAGCGCCTCGGCGAAGCGGGGGCCTAGCCGATAGATGGTGCCCGAGCGTTGCTTGGTCTTTTCGCGGAGGGCCTCCATCAGCGGATAGATGGCGGCGCTCAGGTTGATGGCGGTATCATTGGTGGCGAGGAGTTCGGCGGTGGCCATGTCGAAGCCGGCCAGGCGCCCGTCTTTCTGATAGAGCCGGGTGCCGGACAACAGCCTGCCGAGGAAGGCGTCGATGGCCCGGGCGCAGGCGGCCTCATTCATGCCGGCTTCGAGGCCGATTTGCTCGTCGAGCACGTCGATGCGCTGACCGGCCGGCAGTTTGGCGACCTCGGCCAGCGCGTAAGTCATGAGTGCTCGGTCGGCCTTGACGTCGAGGCTGCGCTGGAGGCGGTCCTGAGCCTCGCGCAGGCGGCTCCAATCGCGCTGCTGGAATGCCGGGTCGCGCTGGGCGTCGGGCTTTGAGCGCTCGATGGACAGCCGATAGAGCATCTGAGCGGAGCCTATGACGGAGCCGGAACCGCCGAAGAGTTCGGCGACGAGGGAATCACGTTCGCGGGTTTTGGCGCGCTCTTCGACGAGAACATTGAGGGCGGGCAGCACGTCGCCGTAGTCGGATTTGCGCTTGGGGTCCGCGGCGATCCAGGCCAGCAGCAATTTCTCATGGGCCTCACGCTCGGCGAGCAAGCCGCGCTGGTTCATGCTCGCGATGATGCCTTTGGCTTTGGTCAGTGAGTTGTTGAGGCCGCGGATGCGGGTGGACACCCGGATGGCCGTCTCCTTGTCCTGCCCCGCCAATTTCTCAAGGATAGCGATCTGATCGGTGTTGCGCTTGATCGTGCGGGGCAGGCTCCATTCGACGCTCTGGCGCACCTCCGCATAAGGGGACAGACGAGCTGTGCGGCCCGGGTAACCGGCGACGAAGACGAGTTCGCCGGGACTGGCTCCCTGCGACGAGATGCGCAGCCAGTGCTTGGGCTTGTAGGGGACATTGTCCTTGGAGAAAGCGACGGACTTGCCGGCCGGGGAGACGTAGGCGCGGTAAAACGAGAAATCGCCGGTGTGGCGGGGCCACTGCCAGTTATCGACTTCGCCGCCGAAGTTGCCGATGCCGGCGGCCGGGGCATAGACGAGGCGCACATCCTCAATCTCCATCTGGCGGATCTCGAACCACTTCTTGCCCTCAAAGAAACTCGAAACACTGCAGCGCAGACCGTCCTTCTCGCCAGCCGCCACCCGCTCCTTGACCCGGGCTTCAACGGCATCAAAGCGCGCCCGGTCGGTTAGATCCGGATCGGGCTTGCCGATGATTTCATCGCTCACATCGGTCACCGACACCGTGACGAAGACGCGGGAACCGGGGCCGTTCCAGAGTTCCTCGGCGCGGGTTTTGGCGAGAAACCCCTGCTCCATCAGGTTGCGACCGGCCGTCGAATTGAACTGCAGCGCCGCTTGCACGCAGTGGTGGTTCGTCGCAATTAGCCCGTCGGCTGACACAAACGAGGCGCTGCAACCGCCCAGCGAGACGATGGCTCCCATCGGCTGGCCCGTTAGATCGGCGAATGCACCGGGATCGCCGGTGAAGCCCAAAGCCTTGAGTTTTGCCCCGAGGGCGGGAATTTGCTGGGGCATCCACATGCCCTCGTCGGCACTTGCGGGTCCAGCAGTGACCACAAGCACGAGCGGCAAGCAGGCGGCGGCGTACGTCCTCAACAAAGGTGCCAGCCATCTCCCTGCTGCGAGCCTGGCGACTGGGCCGACCGTTGACTGCCTGGGTCTGGCTTTTCCGAACAACCCCGCAAAATTTCCGGGGATTTGCAGATTGATGGCGGCTTTTGGCATGCAGTGGGGCAAATGGGGCACAGGCCCAAGCTGAGTTATGGCCAGCCTGCGCGTCAAGCGAATGCAGCCCTCGCGCGGATTTGTGAAGTGCCGCTGTTGGCGGAATGGATCAGGCGTTCAATCTTGGCGGTGGATTAGTACAGGGTGGTAGTACATGGTGACAGATAAAAAGGGTGGTGAACCCTGTCTCTAACGTATTCTGATTATCCCCTCGCCTCGGGCCCGCCCGGGTCTCCCGCAGGCCTCACGGATGCTCGGATTTTGCAGCCCGACCTCCTGTCCGCGAGCTTTCCTTTGGCGGGGTTGCCGACGGTGCAGTCGGCCCGGGATGCCGCTTTCCATCCTCCCGGACACCGCGCTTGCCAACCAAACGACCGCGTGTCAGCAACCTCCCCGGGCACTCAATCTGCGGTGTTGACTCTTGGCTTTCTAACAGATCCAAAAAAATCCAGCTCCTGGAAACCCATCTCAGGGGCCCCACAGGGCACCGCCAATCCACGGCACCACCTCGGGCAGGGTGATTTGATTCCAGCGGGAAGCAGTCGCTCCAGGGTCCTTGTGGACACACCAGCGGGGGAGCCTCTCGCAAGCCGGTTTGCGCTGCGCTTTGGCAGAGGCCGGCACGGGGTTTGCGCTGCGCTTTGACAGTGGCCGGCACGGGGTTTTCAGGGGTGTTTTTTCTCGCCATGACAGCCGAAAATCCTTTATTCCACAAGGGTTTCAGCGCATCATCCGGCCATGTCAAACACCTTGGAAAGTCATTGTATAATCCCCGTATCCATGCCTAACAATATTACCGCCGCCCACCCTCCGCCAGAAGTCCAACTGCTTCTCACCGACGTCTTGTTCGCGCCCCTCAGGGTCATCCTCGCCACCACGGGCATCATCCGCAAATGCATCCGTCTGAACGACATCTCCTTTGTCATCCTCTGTGTGATGCGCTGCCTCCAGAACTCCAAAACCGGACGCGATTTCCTCCAAACCCACGCCATCCCACAGATTCCGGACCTGACCCGCAGCAACTACTTCGCCTCCCTTAAAAGCCCGCGCCGCCTCACCATGATGCGCAATCTCGCCCGCCACCTGCGCGCCGACCACCTCCCGGCCCTGCGTGCCCATGACGACCTGCTGGCCACCTTTCCCGAACTCAACGACTGGGAAATCTGGGCCGGCGACGGCCACTTCATGGAGCACGCCACCCACGACCCACGCAACGAGAAGGATCAGTACGCCCCGGTCGGTGCCATCTATAAACTCGACACCCGCACCGGTTGGGCTGAATTCCTCGCCCCGATCCAACCCACCGCCAGAGGCACCGAACACGAAATTACCACTCTCAAGCGCCAGCCCTCCGAAGACCTCCGCTGCGGTGCCACCAAGGGCAAACACACCCTCATGACCTATGACAGCGCGGTCATTGACTTCCGGTACGCCTACAACCTCAAGCAAAGCAAAGCCATTTGCATTCTCACCCGCTCCAAGGACAACCTCGTCCCCATGACCGTCATGCCCCGCCCGGTCGACCGCGCCAACCCCGTCAACGCCCTGGTCATCAGCGACGAGACCCTCTACTTCAACAACGCCCCCGGCTCTTGGCGCAGGATCACCGTCAAATCCCCCGACAACAACGAAATCCACATCCTGCTCACCAACGAAATGACCCTGCCTCCCGGCCTGTTGGGCGAAATCTACCGCCTGCGCTGGCGCATCGAGAAAGCCTTCGACCAACAAGAGCAAAAACTCGACGAGCGCAAGGCCTGGGGCAAAAGCCAAACCGCCAAAGCCATCCAGGCCATTGCCATCTGCATCACCCACAATCTCCTGCATCTCCTCAAGGCCACCCTCAAAACCGAGGAAGCCATTGAGGACACCAAGGTCATCGCTGCCTATCACAAGGATCTGGACCGGCGCGAAGCCAATGCCAAAAAAGCCGGC
>CAIKDP010000160.1 GCA_903826205.1 Akkermansiaceae bacterium
ATGGCCGGCCCGGGGTCATAGGCGGCGAGGCCATCACCAACTACCCGAGCGGCAACACCCCATCCTCCACCGAACTATGGTTCAAGGACAACAAACTGCCGGGCCCTTGGGGCAGCCGGTTTGTCTGCTGGGGCGTCGAAGGCAGTGGCAGCAAATTGCTCATCGGCGTGCTCAGCCCGCTCCATATCAGTTGCGGGGTCGAGTGCCCCGGTCCGGTTGCCTTGAACCAATGGTATCATGTGGTGCACACCTACGCGCCGGATGGCACCCAGAAAGCGTATGTCAATGGCGAGCTCGTGGCCTCGGCCAAGGCCATCATGGATTTCAAGAATCCGTGCCGCATGTTTGTCGGCAACTGGTATCGCAACTGGGAATCCGATTGCGATGTGGATGAAGTGCGGATTTCCAAAGTCACCCGCTCTGCCGACTGGATCCGCCTGACCTATCAAAACCAGAACCCGCTGCAAACGCTGGTCGGCACCCTGCCGCAACCGGGCAATGAGTTCTCGGTTTCCACTGCCGCAGTCAAGGTGGAGGAAGGGAAAAGCATGAGCGTCACTGCCAAGGCCGGTGGCGCTCAGAAAGTGTATTGGATAGTCAAGCGCGATGGCACCGAGGCCGTGGTGGCGGTGGATCAGAATACCTACACCATCGACGCCGGCCGCGTGGTGGCAGACACTTCATATGTCCTGCGGTTCAAGGCGGTCTATGCCGACGGGGTCAAGACCAAGGACATTGCCGTGACGGTGAAGGACACGATTCCCGAGCCGGTGTTCACGCTGAAAGCGCCCGCGAAGTGGAACGGCCGTGATGCCATCGAGGTGGTCCCGGAGATCACCAATCTAGCAGCCATGAAGGCCGCAGGCGCTGGCGAATTGCATTATACCTGGACGGTTTCCGGTGGCGCGGTCATCAAGGAGGTGGTCGCCGATCGCTTGCTCCTCAAACGCTCGCAATACAGCGGCCCGCTCACCGTGAAAGCGGTGATCCACAACGGTGGCACCTCCCGCGAGGCGAGCACCTCGCTGCAAGTGACCGAACCCAAGAGCGATCCCTGGATCCAGCGGACACCCGCGAAGGACGAAAAGCCCGAGGACGGCCAGTTCTATGCCAGGGATGACAAGAACGAAGGCACGCTCCATTACAACGGCACCCTCGACCAGCCCGCCGACTCGGTGTTTTTGAAAGTCTACGCGGACGACAAATTGGTGAAAACCGAAACCGCCAAACCCACTGCGGAAAAGACTTATACTCTCACCGCCAAACTCAAACCCGGACTCATCAACTACAAGGTCGAGTTCGGATCAAAAGCGGGCGCAACCGAGACGGTGCTGCAAACGGTCACCAACCTGGTCTGCGGCGATGCTTTCCTGATAGACGGGCAATCCAACGCGCTCGCCACTGATACCGGCGAAAAGTCGCCGCCTGAGACCAACGATTGGATCCGCAGTTACGGCAAACCGGAGGGCGACCCGAAAGGACCGCACAAAAACCTGTGGTGCAACCCGGTGTGGAAGGCACAGCAAGGTGACAAGGCGGAACTCGGCTACTGGGGCATGGAACTCGCCAAACGCCTGGTGGCCAGCCAGAAGATGCCGATCTTCATCATCAATGGTGCCGTCGGCGGCTCCCGCATCGACCAACACCAGCGCAATGAGGCCGATCCCACCGACCTGAAAACCATCTATGGGCGGATCTTATGGCGCGTGCAGCAGGCCCGGCTGACTCACGGCATCCGCGCCGTGCTGTGGCACCAGGGTGAAAACAACCAGGGGATGGCCGGGCCCACCGGCGATCACGATTGGAAATCCTATCAGCAATTCTTCGTGGACATGGCGGCCGCCTGGAAACAGGACTTCCCTAACATCCATCACTACTATGTCTTCCAGATCTGGCCGGGCGCCTGCTCCATGGGCGATGGCAACATGATCCGCGAGATGCAGCGAACCCTGCCGCGCCTTTTTTCTAACATGGATGTCATGCCAACCCTGGGCATCAAGCCGCCCGGCACCTGCCATTACCCGTTGTCCGGCTGGGCGGAATTCGCGACCTTGATGCAGCCGCTGATCGAGCGGGATACGTATGGCAAAAAAGCCGCCGAGTCCATCACCGCGCCCAATCTCAGGAAGGCAACCTATGCCAGCGCGGCCAAGGACACGCTCACCCTCGAGTTCGACCAACCAGTGATCTGGCTGGATGCCCTGGCGAAACAGTTCCGTCTGGACGGGGAAATGGACAAGGTCGCCTCGGGTGCCGTGAACGGCAACGTGGTCACGCTCAAGTTGAAAGCGACTTCCGCGGCGACAAAGATCACCTATCCAGGTCCTAACTGGAACCAGAATGACCTGATCTTCGGTGCCAATGGCATCACAGCTCTAACATTCTGTGATGTGCCGCTGGAGCCCGCAAGCCCGAACCGCTGATGATCGCCGGACTCCAATACTCCGCCCACGGCTTATGAAATCCATCGCACCCGACACGGAGGCCAATCCCATGATCCATCACCCCGGAATGAATTGAACTATCATGCACACACATACAGTTAGAACGCTCCTTTTCGCCGCCGCCGCGCTCACCATGGGTGGCGGGCTCATGGCTGCCACGCCGCTGCCGGAATCTGCCGGGTCACCGACCGTGGTGGGACGCTATGTCCGGGTCATGCTCCCGGGCGCCAATCGCACCTTGTCACTGGCGGAGGTGCAGGTTTTCAGCGGTGCCACCAATATGGCGTTGCACAAACGCAGCGTGCAGGACAGCACCTCCAACGGCGGAGTCGCCGGGCGTGCCGTGGATGGCAATACCGACGGCGTCTGGGACAAGAATTCGACCACGCACACGAATGAAAGCACCACGGATCCACTGTGGGAGGTGGACCTCGGCAAGCCAACTCCCATCGACAAGATCGTTCTCTGGAACCGCGCCGGTTACGAATCCCGCTTGGACGGCTGTCGAGTCATGGTGCTGGACAACACCCGCAAAGTGGTCTGGGGGGCGACCCGTGACAAGTGCGGCCCGGGGGCCACTCCCCTGGTGATCAAAGACACGCCAACCTGTCCGTGGCTTGGCACGGCGGTGGCCAAGTGTGTCGGATCCACACCGCCATCCAGCACCGGCACCACTCCGGAATCCCTGCGCCTCGCCATCGAGGACCTGATCGCCACCTATGGCGCACGCTATCCGCGCGGCAAGGAATTCCTCAAGCGGCTGGATACGATCGAAGCCGAAGTGGCAACTCCCGAAAACGCCAAATCCCTCGAGGATTTGCAGCGCGATGCCATGTTGGCCAACCCGCTCATGGCTTTCGACAAGCTGTTATTGATCAAGCGCGGTGCCAACAGCCTCGGCCTGCCGGCAAACTGGCAGGCCAACTGCGGCACCGGCCGGTATGGTTATGATAACCAGATCGCCGTGCTTTCTCCGGTGAGCCCGCAGGGCAATCTAACGACGCTGCTGAAGCCCGCGACCTCCGAGTTCGTGGGCGACCTGAAACTCGATTTTGACGGGGAAAAGCTGCTGTTCTCGATGCCCGGCAAAGGCATGATCTGGCAAGTGTGGGAGGTCAGAGCGAACGGCACCGGCCTGCGTCAGGTGACCCCCGGTGACGAACCGGACGTGGACAACTACGATCCCTGTTATCTCCCGGACGGCAAAATCCTCTTCACCTCGAGCCGTGGCTTCGCCGGCGTGCCCTGCGTGGGGGGCGGCAACCAAGTGGCTAACATCTGCAAAATGAACGCCGATGGAACCAACATCCGCCAGTTATGCTTCGACCAGGACCAGAATTGGTGCCCCACGGTGCTCAACGATGGCAGCGTTCTCTACACCCGTTGGGAATACTCCGACACTCCGCATTACTTCACCCGCATCCTGTTCCGCATGAACCCGGACGGCTCCGGACAAATGTCCTATTACGGCAGCAATTCGTATTGGCCCAACTCGTTCTTCTACGCCAAACCGGTGCCTAACCACCCGACCAAGCTCGTTTCCATCATCTCCGGCCACCACGGCGTGCCGCGCATGGGCGAGCTGATCGTGTTCGATCCCGCCAAGGGCCGCTTCGAGGCCGATGGTGTGGTGCAGCGCATCCCGGGCAACGGCCAGGATGTCAAACCCACCATCTCAGACGGCCTGGTCGATGGCTCATGGCCGAAGTTCCTGCATCCCTATCCGCTCAGCGAAAAATATTTCCTGGTGTCCTGCAAACCCTCGGAACAAGCGAAGTGGGGCATCTATCTGGTGGATGTGTTCGACAACATGACCCTCATCAAGGAACAGGAAGGATATGTCCTGTTTGAGCCGATCCCGCTGCGCCCGACCACCCGTCCGCCGGTCATCCCAGACCGCATCGACCTGACCAAGAAGGACGCCACGGTCTATCTGGCCGATATCTATCAAGGCCCAGGCCTCAAGGACGTGCCGCGCGGCACCGTCAAGAAAATGCGCCTCTACGAACCGCACTTCGGCTATAACGGCATGGGCGGACATATCAATGTCGGCATCGACGGCCCGTGGGACGTCCATCGCATCCTCGGCACCGTGCCGGTGGAGGCCGACGGATCGGCCAGCTTCAAGGTGCCCGCCAACACCCCGATCGCCGTGCAACCGCTCGATGCGGAAGGCAAGGCCATCCAGCTCATGCGCAGTTGGTACACGGCCATGCCGGGCGAGAGTTTCTCGTGCATCGGCTGCCACGACACCCAGAACACGATCCCGCCTAGCAAGGCAACCATCGCCAGCCAGCGCGCGGCCTCGGACATCACCCCATGGTATGGCCCGGCCCGCGGCTTCAGCTTCAAACGCGAGGTGCAGCCGGTGCTCGATAAATTCTGTGTCGGCTGCCACAAGGAGGGCGCCCAACCGGTCAACGGCCAGGCCGTGGCCGACTTCACTGCCCATAAGGAAAATGGCGAGCGCAACTTCACCAAGTCCTACATCGCGCTCCATCCGTTCGTGCGCCGTCCCGGCCCGGAAAGCGACTATCACCTGCTAAAACCGTTGGAATACCACGCCGACACCAGCGAGCTTGTGCAAATGCTCAAGCGCGGCCACTATAACGTGAAACTCGACGCCGAGGCGTGGGACCGCCTCGTCACATGGATCGACCTCAATGTGCCCGACCACGGCACCTGGACCGAACACGTCAATGGCGTGCGGCCCCAGATGCGGCGGCGCATGGAGATGCACGCAAAATATGCCAACCGCACCGACGACCCGGAGGCGATACCGGAGCCATCTAACAAGGAGCCGGTCGCCTGTGTCGCACCCGCACCGCTGCCCGAGCGCAAACCGCAGGACCTGCGCGTGGCCGGCTGGCCGTTCGACGCCGCGGAGGCGGCCAAGCGCCGGACCGCCGCCAACCTGGCCCCCACCCTGAAGATCGACCTGGCCGACGCGAAGGAGTTAGAGATGGCGCTGGTTCCTGCCGGCGAATTCATCATGGGCGACGCCGCCGGCTCAAGCGACGAGATGCCTGCCAGCAAGATCAGTATCGACCAGCCGTTTTACATGGGTGCGATGGAAATTTCCAACGCCCAGTATGCCGCCTTCGACACCAAACACGACAGCGGCGTGATCAGCATGACCGGCAAGGATCAGGGCGAACGCGGCCACATCATCAACCAACCGAACCAACCCGTGGTGCGCGTCACCTGGAACGAGGCCATGGCCTTCTGCAAGTGGCTCTCACAGAAATCCGGCAAAAAATTCAGCCTGCCCACCGAGGCGCAATGGGAATGGGCCTGCCGCGCCGGCACCGGGTCGCCATTCTTCTATGGCAATCGCGACACGGATTTTGCCAAGTTCGCCAACCTGGCCGACGCCTCGCTCAGCCAACTGGATCGCGGCGATGCTCCGCCATGGCATCCCCGGGACCGCCGCTTCAACGACGGTTGCGGCGTGACCAGCGAAATCGGCCGCTATGACCCGAATGCCTGGGGCTTGCGCAACATGATCGGCAACGCCGCCGAGTGGACGCTCAGCAACTATCAGCCATATCCGTATCTGGATACCGACGGTCGCAACAATCTGAAAACCGATGTCATGAAGACCGTGCGCGGCGGCTCATGGTTCGACCGGCCGATTCACACCAGCGCCGCGGCGCGCCTGCCGTATCGGCCGTGGCAGGCGGTTTACAACGTCGGCTTCCGGGTGGTGATGTCCGCCGACGGCCAACCTAACATCACCGCCACCGGCGCGGGCCAGCCCGCAACAGCCGTTTCCACGCGGTGATGCTTTCCGGTGTCAGGCTGCCAGCGACCCTTAAAATCCTGCCCGTCATCATGAACACACACATAGTTAGATCGTTCCTCCTTGTCGCCTTCGCTCTACCTCCCCTCGCCTGTGCCCAGCCCGCTGTCGCGCCCGATCCTAACGGGATTCTGCGCAAGCCGATCCCGGATAAACTCATCGTGCTTACCTTCGATGATGGCTGTGCCAGCGGCTACACGGTGGTTGCCCCGATCCTGAAGCCGTTGGGATTCAATGCCTCGTTCTATGTCTGTGATTTCGATTCGTTCAAAACGCGCAAGGACTGGTACATGACTTGGCGGCAGATGATCGAGTTGGATCGCCGCGGCTTTGAAATCGGCAACCACACCGTGGGCCATGGCGGTGGGATGGATAATTACCTGGCCATGGAGGATGAGCTGTTTGCCAACAACGGCCCCAAGATGACGACCGTCTGCTGGCCGCTCTACGGGGTGGGCTGGGGCATTTGCCCGGATCTCGCCAAGCGCGGCTACACCTTTGGTCGTGGCGGCCATGAGCGACCCTACAGGCCGACAGTGGACAATCCCTTTGATGTGCCATCGTTTACGATCACGGACAGCCAGCCGATCGAGGCCTTCGTAAAAAAGGCACAACAGGCCTGCCAGGGGCGGGTTGTCGTCTATTGTTTCCACGGCGTGCCCGACATGGAGCATGGGTCTGTTGGAGTTGAGCCTGCGACCTTCAAGGTGATGATGCAGTATTTGAAGGACAACAATTACAAATGCATCGCCATGCGCGACCTGGCCGAATATATCGATCCGGCAAAAGCCGCGAAGTTGCCGCCGCCACAAGATGTCAAAGCCGAAGAGCCCTTCCTGACCAACAAGGACGACAAGCCGTGTGGCGTGGTCGTCAAGGCCGTTAAGCCGAATCCCGAACCGGAGAAGAAGCCCGTTGCAGGCAAGGCAAAGGATAAGTCGGCCACCACTGCCCCTGCCGTAATGGCGATCAAGAAGGACCAGCCCAATGTCTTCACCTGGAACAAGGCGGAAGCCGGCAACTGGAGTGATGGCGCCAAATGGACGAACAATTTGGCCAACGGATCCGCCCCGGTTGCGGCGGGTCAGTCGGACTATGTCCTCAACTTCGAGCACCCCGGAAAATATGATGTCACGCAAGACTTGGAGGAAGAGTTCCAGCTTAACCAGCTCAATCTGCGCATGGGCCAGGGGAATGCCCTGAAGTTGAACGGCAAAGGCATCAAGTTCACCGGCACACAGGCGAGCATCAACCAGAATTCCATATTCACGGAAGACAGGATTAACTTGCCTATCCATCTAGCGACTGACGTCGCGGTCAATTCGTTTGGTCTCAATTACTCGCGGCCTGCCGCACGCATAATCATCGCTGGCTTGATCTCAGGGACTGGCGGACTGATCGTCAACGACGGCGGACCTCTCTTCATTACCAATTCATCCAACACATACAGCGGAGGAACCATCATCAACAGTGGCACGCTTAATATGGATAGCTGGTCGAACGGTAAACCGGGAACGCTGGGAACCGGGTCGGTGACCCTGAACGATGGCGCCACCTTATCACCCTGTGGCGGGATATGTACCAATCCCCTGATTTTGAACGGCGGCACGATTGAGGGCAACTTTACCTGGAATGGGCCTATTACGCTTAATGGGGTTGCCGAGATTGCCGGGTATAATTTGAATCTGAATAATCTGAGTGGCGGCATAAGCGGGCCCGGTGGCCTCACCGAGATTGGGATTCAGGGTGCCTTCGGGAGAATTAACCATGGCACGGTGTATCTCTGGGGCGTCAACACTTACACCGGTCCAACCACGGTTCGCATGGCCAAGCTGTTCGTTAAGAAGGCCGCGTCGCTTTACAATGCGGACACGGCGCAATGGACCCCCGCGAAAATCAGCGTCCACCCCGGGGCCACGCTGGTGCTCAGCGCCGGCGGCCCGGGCGAACTCACCGGGGAACAAATCGGAACACTACTCAAGAACCTTACCGCAGCGGTCAACAACAACGGTTTGATGGCCGGTTCGATTTTGTGCCTGGATACCGCCAATGCCAAAGAAACGGTCACGGTTGCGGCCGACATCCCGGATTCCAAGGGGCCTGGCGGCGGCGCCTTCCTCATCCAGAAATGCGGGGCGGGAACCCTGCAGATGTCAGGCAAAAACACGTATACGGGCCAGACGATTCTTGAGAGCGGCGCGTTGAGTGTTTCGTCATTCAACAGCATCACCAAAGGCAAGAATACGGCCGGCAGCAGCCTCGGCGCGCCGACAGATATTGAGTCTGGCGAGATTGTCGTCGGCGAGGAGGGCAAGGAGGGTGAGGGCGCACTGATCTATACAGGAACCGGCGAAACCACCGACCGCGTGATGAATCTTGCGGGCAAGAAATCCACTGTCACCTTCGATCAATCAGGCACCGGTCTGCTCAAGCTCACCAGCACATTTGTGGTCTCAGGCTACGGCGCTAACAAGACCATCGTGCTCAAGGGGGACACTGCCGGGACAGGTGAGATCGCCGGCAATATCGTCAATCCCTATGACCGCACCGGCAAGGCCACCACCGCCGTCACCAAATCCGGCACCGGCACTTGGACACTCTCCGGCACTAACAGCTACAGCGGCCCGACGACCGTGACCGCCGGCACGCTGGCGCTGGCCACGGCGCGCAGCCTCGGTGAGAAGTCCGAGGTCTCTATTGCCGAGGGGGCCACGCTTGACTTGAAATTCGCAGGTGAGATGCCTATCAGAAAGCTTTATCTCGACGGCAAGCCCCAGCCTGCCGGCAGGTATGACGCGAAGAATTCACCCAAATACATTCATGGGAATGGGGTGCTGAAAGCATCAGCTTATGGCTCCGAACCTTGACCGGTGAGCGTCCGGTGAAGCGGTAGAGTCATGCGGCTTGGAACTGAGGCAATTAATCGAACCTGACAAATCCACCAATCTTGAAACAACACATTCATCTACTCCTCAGCGTCCTGCTGTTTCTTTCACCGCAGGCCACGCTGCAGGCCGCCGGGCGCAAGCCAAACATTCTCACGGTCGTTCTGCCCGGCGGCGCGCAGAACGATGCCAAGGCCATGCTCCTGCTGGATAACGGCACCGCCAAGGTTGGCATCAATCGCGCCATGGGGGGTGCCATCACCTGGCTCTCCGCGAAGGGCTACCCGAAGAACATGGTCAGGCTCGCAAAGCGACGCGTTGCTATCGAGTGTCGACTGGTATCCGACGATCCTCGACATGAGCGGGACAACACCGAAGCATGAGGTCAAATTCGACGGTGTGAGCCAGACGCCGGCATTGCTGGGCACGGGTGCCCCGCGCGACACGGCGTTCTGTTATTTTCCGCATTACACCCCGGCGACCGGTGCAGTTCCGTCCGTGTGGGTCCGGCGTGGCGAGTGGAAGCTCATCCGCTTCTTCTGCGACAGCCCCGATCAAAGTGACCGCTTCGAGCTCTATAACCTGAAGGATGATATTGGAGAGACGAAGAACCTCGCGGCCGGGCATCCGGACAAGGTCAAGGAATACGACGCCCTGATCACCTGGCACCTGATCGACATCAAGGCCGTGGTTCCCGTGAAAAACCCGGATTATGATCCCACCGCAAAGGTGCCTGAACCTGGAAAGAATCCGACCAAGAAAAAGACTGTTACCCCGAACAAGAAAAGCGACGAGATGCTCGCGCCATGAACTTCTTCAAAAAACTCTTTGGTGGAGGCAAACCCTCCGAACAACCCGAGCCGGAGAAAGAGCGCCGGGCACCGCTGGCAAAGCCCCCGCCGCCCGGGGACCCCGCACAGGACCCGAACATGATTCGGGTGTCCCCCCCGACAAGCACGGCCTGATTCCCGATGAGACCGTGGCCGCACTCACGCGCCTGCGCAAAAACCTCAGGCTCTGAAAATATCTGATCAATCGGGCCGTTCCGGTCCGTTTAAGTGGCGGGAGTGGCATCGACACTCCCTCTTGGAGTCATGAAACAGAAATCATTGCCCAGCAACCCGCCCCCTGATCCAGCCCGCAGAAGAGCATCGGTGAAAGGCCATCTTCAAGGACCTTTCATGGGAGCGCTGGGAGTTTTTCTAGCAATATTCCCGTCCGCCGCCCGCGCCGACATTTTGGACGAGGCCATGGCCGGACCGCTCAAGGACTCGCCTGAGATTGTGTTCTGCACGCGCACCCGCTACGACGACGGCCACTGGTATGCCAATATCGGCTATTACTGCGATGATGCCGGCAAAAAGGCCTATGCCGGCAACGGCCAACCCGACCAAGGGGTCCTTTACCGCTACAACCTGCGCACGCAGGTGAAGACCGTGCTGTTCGACGCCAAAGGCGGCAGCATCCGCGACCCCCATGTGGACTATGACGGCCACACGCTGCTGTTTTCCCACCGCCCTGCAGGGACCGACTTCTATCATCTGTATGAGATGCAATCCGATGGCACGGGACTCAAACAACTCACCGATGGCCCGTGGGATGACATCGAGCCCTGCCGCCTGCCAGACGGCGACATTGTGTTTGTCTCCACCCGCTGCAAACGCTGGGTTAGCTGCTGGTATACCCAAGTCGCCACGCTGCACCGCAGCAAGCCGGACGGATCCGGCATCGCCGCGCTCTCCGCCAACATCGAACATGACAACACGCCCGCCGTCATGCCCGATGGTCGCCTCCTCTACATGCGCTGGGAATATGTGGACCGGTCCCAGGTTGAATACCACCATCTTTGGACCATGAACCCCGACGGTACGGCAGTGACCGTCTATTATGGCAACATGCACGCGTGGACGCTCATGATCGACGCCCAACCGATTCCCGGAACCACCGACATCATCGCCAGTTTCTCGCCCGGTCACGGTGCCAACGAACATGCTGGATATGCCACCCTGGTCTCGCCGCTGCAAGGACCGGACGACATTCCCTCCGCCCGCCGTCTCAGCGGCAAGGGCCAAATCCGCGACCCCCAAGCGCTCTCGCAGGGCCTATTCCTCATGGCCCGCGACAAGCAAGTGCTGCTCATGACCCGCGACGGCAAGGAGCAGGCCGTCTATACGGATCCAGACGTGGCGGTTCACGAGCCGCGCGCCCTGCGCTCGCGCCCGCGTGAACCGGTCATCGCCAGCCAGTTGAAACCCGCCACCGATACCGGCCAGTTCGTAGTCACCGACGTTTATGCCGGGCGCAACATGGCTGGTGTCAAACGCGGCGACATCAAACAGCTATTGGTGTTGGAACCGCTGCCAAAGCCGGTCAACTTCAGCGGCGGCATGGATCTCACATCCGACCACGGGTCGTTCAACCTCGAACGCGTGCTCGGCACCGTGCCCGTCGAGGCAGACGGCAGCGCCTCATTCATCGCACCCGCCGGGCGTCCGCTGCTCTTTGTCTCGCTGGATGCCAACGATATGTCGGTAAAACGGATGCAGAGCTTCACCAATGTGATGCCGGGCGAAACCTACACCTGTATTGGTTGCCACGAGGAACGCGCCAGTGCCCCCGGCACGGGTCATCGCGAGGGAACGTTGCAGGCGCTGCGGCGGCCGCCGTCAGTCATCCGGAAATTCGAGGGCCAGCCGGATGTGCTGGATTTCCAGCGCGACATCCAACCGATTCTCGACCGGCATTGCGTCACCTGCCACAACCCCAAAGACCGCGCCGGCAACCTCAATCTCATCGCAGCCCAGACGCCACGCTTCTCCAGCGCCTACGTCGCGCTGCTCACCCGTCTCGAGGTGATGGACGGCCGCAACGGGTTGGGCAACCAGCCGCCGCGGAGCATCGGCAGCGCCGCCAGCCCGTTGTTAGGAAGGCTTGCAGGTGGGCACAAGAAAGTCCGGGTCTCGCCCGAGGAATGGCGCCGGGTCTGGCTCTGGATCGAGGCCGGCGCCCCCTACGGCGGCAGCTATGCCGCCTTGCGCAACACCGAGGATCAGAAATACTACAGCCATGCCGGCAACAAGATTTTTCGCGAGTGCCGCGAGGTATTCGCACGCCGCTGCAACGAGTGCCATCACAACAGCGCCGAGCGCAATCTAACCGCCCTGCCCTTCGACTGGACGCTGCGCCGCGAGAAGGAACAGGCGTTGGCGGGGCGCCCGACCGGTCGACACGAGCGCATCATCTTCCCTAACGATCCCGTCCGGATGTTCGATGCCGCCATGCTGGTCAATTACACCCAACCCGAGTTCTCGAGCCTTCTACTTGCGCCGCTCGCCAAGGCTGCTGGCGGTTACGGGCGTTGTGGCAAGCCGGTCTTTTTGGACAAGAACGATCCTGACTATGCCACCCTGCTCGCCTCTATCAACAACGGCAAGGCGCTCTACGATGCCCGCCCGCCGTGGGGCACACCGGGTTGGCAACCCAATCCCCAGTATCTCCGCGAGATGAAGCGCTTCGGCTTGTTGCCTGATTCCTACGACCCCGCCAAAGACCCGTTCGACCCCTTTGCCATGGACCAAGCCTACTGGCGCTCGCTGTGGCCGCTTGCCGCACGCACACCCTGAAAACCATCATCCTCCACCCAAAGGTGAAAGCCGCGGCCGCATGCTCACAATGAAAATTCACACTGATGCCAATCTCTCCTTGATTTTTCGTGCATTCGTGCCACCGTGCTGCACGCGACACCATGAACATCACCCTCAAACTCCCTGACGATCTCTGCCGTGCGGCCCGGCACCGTGCGGTGGACGAATCCAAATCGCTCTCCTCCTGGATGGCAGAACTCGTGACGCGTGAACTGAAGGCCAACGCCCCAAAGCGAGACAAATCCCTGCTCGAAATGCTCGGTGATCCCGCGACGGCGGACCGCGACTTTAAACTGCCGGATCGCAAAGCCGATATTCCCCGCAAGGTTGAGTTCCCATGAGTGGCTGGCTGTTGGACACCGTGACCGTCTCCGAACTCCGGAAGCTCACCCGGGCGGATGCCCGTGTCATCGCTTGGGAAAAAAACACTCCCGGCCACCGCTCTTGGATCAGCGTGATCACTCTCAATGAGATCCGCACCGGTGTCCGTCAGGTGGAACGCCACGATCCTGGATTCGCCGCAAAACTGGACGCGTGGTATTACGGGTTGCTCCTCCCGAATTTCCAGAGTCGCCTGCTTCCCGTCGATCAACCCGTCGCAGAGATCGCTGCGGAAATGCGTGTCACCCATGGCCTCAGCTTCAACGACGCCCTCATCGCCGCCACCGCCTGCGTCCACCATCTCACGCTCGCCACCCGCAACGTCTCCGACTTCGCCCACACCGGCGTTGCCATCGTTAATCCATGGGCTGAATATGAACGTTAGAAGCAAATACCTTATGAAACCCATCCTCTTGTTAGCAACCCTGTGCGCCGGGATCCTACCCGTGCTCAGTGAATCCGTCCTGGCCGCGCCGAGTACTGCTGGCAAACCCCTCCAACAGGCCGGCAAGAGCCCGGTGAAGGTGTTCATCCTGGCCGGGCAATCCAACATGGAAGGCCAGTCGGTGGTGGATCTGACCGGCAAGGATTACAATGAGGGCCGCGGCACGCTGGCCACGCTCATCAACGATCCGGTCAAGGGCGCGATGTTCAAGCATCTCAAGAGTGCCGACGGCAAGTGGGCCGTGCGCGACGACGTGTGGGTCCGCTATCAACGCGAACGCAGCCCGTTGTTGGCTGGCCCGCTCGGGGTCGGGTTCTCGGTCTATGGCGACGTGCACCACTTCGGCGCGGAGTTGCAGTTCGGCCATGTGATGGGCGACCTAACCGGTCCGTGGCTCAAGGAGGCCAAGGATTTTCCGGCGGCGGCACTGGCAATCCGAACCGCCCAGAAAGCGGCGGCGGCCAAGCCTGAGTAC
>CAIKDP010000161.1 GCA_903826205.1 Akkermansiaceae bacterium
ACATCCTGAAGTCGGTGGAAATGGCTTTTTCGCGAGGGTTCAACAACGCGGGCATCGATTTGTCAAATCGGCACTTGCCGTCCGCGCCGGTTGATGCTGATTTTCCCGCGTGAAACCCGCCCTTTTGCTGCTGGCCTTGGCTTGCCCGCTCCAGGCCGAACTTCTCGCCACGGTCCAAACGACCCAAGGCGACGTGGCGGTCGTGCTGCAATATGACAAGGCGCCGCAGGCGGTGGCCAATTTCATCACCCTCGCCCAAGGCACCCGCAACCACGTGGACCCCGTCACCGGAGCGGTCAGCAAGGGATCCTATTATATCGGCGAAAAATTCTTCCGAGTGCTCAATGATGCGGGTTTCAAGATCGCGCAAACCGGATCCGGCACCGGCACCAACAGCGGTGGCCCGGGGTTCGCTTTCAAAGACGAGTTTCACGCCGCGCTCACCCATGTCCCCTATGTGCTCTCCATGGCCAACGGCGGCCCCAATAGCAACGGCAGCCAAATCTTTTTCACCGGCAACGTCAGCATTCCAAGCCTCAACAACGTCCACACGATCTTCGGTCTCGTCACCGACCCGTCCAGTCGTGGCGTGATCGACGCCATCCTTGCCGCAGGCAACAATGGCAGCACCATCACCGGTATCACCTTTTCCCGCTCCGATGCCGCCGCCATCGCCTTTGATGAACACGCGCAAAATCTGCCCGAGGTCACCCGCCCGGACGGTTCTCTCGCGGTGCGCGTTGGCGTGTCCGCCCTCTGGCATCTCGGGCAAGCCATGAGTACGGGCGCGGTCTTCCGCGCCTTCAGTTCCACCACCATGGCCACCGGCACTTGGTCGGAACTGGCGGCCGCACGCCAGCATGTGGGCATCGCCGCGCCCGGGGTGGTCCCGTCCGTGGATACGGCGGCGCTTGATGACGCGGCCGCGGTCACGGTTTTTTACAACCTCTCCGTTGCCCGGCATCCGGGGGCTCTGGCACCCTCCACCTTGGCCAATCGCACGGTGACCATTCCCTTGAGTGGTGGTGTTCTAACATACGCCTTTGACTCGTCCGGCGCCGCGGGGATGACAACTTACACTCCGGCGTCCGGCGCTCCCATTACCGGTCCCTTCACCACCATCCATCCCTACACAGGTCTTCCCCAATCCCCATCGACCGATGCCCACAGCTTCTATTTCGTCGCAGACACCCCCGCGCTCTCGCCGCGCGACATCTGGCTCAAAATCGGCTGTGATTCCGCCACCGCCACGCTGATCACAGGTCGTCACTCGACCCAATATTATAGCTACGGCTGGCAACCCTTCGCCAGCGGCACAGCGACACTCAGCCGGTGAGGTGCGGATAGGGGGCTGGTCCCGAATGGTGCAATGTTAGAAGGCGCGGATCGTGGAAATGGATTTAGGTTTATTGCCTTGCCGCCCCATCCTGCGGCATCGGCGCCCAGCCGCTGGCCTTGGTGCGGTCGCGCGCAGCGTGTTTTTGCCAGGCGTCTTTCTGATAGAGCATTTGCAAAAACACGCCGCCGATGACCGGGCGCGCGGTGAAGCCCACTTTGCGGCCACTCTTGGTCTCATACCAATCGGTTAGAGGCGAGCGATCCGGGGTTTCCTGGATGAAGCGCAGCACCGGGGCGACGAGCGCGTCGAAGTCCTCGCGGTTTTGGGTGAGGGTGGCGGTCCACAGCACCCAATCGAGTTTGGTGTAATCCTTGCGGTTGTCGAGCGGCAGGCCGTACTTGTTCTGGGATTTCCGATAGAAGGCCATTTCCTTGCTGCGCACCTCATCCGGGAACAAGCCGAGCCCGAGAATGCGGTCCCACACGAGATTGTATTTCTGGCTCCACGACGCTTGGCGGTCGAAGGCCAGCCGGAAATGGTCGCCTTCATCCGCTTCCTTCACCCAGCGCGCGGCAAAGTCTTTCGCCAGCTTCGTGGTTGCGTCGGCTTTGGCCTGGTCGCCGCGCATCGCGCAGAGCTTGCCGTAGGCGCCGAGGGCGCAGATCGCCTTGGCGGAGAGGTTGACGTTGTGGGCGAGGTGGCCGGCGAAGTCGTCGGTGCAGAGTTGGTTTTCCGGATCGAAGCCCTTGGCCTTGAGGTAATCCGCCCACTGGGTCAGTTGCGGCCAATAGAGACCGGCGAAGTCGGCGTTGCCCTCCATTTGCGCGAGCGCCCCGAACAACAGCAACAGGTTGCCGCTTTCCTCAACCGGCATCTGGTTCTCTTCGGTGCGTTCGCCGCCGCCATAGCGCTGGCCGTTGGCATGCGGATAGGTGCCGAGGTCATGCGGCGCGAAGGGAAAACGCCAGCGCGGGGACGCCGCGTAGTTCATGAACGGCACCAGGAAGGATTTTGTCAACGTCGGGCTGAGAAACAAAAACTGCGGAGCCATCGGATAGAAAACGTCGGAGGTGGAGATGCAGCCGTTGCTGTGGTTCTCCTTGCAGAATTGCAGTGGCTGGCCCTTGGCGTCGGCCACGAATTTGCCCGCCGCGAAGCATTGGCGGTAGGCCAGCGCACCAATCCGCGCATACGCTTCCCCGCCGGCCTTGCGCAGGTCGGCTGACAATTCCTCGTCGAACGCCGCACAGCGCTTGCCTAACACTTCATAGTCCTTGGCTGAGGCCTTCAACAGATCCGCCGCCTCCCAACCGTTGCGCCGCCAGTACGGCCGCAGGTTGCTTTTCATGTATTGGATCGAAAACAAATCATCGTAGGCCAACATCAACCAGCGCGACACGTTTTCCGTGCCGACCTTGCCGAAATCAAATGTCATCCCCAACACGGCTTTGCTCCCGGGCCCGTCCACGCCGGGTTGGGGAAGGGTCACCGCTTCGCTCACCGCCGCCTTGGGTGCCGCCAGATAGAGATAGCCCCAGTCGATGCGCACGTCGTCGCCCGCCTTGGCTAACACATTTTGCATGACCGACCCGACCCGCAGCACGCTCAGGCCATCGACGTCATTGACCGCCTCGGTTCGCACCGCCTGGTTGGGCGTGTTGACCGCGATTTCACCGCTGGCTGAAAAATCCAGGGTGAGGGAGTGGGGCTTGCCGTCCGTGGCCACCGCATCGCAGGTGACATAAGTGACCGGCCGCGACAGGACCTCAAGGTCATCCGGCAATGCCGGGGTCATGAACGTCAGACGCAGCGCCACCCCGCCGCCGGAAAATTGATAGATTGTGCGGGTCGGCAAGACTTCGAGCCCGGTTTGCGGCAGCGGTGGCGGGCCTTGTGCCGGCTTGCCCATCACCTGATAGGCCGTGCCGTCGATTTTCACGCCGCACTCGAGCCGGTTGGATTTTCCGGTCCAATGGGTGGTGGCGCCATCGGTGAGCCGGTCCTGCGGCGACCAGATGCTGAAATACGGATCGCAGGCCACCAGCGGCACCGCCGGCGGGCGCAGCGGGGCGAGGTCTTGTGCGGTCATCACGCTGGCAGCGCCAAGGATCGCGGGCATGATGAGGGGAAGGAAGCGTGTCGAGTGTTTCATGACGGTATCGGGCTACGCCACCGGCGGGTGGCATCTTTCAACCTCGGATCACCGGTAACAACGCTGGACCCGCGGCGTGATGCCGGTGAGGATTTCCCAGACGATGGTCTGGGCGTTGGCGGCAACCTCCGCCACCGGCAGGTGCTGCCCGAAGAGTTCCACTTCAGCGCCCTCCGGCACGTCCGGGCCGTCGGTCACATCGACCATCATCTGGTCCATGGTCACCCGGCCGAGAATCGGATAGCGCCGGCCATCAATCCACACCTCCGCGCCATGCCCGGAAACGTGTCGCGGGTAGCCATCGCCATAGCCGATGCCCACGGTGGCGACGCGCGTCGGGCGGGTGGTGACAAACGCCCGGCCATAGGACACGCCGTGGCCGGCCGGCAAGGTGCGCACCAAAGTCACGCGCGATTTGAGAGTCATCACGGCGCGGAGTTGGGGCTGGAACCCCGGCAACGGCGCAATCCCGTAAAGCATCAAGCCCGGACGGACGAGGTTGCACACGCCGTTGGCGTAGCCGAGAATTCCTGCGCTGTTAGATAAATGCCGCCAACGGAAGCGCGCCGCGCCCCCCAGCTCATCGATGATTGTCTCAAACCGTGCCATCTGCCGCCGGGTGAATTCCTCATCCTCATCCGCCGATGGCAGATGCGAGCCGATGCCCTCGATTTCCAAACCCTCCAGCCGCTCCAATGCCGCCAGCGTCGCCGGCAAGCCCTCAGCCACAAAGCCACCCCGCCCCATCCCGGTATCCACCGCCAAGTGCACCTTGAGCCGCACCCCGCGTGCCACCGCCAGCCGGTTGAATTCCTGCGCTTCCTCGAACGAGGACAGGCACGGCGTCCACTCCCGCGCCACGATTTCCTCGCGCTCCGCGGACCAGGTCGGACCTAACAAATATATCCGTGTGGCCACTCCCGCATGGCGGATTTGGCGGGCCTCCCGCACATTGGCGACGCCGAAAAACGCGATCTCCTCGGCGGCCAGGGTTTTGGCGATTTCCTCCAACCCGTGGCCATAGGCCCCGGCCTTGACCACCGCCATCACGGCCACGCCGCACGCTTGCCGCGCCACGGCCAGATTCGCGCGCAGGGCCGTCAAATCAATCTCCGCCCACGCCCGTGGGGGAGAAACCGGAAAGTCATCGTTCACGCGGGCGAGACTATCCTGCCATGCCCTCAGGGCAAGCCTGGTTTCTCTCCGGTTGCATGGCTCACAGAAACGGATAGTCGGTGTAACCCTGCGGACCGTCGCCATAGAATGTCATCGGGTCGGGCGGGTTGAGCGGCGCGCCGCTGCGGAAGCGCTCGACCAGATCGGGATTGGCAATGGCGGCTTTGCCGAAGGCCACCGCATCGGCCGTGCCTGCTAGAATCGCCTCGCGCGCGCCGTCCGCGGTGAAACTCTCATTGGCGATGAAAACCCCGCCAAACGCTTGCTTGAGCGAGGGGCCGAGTGCCGTCGTGGCATGGGATTCACGGGCGCACAGGAACGCGAGCTTGCGCTTGCCGAGTTCGCGGGCGGCGTGCCGGAACACCGCCGCAAGGTTGGAGTCACCCATGTCATGGGTGTCGCCGCGCGGAGCAAGATGCATGCCCACCCGCTCCGCACCCCACACCGAAACCACGGCATCGGTCACTTCTAACATAAAGCGCGCGCGGTTCTCGATCGAGCCGCCGTAGGCATCGGTGCGCTTGTTAGATGAGTCCTGGAGAAACTGGTCGATCAGATAGCCGTTGGCGCCGTGGATTTCGACGCCGTCGAAGCCGGCGGTTTTGGCGTTTTCAGCGGCACGGAGGTAGTCTTCGACGATGCCGGGGATCTCAGCGAGCTCCAACGCGCGGGGGGTCACAAACGCCTTCTCGGGCCGGATCAGGCTGACCTTTCCGCCAGGCGCAATCGCGCTGGGTGCCACCGGCAGCGCGCCATCCAGATAGACCGGATCCGAGATCCGGCCGACATGCCAGAGTTGCAGCAGGATGCATCCGCCCGCCTGATGCACGGCGGTGGTGATGAGTTTCCAGCCCGCGATCTGCGCGGCGGACCAGATGCCAGGGGTGTTAGGATAACCGACCCCCTGTGGCGAGATCGCGGTGGCCTCCGACAAGATCAGGCCGAACGAACTGCGTTGGGCATAGTACTCAGCCATGAGTGCGTTGGGCACGCGCCCGGCCGAGGCACGACAACGGGTGAGCGGCGCCATCACCATGCGGTTGGGCAATTGCAAAGCTCCGGCTTGGAGCGGGGTGAAGAGGGGGTCGGTCATATGGGTGTGGGAGTGGATTGACCGGCACCCTAGCGCTGATTTGCCAAACGTCAAAACGAATCCGCTTGCGTGTCGGCGCTGGTTCAAAACCGGATTTTTTGCCGGAGCAAAACCGGACAAATTATAGCGTGAAATGGCCGAGAATCGGGGGCCATGTTAACTTTGGTGAATGATCGAGCACCCAGAGCTTGCGAAACGGATGGAATAGCAC
>CAIKDP010000162.1 GCA_903826205.1 Akkermansiaceae bacterium
GACGCAGCAGACTCAGGCGCAGTCGCTGGTCGGCAAGGGCTATGGCTTGGAAACGTCGGGCCATCTTGAAGGTGCCTGCGCCGAATACTCCAAGGCACTTGAACTGGCGCCGGATCCAAAACTCAAGGCGCATCTAACCGAACTGCAAGCGCGACTAACAACCGCAAAGGCAGCGCCGCCGCAAACGACCTACCAAACGGCCAACACCGGCGGCGTTTACAACAAGCCGACCGCACCCACCCTTTTCGAGGCCGCCACGCCCTATGTCGTCACCTATATTTCAACCTACCACTGGAACAATGGTCATGGCACGCCCGCGCCGGGAACCATCGGCTTGCGACATAGCGACGGCACCCTGTATGGGCCGTGGAAGGCCGCAGGCACACCGGGCCAAGGCGGCGTGGTGAATGCCAACTGGATCGTGGAACCCAATGCGACCGTCAAGCCCGGCACCTACACGATCATCGACAGCGATCCCGCCACGTGGGCGCAGAATGCCCAGTCGGGCGGGCGCGGCCACGCCGTGGTCAAAGGGCATGCCGCAACGGCCGCTCACCCCGCGGAACCACCCGCCACTGCGGCCGAGGCCACACCTAACAAAGCGGCGGCGGGTGCCGCACCGGCCAATCCCCGCGAGCATCCCTTGATCGGTCCGAAGATCAAACAGTTAGTTGCCCTGGCGCGCGAGGGCGATCAACTGGCCGGCATCAAGGGCTATGCCGACGGCGACGCCAGGATGGCCCGGGTGGAGATAATCAAGTCGCAATCGCAGACCCTCAACGCGGAGATCCGGCAACTGCTCACGCAAGCGGGCTATAATCCGGCCACCGATTTCCCGCTCGGCGCGAAAATCGACGAACTCGTCCGCCTCGGCAACGAGGCGCTGCGACTGGGCAACTCGATCACCCTTGACAATGCCACTGCCGGCCTGGCCCAACTCGAAGCCGTCAAAGGCCGCGTTCAAAAATTGAATGTCGAGATCCGCGAGTTGGTGGAGCGCGAAACTGCGGCAGGTGGTGCCGCCGGCCACCCTAACTAATGACTACATATGCCCCATTTAAGGAGGATGGACATTCATGTCCATCGCATTCATGTCCATCGCTGCTTACGAAGAGGAGGACAAGAATGTCCCCCCTCCTTAGGGGGGCACCGTTTCTGTTAGCATGAACCTATTTCTTGATTGTTAGACACCCAAACCCCAAACATCAACCCAACAACTCATACCCCGATGAAAACCATCCTCTGCCTGCTGCTAGTCACATCGATTACCCCTGCCTTGGCTCAGTTGAGCCTGCCATGGGAGAAGGACAAACAGCCCCCCGCTGCCGCGGAGCCGGCCTCCCGTCCCCAAACGCCAGCCACCCCGCCCGTTGCCCCCGACGCACCACCTGCCAAGGCACCCGCACCCGTGCCCGCCGCTGATCGCGGGATCTGCCTGGTCGTGCCGAAGCAAGGTGCGCGTGAGTTGCGCGGCGACCTCGCCGGCGACGGGGGCTCACTGGTGGTGACATGGACGCAGTTGACTCCCGCCCGGGATATCGGCCGGTTTTTCCAGGTGAAGGTGGCCGATGCGAATGCGCGGGTGTTGTGGTCAAGTCCGGTCACTGAGGACGCCAACCATCCGCTGGCTTTCGGCTCATGGGATTTCGGCATCAGCCTGCCCGTGGCGCTCGCCGATCTGGATGGCGATGGCCGCCAGGAACTCATCGTGCCTGCACCGCAAAGCGATGTATCGCCCACGTCCTATCGCGTGTTTCAGTGGACGGGCACTGAATTGAAACCCGGCGCGGTGCGCAGTCTTGCCGGAAATGGCGGACTGGACACCGTGTTCACGTGGCAGGCGGATGTGGATGCCTCACAGTTTTGGGTCTCGGAATGGCTCGCCCCGGAAGGTGACGCCATGGCCGTGGTGCGCCTCGCCCGTTACCCGGATGGCGGACATTACGAGATAGGCACCGCCATGCTGACCCGCTCCGGCATCCAGTTCCGCCGCGAAAGTTGGGTCAAGAAACCTGCCAGACCCAAATAGCCAACGCCGGTCTAACTAAGAAGTAATTGCCTGTTTATCTGGAATAACCTGGCCAACCCCGACGATTTTTTCAGCCGCGGTCGAATTCCACGATTCCTTTTTGTTCGACACTGATGGTATCATCTGGCCGGAGTTCGAAATTCTTGTGTTCGGCCTTGCGGTTCTCTCAGTTTCACCGAGTCGCCGATTTCCACGCCGGCATCTGCGCCGGATAGACACATCGCCCCAACCGCTAGAGCCAACATCCATTTCGATAATGTTGCATTCATGACGACCGAACCTCCCTGGAAAGTTACTTTGTGTCGTAAAGTTAATTCGGATTTTTGCCCCGTGCGACAAATTCATTGACGATCGTCAACGGATTTGTCGCACGGTGCTGCAGAGAATCTTGTTTGCGAGCCACCCTGGCCACCCTCCGGCTCATCCTGCTGTGGATGCACCACCGCAAGATCTATCTCTGAATCTCCGACGGCCGCATGAAGATGTTTGGGTATGGCGGTTGACTAGTGGCGTCCATTCGCGGTTTGATATTTCGCCATAAGCATCGCTCACCGCTCACTTCCGCCCCACTTTGCGGCCTTCGATGGCTTTGCGCTCAAACCTCTGGCTTTCGACGCCCGAGATTGGTGCTGAGCATCCCGTCTGTTAGGATGCGCGCGCGCAGGCCGCCGCCGCAGTTGGCCCTGAGGAAGTCCTCGACGCCCGCGCCAACAGCGGTATCCATCCAATAACACGGCCGGCATTCCTCGGTGCCTTCAAACTCGATCCCTTGAAAACAAAACCGCTTCCCGATCCAATCGCCGAGGGACACCCCCTTAACAATCAAGTTGCGGCGGAATGCCGCGGCCGGGAGCGCGGGAACATTGAAGCGCTTTCTAACAGCTTCGACGGTGGCGGCATCAAAAAACGTGACCTGGCCCTTGAAGTCCTGCTTGTGGCCGAAGTAGCGGTCGCCGCGCAACCCCATGCCGGCCACACACTCGACTTGACCGACCTCCATGATGCCATGGTCCATCCGCTCCTGGCCGTGCCGGCCGCGGAAGTTGTGTCCTGCGGATAGATAGATGGCGCACAACGCCGCCTGCCATTCGGGCAAGCCGGGGTTGGCGTGACCGGTTCCGCCAGTGCCCGGGTCCGGGCCGACCCATTCGATACGGCCATCGGCATAGGTTTCCTTTTTCCAAACGGGCAATTCATATTTGAGCCGCTCGAGCATGGCGCGGGTCGCATCAAATGCGGCGGCCCGGTGCGCGGCCGCCACGCCCACCCACACCGCGATATCGCCTACATCTAACACACCCGTGCGATGCACGGCATGCGCCTTGAGCAACCCATGGCGCTTGACCTCCTCCTCGAGGATGCTCTGGCCGGCCTTGTTGGCGAGTGCCGGATACGCCTGATACTCGAGGCGGGCGACGGCCTGACCGGCGTTGTGGTTGCGCACGCGGCCTTCGAAGGTGACCACCGCCCCGGCCGCCGGATCGCCGAGCGCAGCGGTCAGGCCGACAACCTCAATGGGTGCCGGCGATAGGGCGAATCTAACAATTGTAAGCATGGAACAAGCCGGTTAGCCTCCGGACATGGGTGGCAGCAGGGCCACGGTGTCACCGGGTTGCAGTGGGTGGTCCCAAGCTGCAAACTCGTCGTTGACCGCGACCCGCAAGTGCTCGGCATGCATGCCAAGTGGATGAATGGCGAGCAATTCCGCATAGATGGCAGCCGGCGTGGCGGCGCCACTGGTGATGGTTTCCTCACGCAGCCCGCGGCGGTCCGCCAACAGCCCGAAATAGTAGATCCGATAGGAAGGGTGATCACTCATGGTTGGCGTGTGGTGGCCCATTCCTCGGGAGTGTTGGCGTTATCAAGCGCGCGCGGGTTCACCGGATCAAGCAAGCGGCAGTTGCGGGTGATAAGAATCTTGCGCGGACAGCGCATCGCCGCGGTCATCGCGTTTTCCAAAAGTGTCAATGCCGCCGGTGCATACAACGCGCACAGCGGTTCCGGCAGGCCATCGTGCTCGCTGCGAAATGCTACAAACGGCTCTCCCGGTTGGTGGCCGCGGCTGAGGGCCTGCAGCGTGGCCAGATCGAGTCGCGGCAAATCACATGCCACGACGATCCAGTTTGCGGCTGGCTGTCCGCGCATGGCGGCAAGCATGCCGGTGAGCGGTCCAGCGCTTGCGCCTTCCGGATCGCGGATGATGCATGGCGCGGAGTCTTTGGAAAATCCAGTGGGCAGGTCTTGCCCGGCGCGCAACGAGAGCACCACGGATTCACAGCCGGCCTCGACCAACAAATCATAAGTCCGCTGCGCCAATGCCCGGCCATCGGCATGCCGCAACGACGCCTTGTCGGTGCCCATCCGCGAGCTGCGGCCGCCGGCAAGCACCAGTCCGCAGAGCGGGACATGATTGTTAGATGACGGGTTCACGGCGCGTAATGGTAATCGCCGGACTTGCCGCCGGATTTTTCCAGCAAGCGGATGGCTTGGATGACTATGCCCTTGTTCAGCGCCTTGGTCATGTCATAGACGGCGAGAGCGGCAACCGTGGCACCCGTCATGGCTTCCATTTCCACGCCGGTCTTGCCAGTGGTGCTCACCTGGCAACGGATCGTCACGCCGGTATCGCCCGCCACGATCCGGATCTCACAGGCCTCAATCGGCAGCGGATGACAGAAGGGAATGAGCGCGCTGGTTTGCTTCACGGCCATCGTCCCGGCTATGATCGCGGTTTGGAACACCGGCCCCTTGGGACCCTGGATATCATTGTTAGACAGGCGTTCGATGATCTCCGCGCCGAGCTCCACCACCGCTTCGGCGACGGCGCTGCGCCGGGTGCCCGGCTTGTCGGCGACATCGACCATGGTCGGTTTGCCATCGCGGACATGGGTCAGGGACGGTGGGTTGGAATTCATCAGTTCAAAGCCAAGGCGTATAAGGCAAGGTCAAGGGCTGCAACTCGTGTTCGAGCCGTGGCGGGATGGTAACACAGCCGCTGCTTCGAAGCAAGCCGATGAAATCGCCGCTGTTGGAGGTGGCCGCGACTTCCGCCCGGCCAGCGGCATTGATCCACACCGGCAGATGCAGCGTGAAGCCGGGATGAGCCGGTAGCTTGCCATCCGGCAACACCGGCCGCGACCGTTCGCTCGTCCGGCCTGCGGCATGGTCCAGGGCGGGAAGCGCCAGCACATGCAGATTGGTCACGGCCGACACCGGATTTCCCGGCAGCGCGATGAGCACCTGGCCGCGTGGACCGATCCAACAGCCCATGGGCTTTCCCGGCCGTTGCGCCACCCCGTGAAAAACACAACGACAGCCGAGCTTGGCAAGCGCTTGGGGAATGAAATCCCTCGCCCCCTTGGAGATGGCTCCTGTTAGAATGACCCAATCATGGGCTTCCATGATCGAGTGCAACGCCTCAGGAGCGGCTTGTGCGTCATCGCCAAGTTGGGTCACGCTGCCTGGCGGATACCCGGCTTGCCGCAAGGCCGCGGCAAGCGCATGCCCATTGGATTGGCGGATTTGATGCGGCAAGGGCCGGGCGTCCACCGCCACCAATTCGTCGCCGGTGGCCACAATGCCGATGCCGGGTTGCGCGGCCACTTCGAGCATGGCATAACCCAACGAGGCCGCCACCCCGATCTCCCGCGCACCTAGCAGAACCCCGGGCGCGACGACTTCCCGCCCGGCCTCCACATCACTGCCCGCCCTGTGAATGAACACGCCCGCGGCCAGCCTGGTGTCTGGGCTGAGAAGAATTTCATCCCCATCGCGCCGCGCCATTTGCTCAACCGGCACCACACAGTCCGCGCCCAGCGGCAGGATCGCCCCGGTCATCACTTCCATGCATGACCCGGGTGCGAGCGGCAAGATCGCCGCCGGTTGTCCCGCATGACAAACACCCGCAACGCGATAACGCAAGGTTCCACCCAGATCCGCAACGCGCATGGCGAATCCATCCATCATCACGCGGTCAAATGGCGGCTGCATCCGATCCGCCACCAGCGGCACCCGCAGCACGCGCCCCCCAGCCAGATCCAATGGCACGGTCTGAGTCGCCAACGGCGTGACTTCACCGAGCAAACATTGTTTGGCAGCGTCGAAAGCGAGCATGGGGGAACCTATCCCGTCGTTCAACGGTTCGCAAGCACAATGACCTTGCCATGACGGGCGCGTCCCATGCCGCATTTTTGTTAGAACTTGTAGTCGATCTCCAGCGAGACACGAGTGGTGGTGGGCAGCGTATCCTCGGTCTCGAAGTGAGCCACCTCGGCGATCGCGGTGAAGTGCTCGTCAAACTTCTTGACCAGCATTGAGTCGATTTCCCAGCCCCGGTCGGTGGCAATCGCATTGTCGCCAAACGCGTGGAGGACGTTGGTCCACTTCATGCCCCAGCACACGGGCAGCGTGTGGGACAGATAGAGATCGGTGAGTCCGCCATGGGTGCCGTTGGCACGCTGCGAGACAAAGGCATCCGCGAAACCATCGAAGGCATGCAGCGTGGCCAGCGGCGTTTGAAAACCGGAGTCCAATTCCTCGACGCCGAGGGTGATGGACTGGGCGCCGAAGGTTTTGGTGGCGTTGACATGGAAGTAGCAGGCGGTGGTGTCATTGAGCGGGCCAGCCCTGTCCTGCAGGGCGAATTCGCCGTAGAGGGTGAGGCCCGCCACGTCACCCTTGGCATGAATGCCAAAGGTGTTGTTGTCCCAGCCGTTGATGTCCTGGAAGTTCATCACATAGGCATAGCCGCCAACAGTCACGCCTTTGATGCCAGTGTAGTTCACATTGAACAAGTGCAGATCCCCGGGCACATTCTCCAGGGTCCCGCCGGCATCCGAGCCATAAATCCGGTTCACCTGGTTGACATAGGCGTAGTTCAGGGTGAGACCGGCGATTGATTTGTTAGAAAGCGAGATGCCGTCGTACGTCTGCTCGTTCTGGCGCCAGCCGACGTTGCCGATGAAGGCGGAATTGTCGTAAATGATGCGCTGGCGCCCGCCCCGCACGGTGGTGTCATGGCCGCTGTATTGCAGGTAGGCTTGGTTCAGCTCGTTGGTTTGAGGATCGGCTATCAGGGAGTTGCTTGGATCGAAGGGGTTGGCACCCGGTGCTCCCCCATTGTAATCACTCACAAGGGCCTGTGAGAACTCGCCCTCGACGAGCGCGCTGAAGCCATACCATTCCATGGTCTTCAAGCCCAGCCGCTCACGGGTCGTGAGGGCATGCGAGGGATCCAAGCCGTCAACATCGGCAAACTCGTAACGCGCGCGGATATCAACCAGCGGCGTGATCCAGGATTCTTTGGCGGCAGGCAGTGCGACTGCCAGGTCGGGACTACCGGCATGCAGCATGCCGGTACTGGCTAACAATAGGATGGCTTTGCTTTTCATTATTACGGGACCCGTGCGGGGTGGCGTGATGATTTGCCAATCCGCAACTAAAACAAGATAAATCTGTCGTGATTTAAGCGAAAGTTGGTGTCGCAGGCGGGAATATGCGCTTGACTTGTGGCGTGGCGGCTCATTGGCTGTGTGCTCTTCCATGTTAGTGTTGCTGCATTCCGGGGGTATCCCGCTCTCTTGGCTGCTCGCCATCGCCCTGTTGCTGGCCGCAGCGCTGTACGCGTCGGTGGGACATGGCGGAGCTTCCGCTTATCTTGCCTTGATGGGCTTGTGGGGCCTGCTGCCGGAGCAAATGAAGCCCATCGCATTGGTTTTCAACACGGCGGTCTCCCTCGTCGCGATGGTGGCCTATTATCGACAGGGATATTTTCAGGCGGTTCTATTCCGGCCACTGGCGCTGACCTCCGTGCCAGCGGCCTTTCTCGGCGGCTGGATCCAGCTCACGCAGCCGGTGTTCCATGCGATTCTGGCACTCACCCTGGTGGTGGCTGCGGTGCGCTTGCTGTTTGAGCCGCATCAAAGGACCCGGGTGATCCACCCGCTGCCGACGCTGGCGGCCACCGGCATGGGTGCGGGCCTGGGATTTCTCGCCGGGCTGGTGGGAATTGGCGGCGGGATTTTTCTAACACCCATATTGATCCTGCGCGGATGGGCCTGCACCCGCACGGCCGCCGCGGTTTCCGCCGCCTTTATCCTGGTCAATTCCCTCGCCGGCCTCGCCGGCTGGATCAGTCGCGGTCAACGCATCCCCGTGGAAGCCTGGCTTTGGCTGCCGGTCGTGCTGGTGGGTGGAGTTCTGGGTGCACGGTGGGGCAGCCGTCATGCCAAGCCGGTGTTCTTATGCCGGCTCTTGACCATGGTGCTGCTCACCGCAGCTGCCAAGTTCGTGTGGACTTAGACCGTGGTCCTCGAACACATGCTGCAGGTGCGGGGTGGCGCGCTTGAGCAGTTTCAACACCACCAGATGCATCCAGATGAAACTCGTCAGGGTGACGCAAAAGAGAATCGCGAACGTCGTTTGCGGGATACCCGTGGCCTTGAACGAATAGGCAAACAACAGGGGCAGGACAAACCCACCTAGCGCGCCGAACAACCCGACCAAACCGCCGACGGCACCGACATCGTTGGGGAAATACTCCGGAATGTGTTTGTACACCGCAGCCTTGCCGATGCCCATGCCGCAGCCGACCATAAACACCAGAAAGGTGAACAGATAGGGACCCATCACGAAGCGCAGCGTCTCGATCTGGCCGCTGTCATGAATCTTCCGCGGCACGTAGAGGACGACGTGGCCCTGCGGCGCGGAGAGGAACAACAGCGCCACCAACATCACCCCAAACACCCAATACATGATCCGGCGCGCCCCGAATATGTCGGATAACCAGCCGCCAAACGGCCGCAACAAACTCGCCGGAAAAATGAACAACGCCGTCAGCAACGCCGCATGCTTCAGTTCCATGCCAAATACATCCACATAGTACTTGGGCAGCCACATCGACAACGCCACATAGGCGCCAAACACCACCACATAATACAAGCTGAAGCGCCAGACGCGGATTTGCCTGAGCGGGCGGAGCAACTCGCCGAGCGGGCGGCCGGACCCGGGCTTGGGGTCGTGGCGCGGACACAGAAACCAAATGGCCGCGGCCATCACCATCAGCAGGCCGCTATATAACAAAGGCACGAATCGCCAGCCACCGGGGACCACCCCGCTCAAGTAGCCCACAGCCGGCACCAAGCCGATCAACCACGGACCAATGAACTTGGTCACCGAGGCGCCGACGTTGCCGGCACCAAACACGCCCAGTACAAAGCCCTGGCGGTGGCGCGGATACCAGGCCGAGCACCAGGCGATGCCCACCGAAAACGCATTGCCCGCCATGCCCACCAAAAACGCGTAAACCATCAACTCGGTGAAGGTTTTCGAGTGGCTCACCATGAACGCGGGGATGGCGGTCGCCCCGACTAACAAAGTCATCACCAGACGCCCGCCGTAGCGGTCCGCCCACAAGCCGAAGAGCAAGCGCCAGATTGAGCCGTTCAACACCGCGATGGCGGTGAGCCAGCCGAACTGCACCTCCGATAGCCCGAACTCCTTGCGGATGGGGATTCCCAGCACGCCGAACATCAGCCACACCGCAAACATCAGCGTGAACGCGATGGTGGAAAGCGTGAGCACGGTGTTGCTCTGCTTGTAGTTGTAGGCGTAATCCTCGGGGTGGCCCATGACAGCTGCGAGGGGTGTGATTCCTGATGACAATAATGCCTAACTGATAACAGCCTGCCGTTAGGATGGTTTCTCGCATCCCGTGCGGGTGTAGAACCACCAGTTGATAACAGTGGCGAACACACAAAAGACCATCAGGCCGACGAAGAACGGAGTGGGCGAACCATAATGCGCTTTGGCCTGGCCGATCAAGGTGGCAAACAGAAACGGCCCATAGGCGGCGATGGCTGCGGTGAACCCGATCACTCCCGCCGCCTGTCGTGGTGAATGCGCGAAGATCACCGGAAATTGGCGGAAGGTCGCGGCATTGCCGATTCCGGTGAAGAAAAACATCCCTAACATCACCGCCACAAACATCGGAAACTGATCGATGGAGGTCGGCGTCAACAGGCCGCCGAAGCTGAGGACCGCCGCTCCCGCGATGAGGCCGAAACCGCACAACTGGGTGAATATCGCACCACCCCACCTGTCGGCGAGGGGGCCCGCAAACACGCGCATGGCCGACCCGATGAGCGGGCCGTAAAATGCATATTTCAACGGGTCCGGCGCGTTGGGGAATCCTCCGTAAATGATCTTGATCAACAGCGGGAATGCGGCGGAGAGTCCCGAGAATGCGCCGAAGGTCATCACATAGGTGATGGTGCAGAAATAGGTGTGCTTGTTGGAGAAAATATCGAGTTGTTCGCGGAAGGACGCTTTGACCGGCACATTGCGCAGCATCAGCCAGGCGGCCACTCCCAGAATGGCCAGCAATGGCACATACCAGAAGGCGGAGTTTTGCAGCCACAGTTGGCTGGTTCTGCTGCCTTTGGTGAATGTTTGGGAAGCTCCCAGCACCCCGCCGCCAATGGCGAAGGTGATGATCCACGGCGTGATGAATTGGGTGACGCTTACGCCGAAGTTGCCGATGCCCGCCTGGATGCCCAGCGCGGTGCCTTGCAGACGCTTCGGAAAAAACACGCTGGTGCTCGGCATATAGGACGAAAAGTCACCCCCGCCCATGCCAAACAGCAACGCCAGCACCAGAAACATCCAAAACGGCGTGGCCGGATTCATGACCGCAAATCCCAGCCCCACGCAGGGCAAGATCTTCGCCAGCGTGGCGAGGGTAATCACCTTGCGGGTTCCGAAGATCGGGATCAGAAACATGTGGATCAGGCGCAAGGTACCGCCGGCCAACCCTGGCATGGCGGCCAGCCAGAACAATTCCATCTCGGTGAATTTGAAGCCGATGCCGGGTAATCTAACCACCACCGCGCTCATCACAAACCAGGTGGCAAACGATAAAATCAGCGACAGCGTGGTAATCCACAGGGTTTTCCAGGCGATGCGTTTGCCGGAGGCTTCCCAGAAGGTGACGTCCTCAGGACGCCACTCCGGAAGGTAATCAGAGGTGGCTGGCGGTAGGTTTTGGCTCATGGGAATAATATATCAGGGGGTTCAAATAGCGTATGACAGCCATGCGTGTCTGCCTTCACACTCATGCCACCATGGCCTGGGCTTGCGGGAACACGACGGAATTCTCCAGATGAATGTGGCGGTGTAAGTCATCCTCCAACTCCAGCAGTCCGGCAAACAACGCGCGATAGGTGTTACAGGCCTCAGCGGGTGCTTGGAAGCCGTTGGTCAACTCGCGCAGGCGCGCCAGCGTCTGGCCCGCATCATCGTGCTCGTGCAGCATGCAGGCAATCGGGCCATCCAACGGCATGGGCGGGGATTCCCCGCAACACATGGCAGCAATCGCGGGAAACAGGATTTGCTCCTCCTTCAGCACGTGGCTTGCCAGTTCATCAGCCATGGCGATAAAGACCGCGGCAACTTCTAACAACGATGGCGTGTGCCCGCCATGCACGTCGGCCACCCGTTGTGCCATGGTACGCAACCGCGGCAATTCCCGCCGCAAATAGCCATGATGCATTTCAACGATATAGACGCACAGCTCGTCCACCGGCAGTTGCGCTGGGTTTGCCAGATTGTCCGTCGGCCCGACCGCCTCTGCTGCCAACGCACCAAGCACCACCTCCACCGCAACCCTCTTGCGTTCGCAGGCATCCGCCAGTGTGCGTCCTCCCTGACAACAGAAATCAATGCCATGGGTTTCGAAGATGCGCGAACGGGCGGGGCGTTCGGCGACCAACTCGCCGACAGTGCGTTCAATCATCGGCGTACCTGGCGGCGAATAAATATTGGGAGTGTGGCTCATGGTAAGTGGGGTTGCTGTTGGGTTGAGAATGGAGACTCTGACGCATTCCTATCACCCATTTGGGATGGGCTTTGTCACGTCACGCCGCGGAGTATTCAGACTGCAGCGGATAAATCAAGACAGAACTAGCGTGATTGGCAAATTTGTGCGCTATCACGCTATGCTCAGGCGAATCAGTGGAATTTGCCTGAGCGTATTTGGATTGCGGTCAGTCAGGCCATCCCGCTGCACTCGGTTGTGGTACCGGCAGCCATAATCGTCACGTCCATAGTCCGTATTCGATTTATGGCTGTTTTTCGGGTGCGGCAGGCAAGGGTACAGCGTGTGAATTCAGGAGGTGGTGGAGATTGGCTGGGAGCTTCATCTCTGCGGCAGTCTTGTCATCCGGGGCTCCGGCATCCACCCACCACCGCAAGAGGGCGATCTCGTCAGCCGTCATCTGCGGTTCGCCAGCCGGCGGCATGTGTCCTTCTTGATAAAGCGGATAATCCAGCAGTGTGACCAACTCGCTGGCCGCGGCATTGCCGGGCACGAGAATCGGCCCGCATTTGGGGCTGTGGAGGATCTCGTCAAAGGTGTCCACGCGCAGCCCGCACTTGGCTTTCACCGGCCCGTGGCAGGCGACGCATTTAGCCGCCAACACCGGCTGCACCAAGGTGGTAAAGAGCGAAGCCTCTCCCCCGCCCCCCACCGAGCCCGGCCCGACCGGAGCGCTTCCCACGGCGCGGCTCTCGATCGACGGTAAATAACGGGTCAGATAATTCGGGCCATGCGTGAGAGAACCGCCAAAATGACTGACCCACACCAGACTTATTAGCGTGCACGCGAGCGCCACGGCATACGCTGCACGCCAGTTGAGGTAATGCAAAATCAAGACCAGCAGACAGGCACCTGCCACCCCGAAACCACTCCACCGGTGCCATTCTAACAGGAGCGGGTCATAGCCGCCACTACGTCCTAGCAACCACCCGCACACGGAACTCAGGATGACGGTCGGCACGGTCAGCATGAGCACACTGCCACGCACCACCGTGAGTGGCTGCATGCGCTTCCAGCACGCGAGAATTTCGAAGCTGGCCAGCAGCACGAGAAAGCCGATCGGCAAGTGCACCAGCAACGGATGAAATCGTCCGACAAACTGGATTATTTCAGGTGAAAGATCGCTCATCTTCGCATCTCATGGAATTCTAGCCGGATTCCTCGTCATTGTCTTGCAAGCGGGTTGCTACATCGAAGCCATGGAGCAGGTGATGCAGGCCCCACAGTCCTAGCACGGTGGCGGCTAACATCAACACAATCTGGCCAAGGTTGGCTGCCAAATTGACCTTGAACAGAAGCCAAGGGCGCCCATCGCTCTTGATAAGCGGATGTGTGCCTGTGAGATACTCATCCACGTCAGTGATGCCATCAACGTCCAGATCGCTGTCCTTGGGCAGCTTGTTGGCGAGTTCGGAGGGCGTCACCCGCATTTCCAGGAACTGCTTTTTACCAAGGCTGTTGATGATGTGATTACCGAAAGCGTTGAGGATCGGACTCTTGACATTGGCGTGCGGTTCGAAGGCCGCGCGCGCCCGGCCAAGCTCGGCCTGCTCGCCCATGGTCAGATGGCCGATCTGTCCCGGCGCGGCACCCTCCGGCCCGTCCGAGTGCATGTGGCACATCGCGCAATTGACCGTACGGCCGGATTTCTGGCTGACATATTTCTGGAATTCCGGATAGGCGTGGGCGGTTCCGCCAAAGGCCAGCGCGGCCAGTGCGGTGAAGCCGGTGATAAATGGGTTGGTGCGCATGATTAGCCTTTGAATAGGTGATAGATGTTTTCGCCGAACAGGGTCATGATAATCAGATAGATGCCCGCCGCAATGGCGATCAGGCGCAAGCTTTGGCGGTTGGTGTTTTTGAATATCCACGGAGTGGCCAGCAGCACCCCTGCCAACAGGGTGGAGCCAACGAGTATCACCCACAATGGCAGCAACTCCAACGGGTAATACACCCAGAAAAAATACCATTCCGGCTTGATCCCGTCGGGCGTGGATCCTTTCGGGTCGAAGGGCTCAAATAATGGATACGCAAACAGCGACTCAAATGGCAGGCACGCACCAAGGATGAACAACACCATGAACGCAATCCCCCACACCCGCAGGTCCTTGAGTAGAAAGGTCGGGAAGAATTTCTCCAGGCGGCGGGGCTTGGCATCAATGCCCTTGCTCATGCCATGCAACTGCACTGACACGAGATGAAAACCCAGCACCCCGAATATCGCCAACGGTAAAATAATGACATGCAGCGAGAAAAAGCGGCTCAACGTAGCCTGACCCACCGAGGCTTCGCCCTGGATGATTTCCTTGGCCAGACGCGGCCATTCGGCCATTTGTCCCGGCAAGTAGCCGCCGATTTCCTCGATGGTTTGCAGGCCGATCTTGGTGGCGTTGACCGCGATCTGGTGCCACGGCAGCAGGTAACCGGTGAAGCCGAAGCCGAAGGTGATACCTAACAGCAATACGCCGGTCACCCAGGTGAGTTCACGGGGCTTTTCAAACGCCTTCATGGCAAAGGCCGTCAGCAGATGAATCAACACGCTGCCAATCATCAGTGAGGAAGCCCAGGCGTGGACGTTGCGCACCAATGCCCCGGCGGGAATCTGATCGGTGATGAATTCCACGGACGCATGGGCGTCACTCACCGTGGGTTGGTAGTAAAACAGCAGCATCAGACCCGTGGCAATCTGCACCATGAAGAAAAACATCGCCAGCCCACCCATGTAATATCCCCATGCCAGACCATGCACGGGAACCTCCTTTTTCTGCACCATCGATGCATAGTTCATTTTCTCGACCGGCATCCGTTCGGCGAGGAATTTCTCGGTATTGTGGAGGGTCTCTTTGAGGTTCATTGGAGGGTGTTTATGTGAGCACTGATTGACGGATCTCAGACCTCGGCTTTACGCGCCGGCCTTGGCCGGTTTGGTGATATACAAGCTGCACTGGGCAAGCACTTCCGGACTAAGGGAGGCCGTCACCGCCTGACCGGGCGTGCGGCTGGCGACCACCTTGCCGGCGGCATCCACCAGAGCCCATGCGATCTGGGCCAGTGGCGCTTTGGCAGGAGCCCCCTCGTTCGGTATTCCTGTTAGAATATCGAAATAGGAGATATGGCACGGGCACATGACGCGGCCGTTGTTGTCCACCGTGTTGCTGACGGTGCAACCAAGGTGGGTGCATTTGGCCGACATCACGATGGGCATGCCATCCTTGCCCTTGAACGCCAGTCCCGGAGCCATGGCATAGTCGATGAAATACTTGCCTTTGAGCGGATCCAATTCGGCGTAGGGGGAGACCAGTATCAACGCATGGCGCTGGCGTTCCAACTCATAGCCACGTTCTTCGGCAGTGAGTTGCAAGCGTTGGAGTTTCTTCTCCAACATGGCCGACTCCGCTTCAGGATCATGGCTGGCACCTTTGAAAAAGTTGACGGCTTTGGTCGAGACGCCGAGGGCCAGCAAGCCGGTGGCACCCGTCACCCCTGCGGCGCCCTTGATGAATTCGCGGCGGCTCTCGGCCCTGACCGTGGCGACCACCGCGTGCTGGCGGCGGCGAATGGTGTTCCAGACGACCAACTGGGGGGCGCGCCAGAGATAGGTGAAGGGCACAGCAAGGATGTGCATCAGGCGCGTGAAGGGCAACAACAGGATGAACAGCCATGCGCCGATAAGGTGCAGCTTGAAGAGCATCGGAAAGCCAGCCACATACGCCATGTCCGGTTGCAGGAGCAACAGGCTCCATAAATAGGGCACCAGCGTGCCGGTGCTCCATGCGGAACCGTAGCGAAAGTAAATGGCTGATAATATACCTAACGAAATCTGCATGAACAGCAACGCCACCACCAATAGATCCGAGGGGGTCGTGACTGCCTGCAAGCGGGCCGAGGTAAGGCGACGATAGATGAGGGTGCCAAGTCCGGCGAGTGCCAGCAGCGAGCAGGCAATGCCAAGGGCCTCAATGCCAAACATCGCCATCGGCACGGTGAGGATTCCCGACCATACGTTGGGCAACAGGAAGGCGAGCAAGTGGCCTAGCAAAACCACGATGATGCCGATATGCCAGGGTGCGGAGCCCCACAGCAACTGGCGGTCCTCCAGAAACTGCGACGAACGTGCCGACATCGTGAACTTGCTGAGGCGGGCCCGCCGCAAACAACCGATCACGGCTACAATCAATGCGATATAGGGAAGACCAATGAACAGGAATGCGTCTAGCATGGTTGCGGGAAGGTTGGATGGGGGGGGGCCACAGTCGGCGGCTGGATCATGGGTGAAGCATCCTTTGGAGTGCGGACTTCTGTCCGTTCTTCGATATCGTCGTCCGGGCCGTCCAGGATGCGGATTTCAGTCTGCACTGCAGCATCCGGGGGCGGGCCGCAGTTGCAGCCATCCGATACGGTGGGGCAGAGGCCGTGCTGGCGCATTTGCTCCAGCGGACTGAGCGCGGGTTGCAAGCCGGGATAATGGGCCCGCAGCACATCACCGACGGCTTCCAGCAAGAAGCGGTAGGGTTGAGTTTCGGCGAGCATCAGGGTCATTTTGGCGAGCGGCCCCAACAGGCAGAACTCCAGCAATTCGCGGCGCTCGGCCTCGCCGAGCATCGCCGCGTAACTCAGCAACACCGCGATGTGATCCGGCAACTCGCCAGCGGTGCCAAACTCCACCAATTCATAGCGGCTGTGCAGCGCGGCCATGAACTCGCCACGCTTGAAATTCTCCTCGCCGAACAAATGAATGCTGGCGTAGGGCACGCATTGGGGAGTCACATCAAAGGTGGCGGTATACAATTCTTCGCGCGCATCGTGAGTGAGCGCATCAATCGCCTTGCTGAAGGCCACCAGATGAAGGCTGTCAACAGTGGCCAGGGCCGACTCCAATGTGGAATCAAAATCCGCGCCGGGATAGTCCAGCAAGCGACCTAACAGAACAAGCTGGGCGGCGATGGTCGCCGCGATGGTCGCGGCGGCGGGTGGGGCGATGGGTACGGCGGCGGTCATGGATGGCGGGGTGGCATGGCGGTTGGAAACCGCCGCCACGGGAGTGCGGGTGGAGTTCAGGCGCGCGGATTGAAGGTGGGATCGAGACTGAAGCCGGTGCATCCCTTGCAGACCTCTGGACTGCAAGTGCTTTCGATGGCCTCCTCGCGTTGCAACGGCGGCAACACAAAGCGCTGGAAATGGGTGGGGATGGCCGTCATCGCATAAATCTGTTCAACCTCCTCGCGGGTGGTGCGGGCGTCGCGCAGGATCTTGTCAACGTCATTCTCATTCATGTCACCCACACTCTGCCAACGCTTGTAGTAACGCACGGCCATGAGTTTGCGCATCACCGCCTCAACGATTTGCTCGTTGCCGGCGCTGAAAAGGCTGGCCAGGTATTTGACAGGCAGACGGGATTCCTCCAAGCAGGTGAAGAAATTCTTGGCCTCGTGGTTGTAGGTGCCATGGACGGATTTGCCCATCACCGGCAGCAGGGGCGGAACATAGAACAACATGGGCATCGTCCGATATTCAATGTGCAACGGCAGAGCCAGCTTCCATTCCATGATATACTTCCATGCCGGCGAATTCTTGGCGGAATCGAGGAATTCCTCGCTGATTCCGTTTGCGCGGGCGGCGGCTATCACCTCGGGGTCGTTCGGATCGAGAAATGCCATGCGCTGGGACTCGACCAACGCCCGGTCCGGCACTTTCATCGCGTCCGGCACGCGGTCCGCATCATATAGCATAACTCCCATATAACGGATGCGGCCCACACAGGAGTGGAAACATGCCGGCGGTTGGCCGGTTTCCAAGCGGGGAAAACACAGCACGCATTTCTCGGACTTGCCGGTTTTCCAGTTGTAATAAATCTTCTTATACGGACAGGCGGCGACACAGGCGCGCCAGCCGCGGCATTTTTCCTGGTTGATGAGGACAATGCCGTCCTCGCCACGTTTGTAAATGGCACCTGATGGGCAACCCGCGACGCAGGTTGGATTGGCGCAGTGATTGCAGATGCGCGGCAGATAGAACATCGTCAGACGCTCCACTTCGAAGAGTTGATTGCGCTCCTCTTCGGTTAGATTGTCGAGATTGAGGTCGTTTTCCGCATAAATCGTCGATCCGGACAAGTCATCATCCCAGTTCGGGCCGCTCTTGATTTCAATCGGCTCACCGGTGATCAGGGAGATGGGAATCGCGGTCGGCTGGTCATCGCCCAGCTTGGCGGTGAACAAGTCATCATACTTATAGGTGAACGGCTCATAATAGTCATCCAAGTTCGGCTGGTTCGGATTGTAGAACAGCTTGAGAAAGGCATCGGCCTTGCTCTGGCAGCGCATCTCAAGCTTGGCAGAACCGTCCCACTTCCACCCGCCGTTGAATTTTTTCTGATTCTCCCAGCGCGTCGGATAGCCGGTTCCGGGCTTGGTCTCGACATTGTTCCACCACATGTATTCGGCGCCTGGCCGGTCGGTCCACACGTTTTTGCAGGCGACGCTGCAAGTGTGGCACCCGATGCACTTGTCGAGGTGGAAGATGACGGATACGTGAGCTCTGACGTCCATGATTTTGATAGGTGGCTAGTAGACGACTTTGTCCAATTTGCGGACGATGACGAAGGTATCGCGGTTGACGCCCTGGGGTCCCCAATAGTTGAAGGCATAGGTGAATTGGCCGTAGCCGCCGATCATGAACAGCGGTTTCATGCGGGTGCGCGTGAGGCTGTTATGGACGCCGGCGCGCTTCATGCCGCGCTCGGGTGATTTGGGAACCCCCAGCGTGCGTTCCGGTGCGTGATAGAGCAGGCAGATACCGGTGGGAATCCGCGCGCTGACAATGGCACGGGTGCAGACAACGCCGTGGTCATTGAACACTTCGATCCAATCATTGTCCTCAATGCCGATGAGATCCGCATCCTTGTCATTGACCCACACCGGATAACACCCGCGTGAGAGCGTTTTCATGCGCTGGGTGTCACCATAAGTCGAGTGGATGTGCCACTTGCCATGGGGTGTGAGGTAGTTGAGCACCAGGCCACCGCCACCCTTCGGCGTTTGGACCAGGTCACGGGTCTGGCGCAGCTCACCGCGCGGCTTGAAGGTTGGCAGGTTTTCGCCGAAGGCGATGTAGGTTTCGTGATCGAGATAGAGGTGCTGGCGGCCGGTGAGGGTGCGGAACGGGATGTTCTCCTCGATGTTCTGACAATAGGCGGCGTAGGTGCGCTTGCCATTGGTGATGCCGGTCCAGAACGGGGTGGTCAGGGTGCGCCGCGGCTGGGTTGTTAGATCATCGAAGGTGTAGCGCACCGCGCGGGTGTCCTTTGCCAGATGCGTGTGATCGATGCCGGTTTTGATCGACTCGCTTTCATAGGCGCGCCAGGCCATCTCGCCATTGGTTTCCGGCGCGAAGTGCAGGATCACGTTGCAGGCGTCCTTGTCCACCCGCAAGCTCGGGTATTGTTTACCGCCCCATTTCTCGGTGGGATGGGTTTCCATGTAGGCGTCATAGGCGTCATCCACATCGTAGTGGGTGCCGTGCATGGACAGGCCGTTGTTGCGGAAATTGGGCCCGAGGGAAATGAAGCGGTTGTAGACCTGGCTGAAATCCCTGGTGACGATCTTAATGTTAGGAGCGGTTTTACCGGGGATTAAATCGCACTCACCCTTGGCCCAATCCTTCACCGTGGGTTGCGCCAACTCCGCCGGGGTGTCGTGCATCAACGGTGAAACCAGAATGTCCTTGACCGGATCCGGGAAATATTGCGGGGCCATTTTCGCGGTTTCAGCAGCGATGCCCTTGAAGATATCCCAGTCGCTCTTCGACTCCCAGCACGGCGTCACCGCCGCTTGCAGCGGATGAATGAAGCTGTGCATGTCCGTCGAGTTCAGATCGTTCTTCTCGTAGAAAGTCGCGGCGGGCAGCACGATGTCTGAATACAACGCGGAGGTGTCCATGCGGAAATTCAAATCCACGACAAGGTCCATTTTCCCAAGTTCTACCTTGTCGTGCCAGGTGACATCCTCGATGTCGGGCTTGGCGCATTCCTCGGCGATCGCGTTGTGATGGGTGCCCAAGTAGTGCTTGAGGAAATACTCATGACCCTTGGCCGAGGAACTCAGCGCATTGCCGCGCCAGATATAGAACAAGCGCGGGAAACACTCCGGATTGTCGGGATCTTCCAAGGCAAACTTGACCTTGCGTTCCTTCAACTGTGTGACCACCCATGCGACCATTTCCTCATCGGTCTGCGCACCTGCGGCCTGCGCCTCCTTGATCAACTCGAAGTTGCTGCGGGTGAATTGCGGGTAGCATGGCAACCAGCCGAGTCTAACAGCCATGGCGTTTTTGTCCGCGGTGTGGCCGTGGGCCATCGCGTGGGTTGCGTCACTCACCGGGCACATCTCGTTGAACGAGCGATCGTAGCGCCACTGGTCGGAATTCATATAGTGGAACGACGGTGCGTTCATCTGCCGTGGTGGACCGGCCCAGTCACCACCAAAGGCAACCGGTGCCCATGATGTCTGTGGCACGAGCTTTTCCTGGCCGACGTAATGATTGAGCCCGCCACCGCTCTTGCCGATGCAGCCGCAGAAGATGAGCGAATTGATGACGGCCCGATAGATCAGGTTGTTGTGATACCAGTGATTGACGCCGGCACCGATGATCACGCTGCATTTGCCACCAGTGCATTCGGCGGTGCGCGCCCACTCCCGCGCAAAGTTCACCGCCACGCTTGCCGCCACGCCGGTGAATTGCTCCTGCCATGCCGGTGTGAACGGTTGGGTGGCATCGTCATAACTGTCTGGCCATTCGCCGCCAAATCCGCGGTTGATGCCATACTGCGCGAAGTAGAGTTCCATCGCCGTGGTCGTGTAGACCGGGCCGTCGACGGTCTCGACGCGGCGGACCGGGACGTGACGGAGGATGACGCGCGCGTTGGTGCCGTCGGAGAAATCCTGCACTTCCACCGGCAGGGTGGTGTCGTGCGCGGCATTCAGCTCTAACAACGGATGGATTGCTTCATGGGTGATGCAATCCTCCAGTTTGAGATTCCACTCGCCCTTTTGCTTCTGCCATCGGTGGCCGACGGTGCCCTTGGGCATTTTCAAGCTGCCGCTGGTGGCATCCACGACGAAGAATTTCCACTCGGCGTTTTCCTGCGTGCGGGTGGCCTCGAGTTGGCTGGCGCGCAGCAATTTGCCGGCGCGGTAACTGCCATTGGCTTGGACATCGAGAGTGACCAGGAAAGCGGCGTCAGTGAACTGGCGCATGTAGTCTTGAAACGTGGGCACCTGGCGGTCCGCATAGTTTTCCTTGAGGATGACGTGGCCGACGGCCATCCAGAAAGCGCCATCGGTGCCTTGATGGAGTGGCACCCATTCATCGGCGACTTTCGAGGTTTGGCTGAAGTCCGGTGAAAACACCACAACCTTGGTGCCGCCATGGCGGGCCTCCACCAGGAAATGCGCATCCGGCGTGCGCGTCATCAGCACGTTGGAGCCTACGGTGGCAATGAATTTCGAGTGATACCAATCGGCGCTCTCATTGACATCGGTTTGCTCACCCCAGATTTCCGGCGACGCCGGTGGCAGGTCACAATACCAATCATAGAACGACAGGGAAACTCCGCCCATAAGTTGGCAGAAGCGCGCGCCGGCGGCATAACTGAGCATCGACATCGCGGGAATCGGCGAGAAACCGACAATCCGGTCAGGGCCATGGCGTCGCGCCGTGTGAAGATTGGCGGCAGCCATCAGTTCATTGACCTCGGCCCATGGGGCGCGCCTGAACCCGCCCTTGCCGCGCGCACTTTGATAGGACTTGCGCGATTCCGCATCGGTGACAATCGAGGCATAGGCACCGACCGGGTCACCGGGGAATTTCTTCTTGGCCTTGCGCCACAGATCTAACAGAACACCGCGGACGTACGGGTATTTGATGCGGATGGGACTGTAGATATACCATGAATAGCTGATGCCGCGCTGGCAGCCGCGGGGTTCGTATGGCGGGATGGCCTGATCGATGATGGGATAATCAAGCGCCTGGAGTTCCCACACGACCACGCCGTTTTTGACGTAGATTTCCCAACTGCAGGAACCGGTGCAATTGACACCATGGGTGCTGCGGACCTTCTTGTCATAGCTCCAGCGATTGCGATAGAACGATTCCCAGGTTCGGTCTTCAGGGGCAAATAGGTCTTGGATCCAACTCATGCGCTTATTTTCTCCTCCTTGTTAGCTTGGTGTCGCGGCCGCGGGTTTGGCGCTGCCCGCGCAGGTAAAGGGTCAAGCCCGCCAGCAGCAAGCCCGCGAGGCCCGCGCCTGCCAGAGCAAACCGAGACGGGGCGGCCACCGCCGCCTTGGGATCGATCTTGGAGAAATACTCGGTCAGATGGATCGCTTCCTGGGTGGTGATCGGATGACGCTGGTAATGGGGCGCCATGATCTTGAAGTTGGCTTTTTCAATGGCGGAAATGAGCGGGGTGGCACCGCCCATTTTGGTGAAGATTCCGGTTAGATCCGGACCGAGATTGCCGCCCTTGCCGGAAACGCTGTGACAGGCGGCGCAGGCGAGCCCGCCATGGAGCAAGCCCCGGGAACCGGCAAACAACCCGGCGCCCAGCACCGCATCCGGCGGCGCCATCTTGGCCAGGAAGCGGGCCTGCATCTTCGCCTGCTCGGCACCAAGACGTTGCGGTGCCTTGCGATCCTTGATGAACTCCGCCAGCGCCACCAATTCCTCGTCCTTGAGCGGCCCGACATTTTTCTCCATCCGCTTGATGGCGGTCTTGAGCTGGTCCACCGGCCACGTTGAGGCCGGGGCCAGCCCGGGGCCGTTCAACTTTGCTTCAGTTAGGGTGTGGCAACCGGTGCAACTTGTGAGGAAGCGTGTGGCGACGAGGTCGGGTTCATCGGCCGGGGTCGCCGGCGCGGGTGCGGTGGTGGTGGGTCCTTGGGCGAATGCGGCGGGCGGGGTTGCTAACAGGCCGCTCCCTAACACTGCGAGACACAACAAGGCACGCAATCGGGGTTGCAGAGCGCGCCCTCCAAGTGTTCGATGGGTGGAAGAGGCGGCCTCACTGGAAGCGGCGAAACTTCCTTGGACCGCATGGGACGACGGGGGTGGATCGAAGTGCATCGCAATGGCTAGGTGGATGAATTTCCCGACCGGCGGGGTGTTGCGCGGCGTGAAGTCTTGCCCGCGGAGGGGTTCAGTCGGGACTTGGGCGGCTTGGGAATCTCGGCCTTGGTCCGGAAAACCGACAGCCGGGTTTGTTCCAGAAACCGGTGGTTTTTCTCGGTCATGCGGGTGATCGTGTCATGCAGCGGACACGGCGCCGCGTTGCCACACCAACCCGCGCCAAACGGACATCGCGAGCTGTTATCGATCTGCTCAAACAATGCGACAATATCGATGAGGCGAATATCCTGCGCCTTCTTGATGAGCCGATAGCCACCCCCGGGTCCAGGTTGACCCGCCAGAAAGCCGGCACTGGCCAATTGGGTGAGCAACTTGGCCGTGAGCACCGGCGATAGATTTCGCGCTTTTGCAATGACTGCCGAGCCCACACGATTCGGTTCCTCCGCAGCGAGGTAACTCATCACTGCAATGGCGTTAGTTGCGGTCTTGCCATAGATAAACATGGTGGCTCATGCGTGGGATTGGCTGTGACCTCGCTCGCGGGAATTGGGGGATGAATAAGATCCGGCGCGCGTCACAGGCGGAAATTTGTGGATTCCGGCAGACAAATCAAGAAAAAACCACCGTGATTTGGATTTTATCTTGAAAAAGCTTGAAAACCCGGCATTCTGACGGCTGTCAGCGGTGGCCGTGAAGGTGCCGTTACCCCCTGCCTTGATTCATGGACCCCTTCGGCCGCACCATTGATTACCTCCGCCTCTCGGTCACCGACCGTTGCAACGAGCGCTGTCTGTATTGCATGCCGGAGAACTACCGGCCATGGACGCAGCGCGGCGATCATCTGAGCGCGGATGATATTGTTAGAATCGCGGCGACCGCGACGGAACTGGGGTTTCGGAAATTCCGCATCACCGGTGGCGAGCCGTTGATTCGGCCCGACATTGTGGACATTGCGCGTCGCATCTGGGATCTGGCCGGAGTGCAAACGCTCGGGCTATCCACCAATGCGCTGTTGCTGCCAAAGCTGGCGGAGCCGCTCAAACAAGCGGGCGTGCGCTCGATCAACATCAGCTTGGACACGCTCGACCCGGGGGGGTACCAACACCTCACCGGGAGGCGCCTGGAGGCGGTTCTGGCAGGCATTGATGCCGCAGCGGCGGCAGGCTTTGAATGCATCAAGCTCAACTGCGTTTTGCTGCGCGGCATCAACGACGACCAAGTCCTTGCGCTCGCCGAGTTCGGCTCGGCCCGCGCGATGCCGGTGCGCTTCATCGAGCTGATGCCGTTGGCGCCCGGCGGACCGCTGGATGACCGGCATTTCTTCTCCGTTGCCGAAGCCATGGCACGGCTGAGCCGCCACGACGCGCTGGATCCTGCCACCACCAAGCCGGTGGGCCACGGGCCGGCGCGCTATTATCGACTGCGGCGCAGCGGCGGCGTGGTGGGCTTCATCGGTGCGGTGACGTGCGCGGATTTCTGTGCGGACTGCAACAAGCTCCGTCTCACCGCCGACGGCAAACTCCGCCCCTGCCTCGGCCGCCATGGTGAAATCGACCTGCGCCAAGTGCTGCGTGCCAAGACCGGAGACACTCTGGCTGACGCCATTGCGCTGCCCGCCGCAATCTTGGAAGCCATTGCCAACAAGCCCGAACACCACGGCTTTGCCGAGGATTTCGAAATGCAACGACCCATGGTGGCCATTGGCGGGTAAGTTCCCTTGCAGGAACGCCTCACCGCCGCCAACCCGCTGTCTGGCTGCTCTGCCGCTCTTCGTAGGCGCGTTCGTGAGAACGCGGGGGGCGGTGGCACGGCAACAGGGGACGCGGACTTGGCCGCCCGCATTCTAACGAATGCGCCTGCCGGGGGGTGATCTAACGGAATCCACCGGCATGGAGTCGTTGACTGTAGGGATGTTATTTCAGCCGCGGTCGAATTCCACGATTCCTTTTTGTTCGACACTGATGGTGTCATCTGGCCGGAGTTCGAAATTCTTGTGCTCGGCCTTGCGGTAATCGAGATGAATGACTTTGGTGCCGCGGAAGAGAGTGATGTTGCGACCGCCAAACGCATTGCGATCCCCGGCAGCGTGCAAGGCCTGCATCAAGGTCAGACCTTTCCGATAGGGCACCGGACCGGCTTTCGCCACCTGCCCGCCAACACTCACCACTGCGGCTCCGCCCGGTTGCTCTGGCCCATTGACGACTTCCACCTCAATCGACGGGGTTTTGTAAATTCCGGCCGCGCGGTAGGCGCTCTCCGCCGCACTCGCGATTTGGTCCGCACCGAGTCCGCGCACTGGCAGGCGCTCCTTCAGCAGGGGCAGCCGCAGGCCGCCGCCATCTCCCACCCGGTAAATCCCGGTCACTTGTTGCTGTTCCTCGTTAGGCACACCCTTGATGGTTAGTTTCACCGAGTCGCCGATTTCCACGCCGGCATCTGCGCCGGATAGACACATCGCCTCAACCGCAAGAGCCAACATCCATTTCGATAATTTTGCGTTCATGACGACCCAAGTCTCCCCGGAAAGTCACTTTGTGTCAAAAAGTTAATTCGGATTTTTGCCCGTCTGCGACAAATTCATTGACGA
>CAIKDP010000163.1 GCA_903826205.1 Akkermansiaceae bacterium
CTGCCCATGAGCAGAATTGCACCATGCATCCTCTCCCACCACAGGAATGTGGTGGCTCCTTATCGCTTCCGCGCCACACTTAAGGAGCGACGACATTCCATCTGCGGTTCCATTTCTCTTCATAGGGTCGGCTCTTGCGGAATCCCACACTTGGGGCATACTGCTGCTCATGTTCCGCCTGCCCGCCTTGCTCATTTCCGCGGTCTTTGCCGCTCACGCCGCAGCCCAGTCGTATGCACCGGTGAATGAAAAGCCGCCGGCCTTGGCGCGGGAATTCCGCGGTGCCTGGATCGCCTGCATCTACAACCTCGACTGGCCCAGCAACAAGGGCCTGAGCGCCGCGACCCAACAGGCGGAACTGCGCGCCATCCTCGACAAACTCGTCGCCTTGAAAATGAACGCGGTCATTTTCCAGGTGCGCCCGCATTGCGATGCCGTCTATGAATCCGCCCTTGAACCGTGGAGCCCGTGGCTCAGCGGCACGATGGGTCGCTCGCCCGGCTACGATCCTCTCGCCTTCTGTGTGCGCGAGGCCCATGCCCGCGGCATCGAGGTCCATGCCTGGTTCAACCCCTTCCGCGCGCTGGCCAACACCGCGCACTCCGCATCCCCGACCCATGTCACCCACGCCGCGCCGCTGATCACCAAGCGCTACGGCTCAATGATCTGGTGCGATCCCTCACTAACAGAAACCCGCGCGCGCGCCCTCAATTCCATCCTCGACGTCGTGCGCCGCTACGACATCGATGGCGTCCATCTCGACGATTATTTCTATCCGTATCCGACCGGCAATTTGCATTTTGCCGACGGCAAATCCCCGGCCCAGCGCCGCGCCTACATCGATGAGTTTGTTAGCAATCTCTACACCTCGGTCAAACGCCAGAAACCCTGGGTCCGCGTCGGCATCAGTCCCTTCGGAATCTGGAAACCGGGCGCGCCTGCGGGCATTGAAGCCAAGCTCAACAGCTACGAGGAACTCGCTTGCGACTCGCGCAAATGGCTGCAAAACGGCTGGGTTGATTACCTCGCACCCCAACTATATTGGCGGATTTCCCCACAAAAGCAGAGTTTTCCCGCGCTGCTCAACTGGTGGCGCCAGCAAGGATCGCGACCGGTGTGGCCGGGCATCGCCACCGCCCGCATCGGGTCCTCGGAAGACCCAGGACGACCCGCCTCTGAAATCACCAACCAAATCGACCTAACCCGCAAGACCGGCAACAACTGGAATGGCCACATCCACTGGAGTGCCAAGAGTCTGGTTACCAACCAGGGCGGCATTGCCACCCGTCTGGCCAACACCTACACCCAGCCCAGCGCGATTCCGCCGATGCCGTGGCTGAGCAAGTCCGCGCCGTCCGCGCCCGGGGTTTCCGCCACACTGCAAGACACGGCCACCGCCGTCCACTGGATCCCGGATGCCACTACGGCCAAAATCGCCGTGCAGGCCCGCGTCGGTGGCTCCTGGCGCACCGTGCGCATCCTTCCCGCCTCTGCGTCCGGTCTAACAATGCCACGCGCCGAGGCCATCGCGGTCACGGCCTTGGACCGGTTCGGCAATGCCAGCCCGCCGAAAATCCTCGGGCTCAAGTAGCTTTTTTCATTTCAGCCTTTCAGCGGTTCTGCGTTTGCGCTTGTCTCTTGCCGTCATGCCACCGGACCTCCTACGCCACTTGCCTGAATTCCTCGCCGCCCTTGTCGCCCTCTTATGTGGTTGGCTGTTCACTCATTTGGTTGCCAGCGGCAAGCTCGCCGCGGTGAGGGAACGCCTGAAAGCCGAAGAACGCCGCGCCGCCGAAATCGAAGCCCGCCTCGCCCAAGCCACCAACGCCGCCCAGCACAACGAACAAGAATCCCAAACCTTCCGCAACCAACTCACCGAAATCCGCTCCCGCCTCGAAGCCGAAACCAAAGCCGCCGCCGACAAACAAGCGCTTCTCGAACGCTCTGAACTCAAACTCGCCGACACCTTCAAGGCCCTCTCCGCCGACGCCCTCAAGTCCTCGTCCGAACAATTCCTGCAGCTCGCCAAAGCCTCGCTCAGCGCCCATACCGAGGAAGCCAAAAACGACATCGAAAAACGCCAGACCGCCATCGCCTCACTCGTCAAACCCGTCGCCGATAGCCTCGGAAAATTCGAGGTGCATCTGGGAGAAATTGAAAAAATCCGCGCCGATGCCTACGCCGAACTGCGCACCCAGGTCCGCTCGCTCGGCGAGGGCCAACTCGGGCTCCAACGCGAAACCGCCTCGCTTGTTAGAGCGCTGCGCCAACCCACCGGCCGCGGCCAGTGGGGGGAAATGCAACTGCGCCGCGTGGTGGAACTCGCCGGCATGCAGGAACACTGCGACTTCGAAACCCAACACTCGACCACCACCGACGAAGGCAAGAACCTGCGCCCCGACCTCATTGTGCGACTGCCCGGCGGCAAGACCATTGTGGTGGATTCCAAAACCCCGATGGACGCCTATCTTGACGCGCTGGAAGCCACCGACGAGAACCTCCGCGAGGAATGCCTCCACCGCCACGCGCGCCAAGTGCGCACCCACATCCAACAACTCTCATCGAAAAACTACACCTCACAGTTTGCCCACGCGCCGGAGTTCACGGTGCTGTTCCTGCCCAGCGAATCCTTTTTCTCCGCCGCCTTGCAGAGTGATCCGGGCCTGATCGAGCGCGGCGTGGACCAAGGGGTGATCCTCGCCACCCCCACCACCCTGATTGCCTTGCTGCGCGCCGTGGCCTACGGCTGGCGCCAGGAATCCATCGCCGAGAACGCCCGCGAAATCTCCCTCCTCGGCCGCGCCCTGCACGAACGCCTCGGCAAACTCGCCGACCACTTTTCCAAACTCGGCCGCGCCCTCGGCAATGCGGTCGACCACTACAACAGCGCCATCGGCTCGTTCGAAACCCGCGTCCTCATCAGCGCCCGCAAATTCGAGGACCTCAAGGCCACCACCGAGGCCGCCACCATTCCCAACCTCGATCCCGTCGATAAAGTCCCGCGCAGCCTGCAAGTCGCGCCCACCCCGGCCGCCATGCTAACAACTTCCGACACGGCCGCCGCCCCCGTCCTGCCTAACAAACCAGCCGTTCCCGTTGCGCTTCAAGGCGATGATTTTTCCTTCGTCCCAAGCCAGGACGACGATTTTTCCTTCGTCCCACCCACAGTCCCTGATGCCCGGAACGCCGCCTTGGACTAGGCGGTGAGACTTATTGTCAAAAAAGGCTGGCGCTATCCACTGAATCTGCTAGTTCCCTGCGTTATGGAACCTGACAACAACCCCTACAGCCCGCCTCAAACGGAACCCCTCCAACCTATGCATGATCCATCCGCCCGGCAACTGGCGTCACCGTGGATACGTTTGGGCGCACAATTGATCGATGGGATCATCATTATGGTGGTGACCCTGCCGGCAATGTTCCTCATGGGGTACTTCAACCGGACCATCACAAATCAGAAATTGGGAGGTGGAATGTTTGGCATGATAGGCGAACAATTGCTCTGGGCACTGGCAGGCATCGCCATCTATATCGGCATCAATTGGGTCTTCCTCCAAAATGGCCAGACAATCGGCAAGAAACTCGCGTCCATCCGGATCGTCCGCAAGGATGGCAGTCCCATAGATGCCATGCGCATCATCACCCACCGGATTCTGCCTGTCCAACTCGCTGCCCAAGTCCCGTGCGTCGGCTCGCTGGCGGTGCTGGTGGATGCGCTGCTGATTTTCCGCGACGGCCGCAACACCCTGCATGACGACATCGCCGATACCAAAGTGGTGGTGGTCGCCCCGCAACAGTCCATTTGATAGAGAGTCGCAAAAAAACGCCCGGACCAAGCGGTCCGGGCGTCTTGAAAATCGGATAGAACCAAGCTCCAACTCAGCGTGAGTAGAGTTCGACGATGAGCTGCTCGTTGACGAGCGGATCGATCTCGTCGCGTTCCGGCACGCGGGACATGGTCGCTTCCATCTTGTCGCGGTCCAGCGTAAGCCAATCCTTGACGGTGGACGCCTGGGTCAGATCGAGCATGCGCAAGACCAGTTGCTTGGAAGACGGCTTGCCGCCAACCTTGATGACATCGCCGGGCTTGCACTGGAAGCTGGGAATGTCCACGCAATGGCCGTTGACCAGGATGTGGCCGTGATTGACCAACTGGCGGGCCGACTGGCGGGTATTGCCAAAGCCCAAGCGGTAGCACACGTTGTCGAGGCGGGTCTCCAGCAATTGCAGCAGGATCACGCCGGTGACGCCACGGCGGCGCGCGGCTTCCTCGTAATACTTGCGGAATTGTTTTTCCAGAACGCCGTATTGGAAACGCAGCTTCTGCTTTTCACCAAGGGCGACAGAGTATTCGCTCTTTTTCTTGCGGCCGGCGCGCACACCGTGCTGACCGGGCGGAAAGTTGCGGCGCTCAAGCGCTTTGGACGGGCCGAAGAGAGAGACGCCAAAACGGCGGCTGATCTTCGCGCGGGGACCTGTGTAACGTGCCATGATCTGTATTAATAAGGGGATTGCTGTTAGACGCGGCGGGCCTTCTTCGGACGGCAGCCATTGTGTGGGATGGGTGTCACATCGCGGATCGAAAGAATTTCCAGACCCAGCCCTTGCACCGCACGGACGGCGGCCTCACGACCCGATCCCGGACCCTTGACGCGCACATCCACTTCTTTCAGACCATGACCCATGGCCTGGCGGCAGGCGTCTTGCGACACCACCTGCGCGGCGTAAGCCGTGCTCTTGCGGGACCCCTTGAAGCCCATCTTGCCGGCGCTCGACCAACCGATCGAGTTGCCATTGGTGTCAGTCACGCTGACCAAGGTGTTGTTGAAAGTGGCGGTGACATGAACAATGCCACGATGGACATTCTTCGAGCCCTTGGCCTTGTGAATCTTGATTTCCTCTTCACCTCCGCCGATCTCAGCGAAGATGTCGCGCTTGACTTCTTTCTTCGGCATGCCATCGGCGGCAGCCTCGGGAGCAGCGGTTGGGGCGGCGGGGAGTGGTTTGGCCGCCGGTGTAGCGGCGGGGATGGGAGTCGTTGCTTCTTCGGACATGGGGATCTATTGGAAATTATTTCTTAACGCCCACCGTCTTCTTCTTGCCCTTGCGGGTGCGGGCGTTGGTGCGGGTGCGCTGACCACGCACCGGCAAGCCACGCTTGTGGCGAATCCCGCGGTAGCAGTTGATCGAGGTGAGGCGCTTGAGTTGCGACTGGCGCTCGCGGCGCAGGTCACCTTCAATCAGGATCGACTCGGTTTGGATCACTTGCGCGATTCTGACCAATTGGTCTTCGGTGAGCTGACCGGTGCGGATGTTGGGGTCGATGCCGGCGTGTTCAAGGATCTTCGCCGCAGTGGGGCGGCCGATGCCAAACATATAGGGCAGGGAAGCTTCGATGCGCTTCTCGTTGGGGATTTCAATACCTAGGATACGTGCCATGATTTGCGGGAATTTCGCGTGACCGCGTGACGTCACCGGAACTCTCCGGATCCGCCGCGGGGGCGGATGGTTTAGCAAACGTCCAGCCACTGGCAAGCCGGAAATGGCAATTTTATCCATTTCCTTACGATTTTTTTCTTTTCGCTGCAAATTCAAGGATTTTCGGGGTCCGGGCGGACCCTCCGCCGCCACCGGCGTGGCTGCCGCATCCCGCGGCAGACCGTGCTTGCGGCGTCTCGCCGCAATTCTCATCTTCCACCTGAGGCGCGAGCGCCCGCTCCCCCGCCGGGGAATATTTCCGCGTTTCTCGCCTCGACAAAACGAGTTGACCTTCTAGCGTCGCTAAAGTTTCGCACTCGCACCCTGTATGGATCCTAACACCTCCCTCGCCAGCCAACTGCCGCCCGATGACGTAGCCGCCATCGATCAACTTGGAAAAACCTATCAAGCGTTTCGCGCGGAACTCGGCAAAGCCATCATCGGGCAGGATGAGGTCATTGAGCGGCTCGCCATCTGCCTGTTCGCCCGCGGGCATGCGCTGCTCATGGGCGTACCCGGCCTGGCCAAGACGTTGTTGGTGTCCTCGGTGGCCCAGACCTTCGATCTGACGTTCAACCGGATCCAGTTCACCCCGGACCTGATGCCCGCGGACATCACGGGTACCGACATCATCCAGGAAAGCGGGGTCGGCGGGCGGCGTGAATTCGAGTTTATCAAGGGCCCGGTGTTTGCCAACATCGTGCTGGCCGACGAAATCAACCGTGCCCCGGCCAAGACCCAGTCCGCCTTGCTGGAGGCGATGCAGGAAAACAAGGTCACCGTGCTGGGCAACACCTACACCCTTTTGCCGCCGTTTTTCGTGCTCGCCACCCAGAACCCGATCGAACAGGAAGGCACCTATCCACTGCCGGAAGCCCAACTCGATCGCTTCATGTTCCTCATCGAGGTCGATTACCCGAGCGCCGAGGAGGAAAAACGCATCGCCCGGGAAACCACCGGCGCCGCCCGCGAGGCACTCCACCACCTGCTCAATGGTGAAAGCGTGCTGGCCTATCAACAACTCGTGCGCCGCGTGCCGGTCCCCGAGCACCTCTACGAATACGCCGTGGCCATCGTGCGCAAAACCCGGCCCAACCAACCGGAATCGCCACAATGGGTCAAGGATACCGTCGGTTGGGGTGCAGGACCGCGCGCCGTCCAATACCTCATCCTCGGCGCCAAAGCCCGTGCCGCACTCCGCGGCGCCTACATGGCCTCGCTCGAGGATCTCGAGGCGGTCGCCTCGCCGGTGCTCACCCACCGCGTCATCACCAACTTCTCCGCCGAGTCACAAGGCATGACCTCCAAGAAAATTGTCGCGAGATTGATCAAGGAAATGCGGGAAGAATGAAATACGACTTCCTCGACAACTCGATGCTCTCACGCCTCGGCGCCCTGCCCATCGAGGCCCGTGTGCCGATGTTAGGCAATGTCGCCGGCAAGCACCGCTCACCCCACCGCGGGTCGTCCGTCGAGTTCGCCGAATATCGCAAATATGTCCCCGGTGATGACACCCGGCGTCTCGACTGGAAAGCCTTCGGCCGCTCCGACCGGTTTTACATCAAGGAATTCGAGGCCGACACCAACCTGCGCGCCTACTTCGTGGTGGATGCTTCAGGCTCGATGAAATTCGCCGGCAAGGCCGAGGCCAAGATCCAATACGCACGCCGCATCGCCGCCTCCCTTTCCTATCTGCTGGTCAACCAGGGCGACGCCGCCGGGCTGTCCATCTGCACCGACAAGCTGCATCTGGAGGTGCCGCCGAGCCGCCGGGCCGCCCACCTCGACCGGCTGTTTGCCACGCTTGGCAAACTTGAACCCAGCGGCGCCACCGGTTTAATCGAGGCCCTCCACACCGTCGCGGAGAAAATCGGCCAGCGCGCGTTTGTGGTCATTCTATCCGATTTGTTCACGGATCCGGAGGCGCTCGGCGATGCGCTCCAGCATCTGCGCTATCGCAAGCACGACATCTCCGTCTTCCACCTGATGGATCCGCTGGAGATCGGCTTCGAATTCGACCGCCCCCACCGCTTCGTCGACCTTGAAGACAACACCTCCCTCGTCGTCGAACCCAACCTCATCGCCGAGGAATACAAATCCGCGCTGCGCGACTTCCTCACGGCCGTGCGCGCCAAGTGCCATGACGCCGCCGCCGATTACCAACTGGTCACCACGGACACGCCCTTGGAGCCGCTGCTGCGGGAATTTCTAACAGCGAGATTGCCCAAGTCAAAGCGCTGAGAGAGACAGAAGACTGCAAGACTCAAGATGAAGAAAGTAATCAGTAATCCGTTATCAGTAATGCGATCCGCGCCATGCATGCTCTTTTCTTTCTCTTCTCTTGCGTCAGCTCCCAATCTTGCTGCCCATAATTTTCCTGCCTTAACTCTTCCCTTCATTTCAGGTTTCCAGCTTTTCAGCTTTTCAGCGTTTACCCCCTAACCGTGCTCTTCCTTAATTCCATCATGCTCTGGGGGCTGCTCGCCGCAAGCATCCCGGTCATCATCCACTTGATCAATCGTCGCCGCCACAAGACGATCCAGTGGGCGGCGATGCAGTTTTTGCTCAAGGCCACCCGCGAGAGCCGCGGCAAGAAGAAGCTGCGCCACTTCCTCATTCTCGCCTGCCGCACGCTGGGCATCGCCGCACTCGTCCTGGCCGCCGCGCGCCCGATCGTTTCCGGCTTCCTCGGCTGGGGCGGCGGCTCCATCGATCTGGTCGTGCTGGTCCTCGATCGCTCGGCGTCCATGGAAGCCAAGCCCGGCGACGGCCTGCTCGCGCGCCGCCAGATCGTCCTGGAAAAAGTCCGCGAGGCCATGAAAAACCTCGGCTCCGCGCGACTTGTCCTCATCGACAGTGCCAGCGGCCAAGCCCAGGACGTTCCCTCCCCCGAGGTCCTGGCCGATCTCTCCAGCGCCGCGGCCACCGACACCAGCGCGGACTTTCCCACCCTGCTCACCCGCGCCGCCGAGTTTCTAGCAGAAACGCACGGCCGCGCCGAAGTCTGGCTGGCTTCCGACATGCAGAGTTCCAACTGGCACCCCGATGACGAACGCTGGGCCGCCGCCCGCGCCAGCCTCGCCAACTTGCCGCAAAAACCCACCATCCGCGTGCTGTCCCTCACCGGCTCCGCCGCCCCCAATGCCGCCATCCGTCTGTTAGGGTCGCGCCGCGCCGCGGATGAGTTGCTGCTCGATATTGAGGTCACCCGCTCCGCGGATTCCCACGTGGCCGCCAACCTGCCGCTCACCACCACCCTCAATGGCACCCGCACCACGGAAACCCTTACGCTGCCAGGCCAATCGCTGCGCTTCCAAAAACGTGTCGCCCTTCCCGCCGGCAGCGATACCGGCTCCGGTTGGTTCTCGATTCCCGCCGATGGCAATCCGCGCGACAACGCGGCATTTTTCGCCTACGGCCCTGCCCGCCCCGTCAAGTCCCTGGTCGTCGCCCCACCCGGCGAAGCGACGGACTATCTCACGCTGGCTGCCGCCCCGCCCGGCTTCGGCAACCAACGCGCCGAGCGCATCGATCCGGCACAGGCCGCCACTCTATCAATCAACGACGTGGCCTCCCTGCTGTGGGCCGCGCCCCTCCCCGGCGGAGCTGCCGCCGAACAAGTCAGCCGCTTGCTGGCCGCTGGTGGGCAGGTCATTTTCTTCCCGCCCGGCACTTCCCCAGCCAAGCCCTTCCTCGATCTCAACTGGGCACCGCCCACCTCTGCCGCGAAAGACAAATACTTCATCCTTAAAGATTGGAACCACAGCGACGGACCGCTGCGCGACGGGCTCAATGGGACCCCGCTGCCAGCCGAGCGCCTCAAGGCGATCCGGCGCCAACTCCCGGTTGGGGATGCCAGCCCGCTCGCCCGCTGGGAAGATGGCGAGGCGTTCCTCACCCGCCGCATTTTCGACCGCGGCACCGTTTGGTTCGTCGCCTCCACCCCGGACTACACCTGGTCCAACCTCGGCGATGCCGATGTCCTGCTGCCGCTTGTCCAACGCATCGTCGCCCTCGGGGCCGAGCGTTTCGACGCCTCCTATCTGGCCTACGTCGGCTCGGAAGCCGCCAAATCCCTGCCCGGCGAAACCCGCACCCGCCTCGATGACTACGGCACCCCGGATCCCGCCAACGCCGACCACCTCGCCGGCATCTTCAAACTCGACGGCCGGCTCCTCGCCCTCAACCGCCAACTGGCCGAGGACGCACCGGAAATCCTCCCCCGCGACGCGCTCAACACCGCGTTGGAGGGCACCGGCTACACCCTGCTAGAACAGGCCGGACAAGCCAACGACCCCACGCTGTCCCGCGATGTCTGGCGCGCCTTCCTCATGGCCGTCCTCTTGTTCTTCCTCGCCGAAGCCCTCCTCTGCCTTCCTAACAAGACAACCGTGCAAGTGATAAGCAAGGATGTGAAGACGTGATTATGTAAATAGGTAAATAAGAAATAATGACTTCTCCAAACTCCGCGCTCGCACGTCTTCACCTACTTACTTCTTCACGTAATCACCTAATTACTTATTCAAGCAGTCACCTTCTAACATAACCAGGAATGCTCCACCTCACGCCCACTCCTCTCACCCTCTGGATCGGTGTCATCGCGCTGATCCTGATCGGTGGCTTGGCGGTGACCGCGTGGCGGCGCAGCCCGCACCGCGGACGCACCGCGGTGCTGGAATCCCTCCGCTGCCTGGCGGCTCTCGTCGTCGTCATCCTGCTGTGGCAACCCGAGTGGCGCACCACCCTGCACCCCACCACCAAGCCGCGCATCGCCATCCTGTGGGACGATTCCAAATCGATGACCACGGCCGACGCGCCGCTGCCGCTCGCCCTATCGGATAGCCCGGCGGTGGTGACACGTGCCGAGTGGGTGAAAAAGGCACTGGCGGCGGACCTCTGGAAACCGTTGCAAGCGAACGGAGCCAACGAGATCATCACCCAAGCCTTTGCCACTCCACCCAAAGACGCGGAGCCCCTTGCCGGCACCGACCTCGAGGCACCGCTCTCCGAGATGCTCGAAAAGGAAACCAACCTGCGCGCCGTCATCCTGCTCAGCGATGGTGACTCCAACCTGGGCCAAGCCCCGGTGGCTGCCGCCCAAAAGATGCGTCTGCGTGGCGTACCGCTCTTTCCCATTCCCGTCGGCAGCAAAACCCGCCTGCCGGACCTTGACCTGCTCGCCGTCTCCGCCCCCACCTATGGCATCGTCGGTGAAAACGTCCAAATCCCCTTCACCATCCGTTCGTCGCTCGACCGCCAGGTGCGCACCATTGCCCGCCTCCGCGACAGCGCCGGCCACGAACGCACCAAGGAGCTGGTCATTCCACCTAACACGGAAATCTACGACTCGATGCTCTGGCGTCTCGAAAAAGAGGGCGCCTCCACCCTCGAACTCTCCATCCCGGTGGCCGAGGGCGAACTCGTCGCATCTAACAACTCCCACAAATTCAACATAGCAGGGCGTCCCGAGCGGATCCGCGTGCTGGTGGTCGAAACCCTGCCGCGCTGGGAATACCGCTTCCTGCACAACGCCCTGACCCGCGATCCCGGCGTCGAGCTCACCTGCCTGTTGTTGCATCCGCAACTCGGACCGGCCACCGGCAAAAATTTCATCACCGAGTTTCCCTCGAAACTTGAGGACCTCGCCAAGTTCGATGTGATCTTCCTCGGTGACGTGGGCATCGGCAACGGCCAGCTCACCAAGGACCAATGCACCCTCATCCGCGGCTTGGTGGAAAACCAAGCATCCGGTGTCGTCTTCCTGCCCGGCCCGCAAGGCAACCAGGCCACCCTGCTGGACACCGATCTATCGGATTTGCTGCCGGTGGTGCTGGATGCCGAGCACAAGACCGGCCTGTCCGAAACGCTCGCCTCGCCGCTCAACCTGACCACCGAAGGCCGCAAATCCCTGCTCACCATGTTAGGCAACAGCGAGGAGGAAAACCCGGAGATCTGGCGGCGCTTGCCCGGTTTCTACTGGCACGCGCCGGTGATCAAAGCCAAGGGCGGCACGGAAGTGTTGGCCGTGCATGGCAACCGCCGCGGCAAGTTCGGGCCGATTCCACTCATCGTCACCAAACCGGCGGGCAGCGGCAAGGTGCTGTTCATGGGGATCGACTCGGCGTGGCGCTGGCGGCGCGGGGTGGAAGACCTCTATCACTACCGCTTCTGGGGCCAAGTGGCGCGCTGGATGTCCTATCAACGCAACATGGCCGCCGGCCAGCGCGTGCGCCTCTTCTACACGCCGGAACGGCCCGTCCCCGGCAACAACATCACTCTCAACGCCAACGCCTTTGACCCTAACGGCGCGCCCCTCCAACAAGGCCACGTCGCCATCGACATCACCTCCCCCGACGGCCGCACCCAACGCATTGAGTTGCAGAAAAACGACACCGCTTGGGGCGCCTACTCGGGGCGTTTCAAGATCGACCTGCCCGGCGCATGGAAACTGCGCGCCAGCATCGCCGGCACCGATGACAAACCCGTGGAGACCACCTTGTTTGCACAGGGCGTGGAAATCGAAAAGACCGGCCAACCGGCCCGCCCCGAGGTGCTCGAGGAAATGGCCAAGGTGTCCAAGGGCCGCATCATCCAGCCCAACCAACTCGCCGATCTGGTCAAGGAAATCACCGCCCTGCCCGAACCACGCCCCTTGCAAAACCGCATCCCCCTGTGGAGCGACTGGCGCGTCCTCACCGGCCTCATCTCCCTGCTCGCCCTGTTCTGGACCGGCCGCAAACTCAGCGGCGTGTTCTAACTCCCCCGGAAATCATGAAAACCCTGCTCCCCGTCCTCGCCTGCATTCTGTTAGCTGGGTGTGACTTCACCGTGCCACTGGTCGACACCCCCACGCTGGACCTCGACAAGTCCGCCATCGGCTTGTGGGAAAGGCCCAAGACCGACGGCGGCCAGGCCGAGCGCCTGCTGGTGTTGCCGCTTGGCAAACAGGAATACCTCGTCGCGTACACCGGCAACGGCACCGATTCCATCTACGCCCGCGGCTGGCTGTGCAAGGTGGCTGATCTCACGCTCGTGCAACTCAAATGGATCGGCAACAGCAAGGGCGACGCCCCCGACGATACCCGGGTCTATCAATTTGCCAGCTTCACCGTCAGCGGCGACCAACTCAGCCTGCGCCTGCTCAATCCCGAGATTGTCGGCAGGGACGCGAAATCAAGCGCCGCCCTGACCAAAGCGATCGAGGCCAACAAGTCCAGTCCCGCCCTGCTCCGCGAGGCCATGGTCTTCACCAAGGCCAAGGATTGAGGCTGGCGGTCCTGCGCGTGGCCCGGTGTTTCATAAGGAGCCACCACATTGCCTCGCTACGCTCGCCCTCCGGGCAGCCTATGGCTGGCTATCTCGGCTGCGCTTCGGTTCCTGTGGTGGTTGCGGAAGCGTGGTCCATGGGTGTGTGCTTAAAGCTCTGTTCATGGCTATCCCTTCAGCATGACGACAAGAATGTCGTCACTCCTTAGGAGGACTTCGCGCGTACTTTTTCCTCATTTCTCAACTCCGCTCTTGCTGCATAAAGAACGGACTGAAGTCCGAAACTACGATCCGCTCCTCCTGTTCCACGCACGGATGGAAGGGTGCCGATGCTGCTGCTTGACCTCCAGCCTGCATCCGCTATAGATTCAAATCCACGATGCAACTGGAACCCCGCCCCACCGTCTCGCCGCTCCGCTTTGTGTTGTTTGCCGCGGGGGTCACCGCCATCGGTGGCTTTCTGTTTGGTTATGACACGGCGGTCATCAACGGCGCCAATTCCTATCTGAAGGCGCACATGCACCTCAACCCGACGCAGGAGGGGATCGCCGGGGCCAGCGCGATCCTGGGCTGCATCCCCGGCGCGATGTTCGCGGGGCTGTTGAGCGACCGCCTGGGACGCCGCCGGACCTTGTTTCTGTGCGCGTTCCTGTATGCCCTCTCCGGGTTGCTGTCGGCGGTGCCGCGCACGTTCGAGGAATTCCTCGCGGCGCGCTTCATCGGCGGCCTTGGCATCGGCGCGTCCTCGATGATTTGTCCGGTGTATATCGCGGAAATCTCCCCGGAAAAATGGCGGGGGCGGCTCGGCACCTTGTTCCAACTCGGCATCGTCATCGGGATTTTTCTAACATTGTTCGTCAACAAGATGGTGCAGGGCCTGGGTGACGAACTCTGGAACACCACCACGGGCTGGCGCTGGATGTTAGGTGCGGGCGCGGTGCCGGCGATCATCTTCTTCGGCCTGCTGTTTGCGGTGCCGGAAAGCCCCCGCTGGCTGGCACAACGCGGACGCCGTGACGAGGCGCTCGCCATTCTGACAAGCGCGGGCGGCGCGGCGCACGCGGCGCGTGAGATGGGGGCGATCCAGGATGCGATGCACCATGAGGAAGCGGGCTTTGCCGAGTTGTTCCGGCACGGGATGTTCCGCCCCATGGTGATTGCAGTGATGCTGATGGCGTTTTCGCAATTCTGCGGCATCAA
>CAIKDP010000164.1 GCA_903826205.1 Akkermansiaceae bacterium
CACTGGTCACTGGTCACTGGTCACTGGTCACTGGTCACTGGTCACTGGTCACTGGTCACTGGTCACTGGTCACTGGTCACTGGTCACTGGTCACTGGGGGAAGAGGAAGAAGAGGCGTTTCTGGTTCTTTACTAATGACTAGTGACCAATGACTATTGACTTTTCCTACCCTTCCGCGGACTCGATGCCGAGGTGGCGGAGGGAGTCGGCGAGGTGCTTGAGGAGGTGGTGGAGTTTGTAGCCGACGTTGCCGACGCTCAGGCCGGTGTGCCGGCTGATTTGGTCATATTTGAGGTGTTGGTGGTATTTGAGGCGGATGAGGGCGCGGTCGGCGCTGGGCAGTTCGGCGATGAGCAATTGAAGGGTGCCGAGGGCCTCGAGTTTGCCGAGGGCTTGTTCCGGGTCGGGCGAGTTGCCGGCCCATTCCTGTTGGGTTTCGAGCGAGGTCTCGCGCTGGTGGTCGCGGAGGTGGTTGAGGGCGAGGTTGCGGATCGTGCGGAACAACCAGGCCCGCGGCGTGGTCACCTCCGCCCAGTGCGCATGGAGCCTGACAAACGCCTCCTGGACCAGGTCCTCCGCGGTTTCCCGTTGGCCGACCAAGCCGAAGGCATACCGCAACAGCGGCGACTCCTCCGTTTCAAACACCCGCTGAAGAGTGGGTTTTTCCTCGTCAGGCGCTTGCCACGGAAGCACCGGGCTGCCTGATGAATCAGCCAGGGGACGGGGGCTGGCGTTGGGTGTTTCCATGATTCGAGGGACTTACGGCCATGCTTTCAAATGGATAGACCCGCCACGAGCAAATTCCTTGGAATTTTTTTGCGGGTAGGGCGGACTGGCACGGTCCGCCGACTTATCCGCCCGCATGGGCGGTGCCGTAGCTGTGGCTTCCAGCCGCAGGGAATATCCACTTGCATGCACTGCGGCGGGTAGCCGACTGCGGCTGGAAGCCGCAGTTACGCGTGGGCCAGCGCCTCTTCAAAAGCCGCCCGCAGCGCCTCGAAGGGCTCTGCGCCGCACGACACGCGCAGCAGGTTGGGGGACACCCCGCAACCTTCCGCCCACTCCAATTCGTGGTAATGGGCGAGCATTGTGTAGGGACACACCAGGGTGAAGGGCGTGCCAAAACTCGGCCCCTTGCTCAAACGCAACGCGTCGTATACTTTCGGGGTTTTCTTTTCGGCCTTCAACACAAACGAGAGCAAGCCGCCAAAGCCACCGCCCTTGCGCATCGCCGCTCGATAGTTTTCCGCGGTGGTCAGCGAGGGATGCCACACCTGCTCCACCGCCGGGTGGTCGGCCAGCCAGCTGGCCAGCGCCACGCCATTGGCATTGGCGGTTTTCATCCGCTGCGGGTAACCCTTGAGATTGGATAGAAGCACCTCCGCGTCCGCAATGTAGAGCGGCGCGCATTCCACCGAATCCGCCGCCAGCGATTCGCACAAGGCATTGGCAACCGGTGAATCCGCGCGCACCGTGGCCATGCCCGCCATCACATCGCCCTCACCGGAAATCCATTTGGTCAGACTGCTGGTGACCACATCCGCAAACCGCAACGCCTCGACATTCATGGGGCCAGACGCCGAATCATCGATCACCAGGGGTGTGGCACTTTCCGCACAGGCGTCCGCCACCCGCTGCAAATCCACGGTGCGCAACAAGGGATTGCTCGGCGCTTCGGTGAACACCCCGGCGAATTCCCCTTGGCGGATCCGCTGCAAGGCCTCGTCGAACGATTCACCGGTGGCTTCATACAAATACACGACCCCATGGCCGAACATTTTTTGCACTTTCAGGCAATCCACATAGGGGAATTCGAGTTGCAACGTCTTCTTGCCCTCGCGCAGGCCCGGCAGTGCCCGCAGTACCGCCGTCACCGCCGCCATCCCGCTGGCAAACACAAACGGGTCACCTGCGGCCGCGCCGTTGAATTTCGCCAGCGATCTAACAATCAAGTGGGATTTCGAGCCCTCCCGCAAATTCCCGTCGGAAAAATCCTGAGCCTGGCGGCTGCTTACGATCTCACCGCTCAAGCGCCAGTAGTCATCAGCGGCGGTCTTGGCTTTGGCCGGCACCACCAGCACGTGCAAGCCATGGAAACTGGTGCTGCGCACGGCGGTCTCGGCCTGCAGTTCGACCCAGCGATGGGCGCGTTGCACGGCGGCCCGGGTGGGCAACACGATGACTTCCTCGCCCTCGCCGGCCACCTCCGCCTTGGCTAGCGCAAACAAGCGTTCGACCGCAGAGTGCCGGAAAAACCTCGGATAGCCGGTGCGCATCCGGTGGCGGATTTTATCCAATCCTTCTTCATACCCGACCACGGCAGACCAAGTCGGCAAGCACACCGAACACGCGTGCGGAGAATCCGGGAGCGGCTGCCCCAGATCCTCGTCCTGCCATGCCGGTTCGGCGCTAAGGTCTCGCATCGCGCGACATCAATGCCCGCTCTTGGCCACCAGCGCAAGCCGGATTGTCAAGCCTGCCAATTTCGCTTCCGTGAGCGGGGATGAACCCACCACCCGGCGACATGCGGTATTGACAAAATGATTACCGATACCATGTTTGCCGTCCGTTCGTTGAATTCATGAAGGCTTCGCCAATTATTGCAGCCACTGTCGCGCGGCCAAGTCATCTCAGTGGTTTCGCGTTGGTAGTCACCCTCAGCCTGATGGTTTTGCTTGCCCTCTTGGCCGTCGGGTTATTGAGCCTCTCAGCCGTCACCCTGCGCTCGGCCATGCAGGACAGCGCCATGGCCACCGCCCGCAGCAATGCCAGGCTAGCCTTGATGCTGGCTCTGGGCGAACTCCAAACGGCGGTTGGTCCAGACAAGGTCATCACCGCAATGTCTGATATCATCACCGAAAAACCAAGCAAGCCACAGGTGGCAGGAGTATGGAATTCATGGAATTACAACCCTAACACACCCGACTTGGATTATGCGGGGAAGAAGCTCGAATTGTTCCGCGGCTGGTTGGTTTCCGACCCGGATTGGCAAGCCACCCGTGACCGCAATTACGTCATCACCAAACGCACCGGATCGAGTGTCGAATGGGTGGGTGCCAGAGCCGGTGGTGCGGCTTCCGAGGTGAGTGCAGACACCCTCACCGCAGCCAAGGTCCCGATCTATCAAAATGGCAGGAGCGAAGGCGCCTATGCATGGCATATCTCCGATGAATCGGTAAAAGCGCGGGTGAATTCCTATCGCGACCCTTCGCAAAATCAATCGTTGTGGCAGAAACGGGCGTTGTTGGCGGGACACAGGGCCGACCCCTCGGTGGTGCAGGCCAGCGATGGAACCGCTTTGTCATTCTTGCCGAATGACGAAAAACCGGAGGCCTACGCCAAGGCGCGTGGGATTGCAGGCAAGTTGGTCAGCCTGAATCAACTGGATCTGTTAAGTGAGGGCAAGCCGATGGCCAAGTTCCGCCGTCATGTCACATTGCATTCGATGGGTCTGCCAACCAACGTGCGTGACGGTGGTCTCAAGCAGGATTTGTCATGCCTGTTCGGGTGGTCCAACACGGCCCTGCCCGCCGAATTCAACAATAAGAAGCTCTATGAAACAACCCACAAGATCACCGGCATATCCGATCCCTATTGGTCCGCCTTGAAAGGATACTATGACATCTACAAGGAAACCGGTCTCAACACCGCCGCTCCACTTTATTACAAGGCACCGCAAGAGGCGGTCCTGCTCACCCCGGTCTTCCCAGCCACTCTGCCCACCCCTCCCAAGACATATTATCCGGCACCGGTCATTGCCAAGGTGGAAATCCTGTTCTCGTTTGTGGTGCGGGATTCCCACGGCCCGTGGATCGCGCCATTGAAAAACATCGATCCCAACATGACCCGCATGGGGCACCTCCTCTATGCCCCCATCATCACCCTGCACAACCCGTATAATGTGAGCCTGAAGTTCGACAAGCTGGATGTCGACATCAAGGGCATACCGATGGCGTTTAATTTCATCGTCAATGACAAGCCACAGAGCAAGAGCCCGGTTTCGTTCAACCGCTTGTTCGTCAACGGCGCTGACCGCAACGAAAAATCCTTCATCATGAGCATTTCGAATTGGAGTGACCTTGCATCGACCACCGCTTCGGCCATCACCATGAAACCGGGGCAAACCCTCGTCTGTGGCCCCTATATGGATGGAAACACCATCTTTGGAAGTGCCGGCAACGAGGGGGAGCGGGTGTTTTTCGACTATGCCAACAACCTCACGGGAAGCGCCGGCACCCCCGCAAAATGCAAGCCTGGATTCCTCGGGCGACAGGTCTCTTATGACATTGACTGGCTTACCCTAACGGAAGATGACGTGGACTCCGGCATGTCCAACGACGGCAAGCTCGGCATTCTGGGACTCAAGCCGGATGACAGGGTCTATATCGAATACAAGGTTCAACCCAACACCGGCATCATCAGGGACAAAATGACCGTCACCGCCAGATTGACATCCCAGGGAGCCACCATGGATATCGGCGGCCTGGAATTCGATTACGATGACGCGGCGCTGGCCAAAGGGTTTCCCCTCACTTACCGCTACCCCGACGCCAAGAGCATGCCTAACTACCTGCTGGCCGAGAATCTATGGGAATCGAATTTCACGCCGTTCAAGGAGCACACCAAGACGAAGTCATTTGTCATGCTCTCCGCCTACGCCCGCACCGCCAATGGCGGGGTTTATGACAACGGCAGTCGTGACAAACTCAACAATGGCCAGAACCTGCAGCACGACGGACGCCTGGCCGGTTTGCCATTCCTCCATCACAACCCGGCAAGAACCCCAACCGTGGTCGATCTGAAATCCGACCTGCCGGGCCGATATTCGCATGAACTCAACGTCCAACCCCTGCTCGGCACCGTGGATGACATCTTCAATATCGACGCAACCAACCGTGGCTATGCCCTCACCAGTAACAAAGTGACTCGGGGAATCAAATCCGGAGTCTATCTGGAATTGCCCATGGGCCCGATGCAGACGCTCGCGGATTTCCGCAGATCCAATGCCCTGACCAGCGCCTTGCTGCCGAACTTTGTCCAGCCCGTGGCAAATTCTTATGCCTCGCCGCTCATATCCACCTCCAGCGTCCTGCAAAGCGGGGTGGTGAAATACGCGTTGCTAGACCACTCGGTGTTGGCCAACCATGCGCTTTACGACCGGTTTTATTTTTCCACTTTTGCCACCTGTGGGACGACACCGGTGGAGACGGTTTTCACGAATTTCATGGAAGGCACCAAGCCGCTGCCGGCGCAGGCCTATGAACCGTATTTGCCGGCGGGTAAGACGCTGGCCAAGGCAAAGGCCGAACTGTTCTCCGGCGGCAAGGCCAGTGCGACGGCCTATCAGACGGCGGCCGAATATCAGATGATCCGCGGTGCGTTCAATGTCAACTCCACGGATGTCCAGGCATGGAAGGCGGTGCTCGCCGCAATGAACCACAGCATGATCCAGACCCTGTGGGCCACCAGCGCCACCCTCAATGAGAAAATGAGCGCGCAAATCCCCATCATGCCCATGTCTCTGGTCAATGGAGGCGTGATCAACAACTTCACCGTGAACAAAACCACTGTCGCCAACATCGACAACAAGCTGACCAATGACTGGAATGGCTATCGCGAATTGACCCCGCAGCAACTCGATGAATTGGCTGGCAAAATCGTCGAGGAAGTCCGCAAGCGGGGGCCATTCCTCTCCATGTCGGAATTCGTCAACCGCCGCATCGGCCCGGATTCCGATCTGACCCGCAAGGGGGCGTTGCAGGCGGCCATCGACAACTCGATGCTGAACAAAAACCTGTTTGCCGGGGCGGTGACGGAAGTCCGGCTGCAGGACGTCTCGGACCAGAAGGTGTATAAATTCGCCACCCCGAAGGCGGCGACTGGCAATCCGGCGGCCGGGGCACCCGGATGGGTCAGCCAAGGCGACCTGCTGCGGATACTGGAACCCTGTGCCACCGTGCGTGCGGACACCTTTGTGATTCGCGTGTACGGCGAGGCGCTTGACGCCAAGGGCGGGGTGAGCGCCAGGGTTTTTGGTGAAGCCGTGGTGCAGCGGATACCAGAGTATCTTAACTCGCAGGACCGTCCATCAACCAACGTATGGGATCCCAATTCAAAAAGCGCCAACACCGGCAACAAGACATTTGGCCGCCGCCTGAGTCTGTTGTCGTTCCGCTGGCTAACAGCCTCTGAAACATGACCACCAAATCCGGGCACACCCTAAAATATCTCCTTGCCATTGTGCTTGCCAGCGGCCTGAGCGACGCGGCATGCGCAGCGCCGGAAGCCGGCGTGAAAACGCGCATTCGTGCCGTGCTGCATGATCCGATGCATCCCTTTGCCGAACTGTATGTGGCGGGTGCCGAAGGCACACGGATACGCCTGAATCTGGCTATGGAGGGCTTGACCGAGCCCCAGATGGTCAGCTTGCCCAAGGGTTTGCTCCAACTCTATTCTTCCCCCACGTTTGACTCTGCCAAACCGCTGGCAAATCTGGTAGGATCGGTGAGTGTGCCCGGCGACGTGAAGCAAGCCATCATTTTCATATTGCCTGCCGGTGAGAAGGGGAAGTTGCCATACCAACTCATGGTTCTCAATGATGCCTACGCGAGTTTTGCCCGAGGCGAGTCACGCGTGATCAACATGACCCGTTTGCCGTTTGCCATCACGGCGGGTGAACATTCGCTGGAAGTGGCTCCGGCCAGGATTGTAGCCGTGCCACGGGTAACCCGTGTCAATGCCATGAACCAGGCGCAGACACTTTTCTATCGCAAGGTGGACAAGGAATGGATCATGCTGTCCGAACGGCCGATGCAATACACGGATACGCTGCGTTACATCTTCCTGGTGTATGTGATGCCGAATGTGGATGACCCGCAAATCCGCACGCTACTCGACACCAGTCCGCCGCCTTGATCCGTGAGAGCTTAGCGCTTGAGGATCGAGTTCCAGTGGTCGACGTGGTCTTTTTGGCTTTCAAACAGCGACGTGGCGTCGTCGTGGAGGGTGATGGAGGTGATCTTGTCGCCCACGCCGTTGAATTTGCAGCCGCGCTCACCGGTGTTGTTCTTGCCGGTGATTTTTTCCACCACATCCAGACCGTTGGTCACCTGGCCAAACACCGAGTGACGGTTGTCAAGGAAAGGCGTGGCGGTGGTCGTGATGAAAAATTGCGAACCATTGGTGCCCGGCCCGGCATTGGCCATCGAGAACACCCCCGGCGCACGATGCCGCAAATCCGGATGAAATTCATCGGCAAATTTGTAACCCGGCCCGCCGCGCCCGGATTCCGTCGGGTCCCCGCCTTGTAGCATGAAACCCTCGATCACCCGGTGAAAGGCCACCCCATCGTAATACCCGCAGCGGGCAAGATTGAGAAAATTGGCACAGGTGAGTGGCACTTTCGAGGCATACATTGTGGCGTCGATGTCGCCGGCGGTCGTGTGAAGCGTGATGCGAATGTCGGACATGCGCGCAGTCAAGCACGGCAATCGCGCTCTGGCAAGAGCCGGGATTCTAACTCTCGAGAAGTTAGACCGCGTCCAGCGCTTGCCGCAGATCTGCGATGAGATCATCAACATCCTCCAGGCCGACGCTGAAGCGCAGGAATCCTTCGCCGATGTCCTCGGGGTAATTGAGCACGCCGAGTTCCGGATGATCGCCCTGTTGGGGATAGTATTGGATCAACGACTCGGCATGGCCGAGGCACACCGCATGGGTGATGACCCTGATGCCGGAGATGAATTTGAAACACTCGGTTTGCGAGCCGTGCAAAGCGAAGTTGATCATCCCGCCAAAGCCGCTCATCTGTTGCTTGGCGAGTTGGTGCTGCGGGTGGCTTTCCAAACCCGGGTAGCGCACGAACTTGACCTTGGGGTGCGCTTCCAAAAAGCGGGCGAGCGTCAGGGCGTTTGCGCAGTGCTGCTTCATGCGCAGCGGCAGCGTGGCCGCGCTGCGCATCAGCAGCCAGGCCGTGAACGGGCTGATGGTGGCGCCCAGATGCACCCCCGCGGCCAGCCGGATTTGCGAGATCAGGTCCTTCCTGCCGATCACCGCGCCACCCAGGCTGTCGCCGTGGCCGTTGACATATTTGGTTAGGCTGTGCATCACCAAATCCGCGCCCAGGCTGATGGGGTTTTGCAGCACCAACCCGGAAAACGTGCTGTCCACGGTGAAGATCGCGCCGATGGATTTCGCGATGGCGCCGATGGCGGCGATGTCGCTGACCAGAGTGTTGGGATTGGACGGCGTCTCGATGTGGATGAGCTTGGTGTTGGGGCGGATGGCCGCCTGCACCTCCTCGGGATTGGTGGTGTCCACCAGCGTGAGTTCCACGCCAAAGCGTTTTGACAGGTGATCCACCAGAAACCCATGGATGCCGATGTAGCAGATCCGCGAGCTGATCATGTGGTCGCCGGCGCTCAGCAGCGTGAAGAACGCGCCGGCAATCGCGGCCACGCCGCTGGACGACACCACACAATCCTCACCACCCTCCATGCCGGCGAGGCGCTCCTCGAGGTAGCGGGCGTTGGGATGGCGCGAGCGCGGGTAGTTGAACGCGTTCGGGTCGTTCCAATCGAACGATTCCGGCAGCGTCTCCGAGGTGTCGTTGAGCTCAAAGCTGTTAGCCATGACAATCGGCCGGCGGATCGCCTTGGTTTCCGCATCAACGCCCTCACCGCAGTGGATCGCGCGGGTGGTTGGCGCCAGTTTGAGTGTTTCTTCAAATGATAGATTCATATGTCGGTTGGATCTGATTCTTTGTTAGGGTGAGCCGGGTCGAACTTGTCGTAGCGGGCGGGGTTGGCGACGACGCGCAGCGCACAGATGCTGATGGCCAGACACAGGAACAGCGCGGGAAAGCCGCCGAGGTGCGACAACGTGCGGATTCCATCCAGCCTGAAGTAAGTGACCATGACCCAACAGAACACCCCCATCAGGGCGCCCCAGGCGATCTTCACCCCCATGCTGGACTCGGTGTGCTCGGGGGAAATCCCCTTGGAAGAGATGTTGCTCATGGTGTCGGTGTTGCCATCGGCGGTGGTCACGAACGAGAGAAAGGCGGTGATGAGCAGGATCGGAATGAGAAGGTTGCCCAGCGGCAGTTGGCCGAGGAAGGCATACAGCACGCGGGACGGATCGCTGTCATCCAATTGTGCGGCGAGTCCCACCTTGCCGCGCATTTCCATATCAACCACCGCGCCGCAGATGACGGCCATCCAGGTACCGGTGAAGATCGAGGGCAGCAGCACATTGAAAAACAGGAACGCGCGCACTGTGTAGCCATAGGCGATGCGCCCGAGAAACACCCCCATGATCGGCGCCCAGGCGAAGAACGCCGAAAAATACATCTGCGTCCAGGTGTGTGGCCACGGGTCCTGATAGGCCGCGCCGGTGTTCAACGCCTTTTGGAAATACTGGCCCAGGAATTGCCCGAGGCCCTCGACGGCAAGTTCAAGGATGAAGCGGGTGGGTCCCAGTATCAGCACCAGGGCGAGAAAGCCGATCAGGAATGCCGTGTTGGCATTGGCGATCCAGCGGATGCCCTTGGTCACGCCACTGATGGCCGCCACCACGGAAGTACCCATGATCGCCGCGATGATGAGCCCGAGCATCAGGTTGGACGGCTTGCCCGCGATGCCTAACATGTGATTGATGCCGCCACCCATCAGCAGGGCTGAACCGGCCAATGCGGCGGTCAACCCAGCTACCAGGCAATAGAGGCAGATGGCGTCAATGACTTGGGCGACCTTGCCTTCGCCATAACGCCCCAACAAGGGTGAGAGCGGCGCGCCCAGGCTGAATGGACGCTTCATGTTGAAGTAGGCAAAGGCGAACATCAGCCCGACGATCGAGCCAAAGGCATAGGGTGTGAGAGTCCAGTGCAGATAGACCGTGGAGATGGCGAAGTGTGCGGCTTCCGGCGTGCTGGGGACGATCCCGTTAGGCGGATGGCTCAGGTGGGTGGTCGATTCAAAGACGCCCCAGAAGAGAATGCCGGCGGCAATGTTGGTCGTCAGCACCACCGTGAACATCTGCCAGTTGGTCAGCAACTTCTTGGCCTTGGGTCCACCCAGCACGGTGCGGCCGAACGACGAGACATAGATCACTCCGCATAACACCAACATGCCGAATCCCAGCAGCGAAACGAGCCAACCAAAGGTGCCGGTGACCCATTTGTCGGCACTGGTCAGCGCTGCCACAAAGGACTTTTCATCGGCCATTTGCAGCACCACAAATGCCACGCACAACAGGAAGGGCGGCAGAAACACCAGTGGCTTGATCTTATTCATCGGGATTCTGTGTTAGATCGGCGCCATCACACCAGATCCCGGGTATAGGCGCGCCACCAACCGTCCTGACCGGCCCGCCAGGTGCGGTCGTCCTCTTGCAGACGTGCCGCCACCGCCGCCGTACGGGTGGCGAGGGTCGGGTCCGCCGCGGCCTGCTCGCGACCGGTGCGGAGGATGGTCTGGACCTTCTGGTGGGCGATGTCATACCAATCCTCATAGGACTTGGCGGTGCGGCCGGTGTAATCCGAGTAATACATCGCCTCTTTCATGTTGTCCAGAGTGTGGTCATGGCCCATGTAGTTGGTGGACGGGCGGCCTTCCTGGCGGATCACATCCATCGCCAGGTGTTCCGCGTCGATGGCGGTGGCGGCCTTGGCGCTCTTCACTTGGTTGGCCAGTTCCTCGACCAGCACCAGATGCTCAAGGCTGAGCATGAGCGTTGAGTCTAACAATCCAGAGTTGACCAGGTTGGCGCCGGCCATGATGCCCATCTGCAGCCCCCAGGCGGTTTCGACGGCCGCGCGGATGCCGGGGCGGCGGGCGCTGGAGTTGCCGAATTGGACGCGCGATGGCAAGCCGTAGAAATCGGCCATCTGCACGACGCAGCCGTTGAACATGATGGATTCCAAACTGCCTAACGAAATATCGGCGCTGCGCAGGTCCATCACGCCGGAGACCGAGCCGTAAATGGCGCGCGTGCCTGGCGCGATCAATTGTGTTAGGATGATGCCGCTCATGACCTCGGCATTATGTTGGGCGAGGGCGCCGGCCATGGTCACCGGCCCGGTGCCACCAAGCATGACTTCAGGCGAGAACATGACATAACATTTGGAGCCGTGGGCCTTGAGCCCCTGGATGATTTCCTCCACCTGATCCGGATGATATTGCAGCGGGCTGATCGGGTTGCACCAGATCAGCGGCGTGTCCTTGGCCAGCAACGCCTCCGTGGCCTGCGGACCATGCAGGAGGGCATGGCGCAGCACCTCCATTTTTTCCAGCGGCTTGAGCGTCAGCGGGCTGTGAACCCGCGGATTGTCCTCCTGGCCGTGCATGATGTTGGAGTGAATCGCCCCCTTCTTGCCGGTGTTGCGCGCGCAACTCCCGAGGCGCCGCCGCAGGTAGTCCAGGCAGACCTCGGTTTTCTGATAGTCAGGGAAGCTGGCGTTGGCCGCGCGCTGGCTGGCGTTGATCGTGCAGCAACAATCGTATTCCAGACCCGGCAGGCTGTCGAGGACCAGGAACTTGTCATCGGCGTCGGCCTCCGTGAGGCTGCGCTCGCCCTGGTCGTGGTCATAGATGTAGTAGGGGTTGCCGATGAGCCCGACGTGGGACTCGCCCTGCCGCAGCCCTAACGAATCGGAGAAACCGAGCTTGGTGACGCAGATTTTCAATTCGTTGCGATCCGGCAGCAGGCGCAGGCATTCGGCGAAAAGCTGGCGCGGGATAAACACCCGGCCGTCCTCCACCCGGCAGCCGTGGCTGCGGAAAATGCTCTCCGCCTCAGGGCTGTCTTGGAACCATACACCATGGGTTTCCAGAATTTCCAGGGTGGCTTCGTGGATACGAGCGACTTCGTCAGCGTTCAATACGTGCATTTGCATAAGAGGGTCTGGGGGTGAAACTACGAAAAAACCTCCGCTGGAGGCCTCCGGCTAAGAAAGGCAACCCCGCCTGCGGCGTCAATCCCAATGTTCTAAATTGGCCCTGATGCTCACAGCATCTTGGTCAGCGCCTCGAGCGACATGGCAGTGCACTCCATCGGCGATTTGCCATCCGGATAGGCTTCCTGTTCGAGGGTGAGCCATTCGGTGCCGCCGACTTCGCGGCAGGCCGTGAGGATGGGGCCCCAATTCACCGAGTCCTGACCGAAGATCGCCTTTTTGCCGGCTTCACCCTTGATAACGGTCGGCTTGATGTGCACCACTCTCATGCGACCGGGGTAACGTTTCATCAGGTCGGGGCAATCCTGGCCGGCATCCGCCGCCCAACCGAAATCGACCTGCAGGATGACGTCCTTGCTGGTGCGGGTGGCAAACAATTCCCAATGGTTGCTGTCGCCGATCTTGGCAAATTCGTTAGTGTGGTTGTGATAGCCGCAGGCCATCCCCAGGGGTTTGAGTTTTTCGGCGGTCTGGTTGAAGAACTCGGCGAACTCCTTGCTCTTTTCCGGGTGGGTGAAAGCTCCGTCGCCGGGCACGATCAGGAACTTGCAGCCGATTTCCTGATGAAACTCGATGGTTTTCTGCAGAGCGTCACCGCGCATCGTATTGCTGCCGATGTGGGTGGCGGCCGCCTTGAGGCCGAGCTCATCGAGCTTGGCGCGCAATTCCTTGGGCTTGCCGTTATACATGCCATAGCCCGCGAACTCGACGCCGGCAAAGCCCATCTTGGCCAGCCCGGCCAGCGTGCCATTGAAGTCCTTGCCGATGTCGCCGCGCACCGAATACAATTGCACGGAGATGGGGATTTTGCCGGTGGCGGCGGGTGCGGCCACGCCCCGGCCCACAGCCACCGCGGCGGCACTGAGGACGGAACTGGCGATGAATCGACGGCGTGAGAAGGGTTGCTGTTTCATTGTGGGAGGATAGTTACCGGTCCCACCACTGCCCCGCAACATTTTTCTGTCATAATCAGGCGCCAATCTCCGCGTGCGCGGGGTGCCGGTCGCTGAAAACCTCGTTGGCCGCCTGTTGGATGTCGCCATCCGTCACGCCCTCAATCCGCGTGCGCCACTCGCCTGGGGAGGGGATTTCATTGAAATCCATCACGCCCTCACCCGCCCATGCCGCGTGCGCAGCAGTCGCTTCAAACGCCAGTTTGCTTTGCGCGATGACGAGGCGCTTGGCGCGGTCGAGTTCGCCGGGGAGCGGGCCTTTGCTGACGAGATCATGGATCTCGCGCATGATGCAGGCAATGGCCTCATCGCGCGATTCCGGGTCAAGCCCGGCACTGACTTCGAAGGCCCCGGTCTCATCGAACAGCGTGACATCGCTGGCAATCTGATAGCACAGGCCGCGTTCCTCGCGCAGTTCCAGAAACAACCGGGAACTGGCGCTTTCCCCCAGCATCAGGCTGAGCAGTCGCAACGCGTGGCGCAGCGGGTGGTGGCGGCCGGGTGTGTGCCAGGCCAGCGAGAGTTGCAGTTGGTCGGTTTCGCGCGTCTCACAAACGCGCCTGGGCGGGCTCGCGGGTACGACAAACGGCAAAGCGCGGCGGCCAGGGTGGAAGGTTGCCGGCAGGTGCGGATCTAACATTTCTTGCAACTCGTCGAGCGTGAACGGCCCCGCGGCGGCAATCACCAGATCGTTGCGGAAATGATGGACGTTGCGGAACTCGACCAATTGCTTGCGCTGGATTTGGGCGATGGAGGCGAGGGTCCCGGAAATCGGGTTGCCCAGCGGATGAGGCGACCACAGCGCGCCCGAAATCAGATCCCCGATGTGGTCGGCCGGGGCTTCGCGATACATCGTGATCTCCTCGCCGATGACTTCACGCTCAAGCGCGATTTCCGTTTCAGCAAACGTCGCGTGCCAGACCATGTCCGCCAGCACGTCGGTTAGAACAGGCATCAGGCCGGCCTCGCCACGCCCCTCGTAAACGGTGTGATCCTCGGTGGTGCAGGCGTTGAGCTGGCCGCCGCCATTCTCGATTTCAAAACTCAGCTCGCGGGCGCTGCGGCGGGTCGTGCCCTTGAAGACCAGATGCTCGACAAAGTGCGCCAGGCCCGCAGGCAACGCGGATTCATCGCGGCTGCCGGCGGGCACGTAGATAGAAAGCGCGGCACACTCGGCATCCGCCAGCGTGGCCACCGCCAAACGCGGGCCGCCGGGGATTTGCCGCCATGCGTAGTTGGGCTTGCTCATTGGTTGGTTAGAATGGCCGCGGCCAGCAACAAATCGGACGGGCGGGTGATCTTGGGATTCGGGTGGATCGATTCCATGAACTTGACGCGTGCCCCGGTGGCCTGCACGGCGGACACTTCATCGGTCACCTCCAGATGCTGCGCCCTGACCCTCGCGTAGGCCGCACGTAGAAGGGCCACTTCAAACACCTGCGGGGTTTCCATGAACCACAGTTGCTCGCGCGCCACGGCGTAGGTGCAGAAATCATCGGCATCGGCGCGCTTCAGGGTCTCGGTGACGCGGCGCGCCAGACTCGCGGCGCGATACTCGCCGGCTGCCGCCACGCAGCGCGCAATGTCGTGCGGACTGACCAGCGGTCGGGCACCGTCATGGACGGCCACCAATGAGGCATCGGCCGTCAAGGCGGCCAAGCCATTGGCCACGGAATCCTGACGCAGGGTGCCGCCATCCACACGGCGCACGGGTTTGCCAAATGTGCCGTGTGGCAGGCCGTCCCAACGTGATAGGGGGCAGACCATGATGATTTCGCGGATGCACTCGGCTGCCAGAAACGCCTCAAGTGTCCGCTCTAACACGGGTTTTCCGGCCAACGGCGCGGCGAGCTTGTCAAAGCCCATGCGCTGGCTCGAGCCTGCGGCAACAATGATGGCGGAAGCGTTCATCAATGGGAGGAATTCAAGGGGTCATTCCCTGACGCGCTGGAGATCGGCGCCGAGCATGTAGAGTTTTTCGTCGATATGCTCGTAGCCGCGGTCGATATGATAGAGACGGTTGATGGCGGTGGTGCCTTTTGCGGTTAGAGCCGCCAGTACCAACGCGGCGGAGGCCCGCAAGTCCGAGGCCATCACCGGCGCGGCGGAGAGTTGCTCCACGCCTCGCACCACAGCCGTGCCATTGTCCACGGTGATGTCCGCACCCATCCGCTTCAACTCAGCGCAGTGCATGAAGCGTTGCGCAAAAATCGTGTCCTTGATGACGCTGGTGCCCGGCGTGGTGGCCAGCACCGCGGTCATTTGCGCCTGCATGTCGGTGGGAAAGCCGGGGTAGGGGGCCGTGACCAGATCGCAACCTCTGGGATCTGCTCCGCGAAAGATGGTGCAGGTGTCACCGGCCTCGTTGAAATCCACGCGATGGCCGGCTTTGACCAGCGCGGTGGTGATGGCCTTGAGATGCTCGCGGCAGACCCGGCGCAGGGTCACCCCCTCACCCGCCAGTGCCGCGGCGGCCATGAAGGTGCCCGCTTCAATGCGGTCCGGAATGACGGTGTGCTGCACGGCATGGAGGGACTTGACGCCTTCAATGACAATCCGGCTGGTGCCGGCACCCTCGATTTTGGCTCCCATCGCGTTGAGGAAATTGGCGAGGTCTAGCACTTCCGGTTCGGCAGCGGCGGATTCAATGACCGTGATCCCGTCGGCGAGCGTGGCCGCCATCATCACGTTGTCCGTTCCTAACACGGTGGGGCCATGGGTGCCACGCAGGTCGATTTCCGCGCCGCGCAGACCGTCCTTGGCTGTTAGGATGATGTTGCCACCCTCGAATTCGACCTTGGCGCCGAGTGCTTGCAAGCCGCGCAGGTGCAGGTCCACCGGGCGGTCGCCGATGACGCAACCGCCGGGCAGGGACACCACGGCGCGGCCCTTGCGCGCCAGCAACGGGCCCATGACACAGATGGAGGCGCGCATGCGGCGGACCAGTTCATAAGGGGCTTCGGCTGAGATGTCGGTGCACGAGATGCGCACGGTACCCGACGAGCGTTCCACATTGGCCCCCAGCGCGCTGAGGATCTGAATCATGTAGTTGGTGTCCGACACATCGGGGACGCGTCCGATAATGCAGTCCTCGCCGGTTAGAATGGCGGCAGCCAAAATCGGCAGCGAGGCATTCTTGGAACCCGAGATGTTGATGGTCCCCCGCAGGGTGGCACCACCGTGAACAAGCAGTTTATCCATGGTCGATAGGGAGGAAAGTTTCTTGGGGGATGAGGGGTGTGGGATGGCGCGACTTAGGCTGGGCGCCGGGCAAAGGGAAAACGTGGCACGCCGGAGAGGTCGGTTTTGACTTCGATTGGACTGAACCCGGAGTGTTGGAGAATTTCCGTGACTTGTGAAGCCTGATCGTGACCGATTTCCATGGCCAACCACCCGCCGGGCCGGAGATGCGCAAAGGCTTCTGGAATGAAACGCCGGATCAAGTCCAACCCGTCGACCCCGCTGAACAACGCCAGCGCCGGGTCGTGTAGCACCTCGCGACTCAAACTGGCCCGCTCGGACTCGGGCACATAGGGCAGATTGGCCACAATGCCATCAAACATGCCATCAATGGCGGCGAACAAATCGCTGGCGCGCCATTGCAGGTTGGTAATGGCGAGTTGCACGGCATTTTCCTTTGCCAAGGCTAGGGCGGCGGGCGAAACATCCGCAAGGATGACCTGCCAGGACCGGCGTTCGGCGGCTAGCGTCAGACCCAGCACTCCGGACCCACACCCCATGTCCAGCAGGTCTTGTGTTGCCGGCAATTCGAGGCTGAGCAACCACTCGGCAAGTTCCTCGGTTTCCGGGCGCGGGATCAGGGCGCGGGCGTCAGTTTTGAACTCGCGTTTGTGAAACAACACGTGGCCGAGCAGATGTTGCAGCGGCACGCCTTCGCCGCGTTGTTTCAGGCTGTCGCGGAGCGGTTGGAGTTCCGTTTCGTTGAGCGGGCGGTCGAATTGCTGATAGAGCTCCATCCGCGTGCACTGGAGTTGATGAGCCACCAACCACTGCATGTTGCGCCGTGCATCCGCTACCCCGCGCTTTTCCAAGTAGCGGGTTCCGCTGTCAATGATTTCCAAGACCGTGCTCATATGCGAGAAGTTTGATGCGGGGTGGACGGTGGAAAATCAATGGACATGCCTTCAACTGAGATAGGTGAGAGATCTTGATGTCTTGCAGGTCAATGAGGTTTTCAATGGATGCTCGGGCTGAGCGGTAAATGGGAACTGGCCCGTGGGCAAGTGTGAAATGGCCGGCATTTGACACGATCACTGACCTGCCGTGTTATACGTCGCGTGCAAGAGGCACGCCACGTGGGAGGTCGGTGCCAGCTCATTCCACCACTCTCACCGACAACTGGCGGGCCGTGAACAGGTGACCGCCGGCGGCCTCCCGCATGCCCCGGGCCCCGCTCTTGCGTTGCGGTCCGAAGATCTCTCGATATTTCTGAAACATCCCTTCCACATACGCTTTAGAACCAAGCATCAGGCTGCCATCGTCCGCAATGCTTCGCCGTCCTCCACCATCACGCTCTTGAAGCGTTCCATCCAAAGGGTTCCGCGCCTGCCCCGGTGTTGATTGTACCAGCGTGAAAACCGCTCCTTCAACTCCTTCACAAACACCGGCAGATTGCAGAACCGACGCAGGTACTCCATAACAACGTCGCAATGTGCTCATGAGGCAAGAAAATCAGCTTTAATATTACTGTCAACAATATAATGACTGGCATTATATTGTTTATCATTTTTATCCCTAGCTCGTGATCTTAGAGGGTAAATCCTAGAGGGTAGGAGAAACACGACGGGAACGCCGCTCCTCCTTATACCTGTCTTGGGGCTCTCTGGGGACTGTCAGTGGGTTTGCCGCTTGGCTGCGGTGGTCCGCAGCAGGCCGTATTTGGGGGAGAAGATGAAGGAGAGGAGGAACACGGCGCCAAGCACGAGCACGATGACAGGGCCTTGTTCCAGATTCAGGTGCCAGCCAATCAGGACGGCAGTGGCTGAGGCCACCCCACCTAACAATGATCCGCCCCAGAACAGGGCGTTGGTGGAATCGGTGAGCAAATAAACCGTCGCCGCCGGGGTGACCAGTAAACCGAGGGCGAGCATGCATCCGACAGCTTGCAACGAGGAAATCAACACAACGATAAGCACGGCGAACAACAGGTAATTGAGCGCGCGGACTGGCACCCCGAGGGTGGTGGCTACCTCGCTGTCAAACAAGGTCATCAAGAGTGGACGGTGCATGGCTGTTAGGAGGCCGAGCGCGCCGAAGGAGATCCAGAAGTTGGTCCACAAGTCGGCATCGCGCAGGCCCATGATGTTGCCGAACAGCCACTCGTCCATTTGCTGGGTGACCCCGAGCCGGCGCAACAGGATGATGCCGCCACTGAAAGCCGCTGTGTACAAGATGGCCAGGGAGGAATCCTGATCGAGACGGGAGCCGCGAGAGACGGCCAGTGAGCCCAGGCCGATCAACAAGGCGGCGAACAAGGCGCCCAGGAAAACACTCCAATCGTGCAGGCCGGCCAGCAAAATCGCCACCGCGATGCCGGGTAGCAGGGCGTGGGACAGCGAGCCGACTTTGAGCGCGGATTTCTTCAAGACCACGAAGGCGCTGGCATAACCGTTGGTAAAGCCTATCAACAATGCGGCCAGCATCGCGCGTTGGTTGAAGGGATGCTGGAACGGTTCGATGAGCCAGTCGATCATGCGACCTCCTTTCCAACAGAGGGGGGGTGATTGAAGGTCTGTTCCAAGAGGGCATCGGTGAACACCTCCGCCACCGGACCGAAGGCAATGCCGTGCTGACGCAACAGCAGGGCCTCATCGAAAATGTCGCGCACGGTATCCAGATCGTGATGGGAGGCGACCACCAAGCGGCCTTCCTTTGTTAGGGCCCGCAAGGTATGGGCGAGGCTGGCTTTGGAGTTGTGGTCGAGTCCGCTGAAGGGCTCATCGAGCAACAACACATGGGCCTCTTGGGCAAGGGCGCGGGCAAGGAACACCCGCTGTTGCTGACCGCCGCTCAAGGCACTGATCTGGCGGTGTTGCAGATCCAACAAATCCATCGCGGTCAGTGCGCGTTCGATTGCAGCGTCATCGGTGGGTGAAAATGCGCGCCACCATCCGGCCTGCGGGTAGCGGCCCATGCTGACCACGCCGCGCACGGTGACGGGAAACTGCCAGTCGACGTTTTCGCGTTGCGGGAGATAGGCGATTTCGCGGCTCCACTTGGCGACCTGGGTGCCGCGCCAGAAGATTTTACCACTTTCGATGGGAAGCAAGCCGGCGATGGCTTTGAGGAGGGTGCTTTTGCCGGCGCCGTTGGGACCGATCAAGGCCAGGCACGCGCCGCAGGAGGTGGCGAAGGAAATGCCATCCAGCGCCCGCAATTCGCGGTAGCGCACTCGCAGGTGCTCCACCCGCAGTTCGTGGTGGTGGCCGCAGTGGGCACAGGCATCGTGTGGCGTGTTGGGCATGAAGAACTCAGTGGTTGTGCCAATCATAGTGCAGCGGTTCATCCAGCTTGCCGCTCCCGATGACGTAGCGGGTTTGTTCCTCGTAAGCGTCCGGCATGATAGTTAGAAAAACCGCGGTATCCGACGGATTGTCGCCGAGGTCGGCTTCTAGCAATAATTCGAGATTTGCATCATGCAGCGGCAGGCTGGCATCGTGTTCGGATTCGCCGGCGGCGATATTTGTCAGGTCGAGCAGGGTTTCGCCATTTTCGGTATGGACACGGATGGAGCGGGCTGGGGTGAGCAACTTGAGGCGCAGCAGTGCGGGAGTGGTGTCAGCGGCGGTTGGGCGGGAGGGTGCCGCGGGGAGTGGGTGGGCGGGAGTGGCGGAGGTGAGGTGGCGCAGGGGGATGGCCAGCAAGCCGAGGGCGGCCAGCACGCCGACGGTTCCCACAAGCGGTGAATGGAGGGATTTGAAGAACATCAGGGAGGGGCCAGAGCCCGGGTAATGGCTTCCACATTATGGCGGATCATCGCCTCGAAGCCGGCATCTTTACCGCTGCCATTGCCGTCGGCGATCAAGGGTGTGCCGAGGTTGGTGCCGGTGGCGGTGGCGATGGATTGGAGGATTTTGGTGTTGGCGTTGGTTTCCGGGAAGATCGCCTTGACGCCGGCATTTCTCACTGCCTCGATGGTCTTAGCCAAGTCCCGAGGGGTGGTGTTTTGCTCATGATTCATGCCGCCCACGGCGATCACTTCAAAACCGAATTCCTTGGCGAAGTAGGCGAAGGCATTGTGCGGGGTGACCAATTTGCGCTGGGCGCTTGGCACTTTGGCTAGTTCGCCACGAGCCCAGCGTTTCAATTGATCGAGGCGCTGGCCGTAGGCTGCGGCGTTGTCCAGATAGAGGGTTTTGCCCTCGGGATCTTGTTGTGCCATTGCCAGTGCCACCACGCGGGCGGCGCGCCGCATGTGATCCACGCCATGCCACCAATGGGGGTCGGGGGTTCCGACCGCATGCTGCGGGCAGCAACTGACCGCTCCATGTGGATCCACGGTCAGTGACGGGAGGGGGAGCCCGACCTCAACGACGGTCACGCCTTGCAAGGTGTCCCTGATCCGCCCGAGGTAAGGTTCGAGGTTTTTGCCGGCGGCCATGACCAAGGCCGAGGCCTGCATGGTTTGAAGGTCCGCCGGCCGCGGCTCGAAGCGGTGAGGATTGACGCCCTCGGCTATCAGATCCACGACTTTCACCCGCTCGCCGCCCACTTGCCGCGCCAGATCGGCCATCAAGGGATGTAAGGCACAGACCTGCAAGGGCGCGGCGTTGGCGTGTGCCGCCGCCAGCAATATCAGCACTCCGGCCAGGATGGATCGCGTCATGCGCAGTCAAACTATGCAGCAAACGGACAAATGCAAGTCAAATGCAATAGTCCAAATAAAAAAACCGGTTTATGGTGCTTCCGCCTCGTGGCCTCAGGGGGCCGGTCGGACGCCGATGCCTAACAATGTTTGAAATCCGGGAGCGGAGGATTCCCTGTCTGCGACCACAGTTTCAATGGAGGCAAATCCGGCGCGTTCGAGCATGGTGGCCAGATCGCATTCGGAAAATCCGAGCCAGCGGTCCGCGTAGAGTTTGCGGGCTTCCTCGAAGTTATGCAGCAGCAGATCGAGTACGATCAATCGTCCTCCCGGTTTAAGAATCCGGGCGGCGGCGTCGATGGCGCGTTGTGGGTTCGCTGCATGATGGAGTGCCTGGCTGAGCACGGCGAGATCGAGCGAGTTAGCCTCGATTGGAGGTTCCTCGATATCGCCGATGCGGAATTCCAAATTGTTCAGGCCATTTATCCGTGCCAGTTCCTGGCCGAAGGCGACCATTTTCGGGGAAATATCCACAGCGATGACTTTATCCGCGCGTTGAGCGAGGAGTTGGGCCAAGGTTCCCTCGCCAGCGCCCAAATCCGCCACGATCCGATAGTTGAGCACTTTGATGAGCGCTTCGGCCAAGGCTTTCCATGAGCGGCCCGGTACGTAGTCTTTACCGAAGCGCCCAGCCAATTCATCGAAATACGCCCGGGCCGTGTCCTTGCGTTTGCGCAGCAGGTGGCGGAGTGCGGCCTGATCCGCCGCCACCTCATTCAATTCCGAGGCTGCCAGGCGCGCCACTTCCAGCAGGTCGGCACTGGCAACGCCCTTATATATATTGTTCTTGCCGCTCCGGGCGACGGCCACCAAGCCCGCTGTTTTCAACTGGGAGAGTTGGGTGGAGATCCGGCTTTGGCCCATGCCGAGCACCTCTTGCAGTTCGGCCACGGACAGTGCCTCCTGCCCGAGCAGCATCAAAATCCGCAAGCGCGTGGGGTCGGACAAAAGTTTTAATGATTTTAGGGTTGACGCCATGGGCGGGAGCATGTATCAACGCATCGCGATTTGACGATACGAAAATTAAAAAAACATGAGCACTTACATTTTTTCCTCCGAATCCGTTGGTGAAGGGCATCCTGACAAGGTAGCGGACACCATTTCAGACGCCATTCTGGATGCCTGCCTTGCGCTGGATCCGAAAAGCCGGGTTGCCTGCGAGACCTTTGTGAAAAGCAACATCGTGGTGGTGGGCGGTGAAATCACCATTCCGAAAATCGGCCAGAAACCGATCGGTTCGGTCATCAACGTTGAAAAGGTCATCCGTGATGCGGTGCGCGGCATCGGTTACACCAACGACGATGATATTTTCCACGCTGACAGACTTTTCATCAACAACTACCTCACGACCCAGTCGCCGGACATCGCCCAAGGGGTGAACGCCGCGGCCGCCGTTGGCAAGAAAACCAGCGAGCAGGGTGCCGGTGACCAAGGTATCATGTTTGGTTACGCCTGTGACGAGACGCCGGAGTTGATGCCCGCGCCGATCATGTATGCCCACCGCTTGGGCCGCGAACTCACGCGCATCCGCAAGGCCGGCAAACTCGCCAAATGGCTGCGCCCTGACGCCAAGTCGCAGGTGGCTGTTGAATACGTCGATGGCAAGCCCACCCGTATCGTCAACGTCGTCATCTCGACCCAACACGCGGCGGACGTGTCCCACGCCGAGATTGAAAAATTCTGCATCGAGCAGGTCATCAAGAAAGTCCTGCCGAAGAACATGCTCACCAAGCAGACCGTCTATCTGATCAACCCCACCGGCAAATTCGTGGTCGGCGGGCCGCAAGGTGACAGCGGTCTAACCGGCAGGAAAATCATCGTGGACACCTACGGTGGCACGGGTCGTCACGGCGGGGGTGCCTTCTCCGGCAAGGATCCCTCCAAGGTGGACCGTTCCGCCGCCTATATGGGCCGCTGGGTGGCCAAAAACGTGGTGGCCGCGGGTCTGGCCAGCCGGTGTGAGGTGCAGTTTGCCTACGCCATCGGCCATCCCAACCCGCTCAGCGTCCATGTGGACACGTTCGGCACCGGCACCACCAGTGATGCCAAGATTCTGGCCGGCATCCTCAAGGTGTTTTCCTTCAAGCCCGCCGATATCGTCAAACAACTCAAACTCCTGCGTCCGATCTATTCCAAGACCACCAACTACGGTCACTTTGGCAAGAGCGATGCCGACCTCACTTGGGAAAGCACCGACAAGGCCGCGGCATTGAAGAAAGCCGTCGGCTAATCCAACATCACATCTACTACCAACATGAGTCTACCCGATTACAAAGTCCGCGATATTGCCCTGGCCGATTTCGGTCGCAAGGAAATAGAAATTGCCGAGCACGAGATGCCCGGTCTGATGTCCACCCGTGCCAAATACGGACCCGAGAAACCCCTGCAAGGCGTGCGCATCATGGGCTCGCTGCACATGACGATTCAAACGGCCGTGCTCATTGAGACACTCGTTGAGCTTGGGGCGGAAGTGCGGTGGGTTTCCTGCAACATTTTCTCGACCCAGGATCACGCCGCCGCCGCGGTGGCCGCCGCGGGCATTCCGGTGTTCGCCTGGAAAGGCGAAACCCTTGAAGAGTATTGGTGGTGCACATGGAAAGCGTTGGTCAATCCGTCAGGCCTTGGTCCGCAGCTCATCGTCGATGACGGTGGCGACGCCACGCTTCTCATTCACAAGGGATACGAAATGGAGAACGGTTCCACTTGGATAGGCACCGCTTCCGGCAGTCATGAGGAACAGGTCATCAAGGATCTGCTCAAGAAGATCCAAGCCGAACAACCCGGCATTTTCCACCAGATCGTCGCCGATTGGAAGGGCGTGTCCGAGGAAACCACCACCGGTGTGCACCGTCTCTATCAGATGGCCAAGGCCGGCACCCTGCTGGTCCCCGCCATCAACGTCAACGACTCGGTCACCAAGTCGAAATTCGACAACCTTTACGGTTGCCGCGAGTCGCTGGTTGATGGGATCAAGCGTGCCACCGATGTGATGATCTCCGGCAAGGTGGGCGTCGTCTGCGGATACGGCGATGTGGGCAAGGGCTGTGCCCAAGCGCTGCGTGGCCAAGGAGCCCAGGTGGTGGTCACCGAAGTCGATCCAATCTGCGCGCTGCAAGCCGCCATGGAAGGTTTCCGCGTGCTGCCTGTGGAGGATACTCTTGGCTGGGGCGACATTTATGTCACCACCACCGGCAACAAGGACATCATCCGCCTTGAGCACATGGCGAAAATGAAGGACCAGGCGATCGTGTGCAACATCGGCCACTTCGATAACGAAATCCAGATCGACAAGCTCAACAACGCGCCCGGTGTGGTTAGGAAAAACATCAAGCCGCAGGTGGACAAATACACGTTCCCCGCCGGCAACAGCCTCTACATGCTGGCGGAAGGCCGTCTGGTCAACCTCGGTTGCGCCACCGGTCATCCGAGTTTCGTCATGTCTAACAGCTTTACCAACCAGACCCTCGCCCAGATTGATCTGTGGAAAAACAAGGATGTCTATCAGGCGGGGCAGGTGATGGTGTTGTCAAAGATCCTCGATGAGGAAGTCGCCCGCCTGCACCTTGCCAAGATTGGCGCCAAGCTCACCACGCTCACGCCCGAGCAAGCCGACTATATCGGCGTGCCGGTGGAAGGCCCCTACAAGGCCGACCATTACCGGTATTGAGCGGACAGGCGCATGGCTATCAGGCAGAGGTGGGAGGCGCCCTGGAGTGCGGTGGCTAGCCACCGCCTTTGGCGGCGGGATGGAGCTTGCTCCATGCGGCGGGGGGATCCGCGTCCGCCAGCGAGCTGGCTTGGAAGAAGGCGGCAGCAATCTAACAAAGATGATGCCTATGGCCGATGGGGCGGGCCGCTTGGCAGTTCCCTTCTGCGTGGCGGGACGGCATCGCCAGCGCCCGAGGCAGGGGCGGGCGCTGGGGTCGCGGCGGTGGCAGGAGCAGGGGCCGATCCAGTGGCAGGGGCGGTGGGGTTCGTCCCTGCACCAGCACCTGGGGCCTCCGGTTCCGGGCGCGGGCGGGTGAGGAACGTCCAATCGACATTGCCGTGATCGAGGTGATCGACCTCGCTGGCATACACCGCGTCTTCATTCTTGGGGTCGAGTTCCGCGGCGAGTTGGAAAAACAAGCGGGCGAGCAGGAGGTTTTCCGGGTTTTCCTGTTTGGCGAGGAGTTGGCCGCGGGTGAGCAGCAGGCGGGCCAACACCTGCGGGCTGTAATCGCCTTTGGCCACCTCGGGGAGCATGCCTTTGGCGAGTTGGAAATTGAGGATGATCGAGCGTTTGTTGCGCGGCGAAAGGTTGAGAGCCAAGGTCAGCAGGCGGCGTGAGATCTCGAGCGAGGCGGTCGAGGCCTTGGCCTGGACGATGCCAGTGGCCGCGCAGTTGGCCAGATTGGTGGCATATTCCTGGCGTTCGGCATCCAACATGCCCAGATCGCGGGAAAACGCGCTGACCTGGATTTTCAAAGGTGTCCAGGCAAACGGCTTGGGAGCGGTTTCCTCAGCGTGAAGAGTTGGCATCGCGAAACACAAAATCACCACGGCTTGCCAAATGCGAATCATCGGGCTTAGTATGAACACAGCCCCGTACTTGGCAAGTGACAATTTCCGCAGCATCCAACCCCAAGCGACAACTCCGCACCGAAATCCGGCGGCACTTGCGCGACGGTTCGCTGGCTTCGGGACCGGTGTGTGCGGCGGTGCGCGAGTGGCTGGCGGCGCGGCCTGGATTGCGGATCGTGGCCTTGTATGCGGCGTTGGCGGAGGAAGTGGATTTGTTGCCGCTGGTGGGCTGGGATCCTAACAGGCGCTGGGTGTTCCCGCGGATTTGCGGGCGTGTTCTGGAATTTCATGAGGTGCGGGATGTGGCACATGACTTCGTGGCAGGAAGCATGGGCATTAGCGAGCCTGCACGCTCCCTGCCGGTGGTGGAGGTGAGTGCGGTGGATGTGTTCTTGTGTCCCGGATTGGCCTTTGATGGAAAGGGCGGCCGTTTGGGCCGCGGTGGTGGGTTCTATGACCGGATGCTTGCCAAGGCGCGGCCGGAAGCCATCAAGGTGGGGGTTTGTCACCCGCTGCAACGCGTGGCCGATACCTTTACGGAACCTCACGATGTCATCATGGACGTCGTGATTTCATGAAACGAACGGGTGGGACTGCTGGCGGCGAGCCGGGGCGGGCGTGTTGTCCCCTCTCATGCGCGCATCGTGGAACTACCTCTCCATATTTGGCATTTAGTCAGACAAATCGGTCGCCGTGGGGAGCTCTATGGGCTAAGCTTGACCCAACCAATGAAAACAACCACAACATCCGCCACGATGGTCGGCACGCTGCTGTGCTCGATTCTGACCCTGTCCGCTGCCACGCTTGATGTCGACAAGACCCGCAGCAAGATTCAGGTGGAGGCCAAGGCCACCGGTCACGCCTTCACCGGCACCCTCAAGGACTATACAATCAAGGCCACGGGGGATGAGGACAAACTGAAACCCACAACGTTGGAACTGGCTTGGAACTTCAGCGATTTGAAAACCGAGGATGA
>CAIKDP010000165.1 GCA_903826205.1 Akkermansiaceae bacterium
CAGGCCGCCTGGGCGCAGAGCCAGTCGCGGTCCCGGTAGAGTGTGGTGAAGCGCAGGGTTTTGGCCGAGGGAGTCGCGTAGCGCGTCAGGTAGGGGCCGACTGCCAGCCGCCACGAGACTTTCGGCGTGGCATAGCGCAAGGTCAATTGCAGCTGCGCCGTGTCAATCGGCGGGGCGTTGCCCGAGACGATGGAAGGATCGATGATCTGGCCGTTGTCGCGATAGGCGCGGGCCTGGATGCCGGCAAACCAGCGAGCCTCCCAATCGTGCTCCAGTGCCAAGGCGCCGGCAACCGAATGAAAGTGCGCCTCTTGTGACCCCTCGAGGCTGACCCGTGTCACCCAGGTGTCGGTGACCGCCCACAAGGTTTCCGCCTTGTAGGTGAAGCGCCACGCCCGGGCGCTCGTCTCAAAGGCCGTCGCATCCTGCTTGAAGCGCAGCGTGGAGGCTAACACGTGCTCGGAACCCACGCTGAAACGCCAGGTCTCGTAACGGCTCAGCCCCCGTTGCAGGGGCACTCCGATGAGCTTGTCATAGGCTGGTGCCACCACATCGGATTGCCAGCCCACGCTCCAATTGAGCATGCCCGATTGCGGCAGGTATTCGTAGGTGCCGCCAATGCTGGCATTGAGTCCGGCGGGGTCGGCCTCCTTGTACCCCGGCACGCCGGAAAATATCTGCCGGTAGTATTCGTTCAACCACATTGAGCGGTAGTCGGTGTAGCCGACGTAGCCCCCCCCCGAGAAATTCCACCGCCACGGTGTCTTCAGGCCTTCGCGCCAAGTCAACTGTGCCGTGCTGCGGGTCTCCTCGAGCTTTTCAAAGGTTGCGGTCAAATCCCACGGGCTCGGCGCATAATCCATCTGCAGGTTGGCAAGGCCCGCCATCACGCTCAGCTCGCGCCGGCCGTCGCGCCAGCGTGCATTGAGCTCGTTATCGGCAACGCATACGTCGGATGCCACCTGCATCTCGCTGGACAAGCCAACCAGCCAATTCTGTCCGGCCGCCCGCGTGGTTGTTAGAAAGGCAACCAGCCAGACGCAGGCCGCCACGGCTGGCATTGGCACAAGCAGCAGTGGGGGAGGGGACTTCATGGGGTTGGTGGATTCAGCGGCAGGCGGTGCAGCCGCCGCCAGGCGAGCTGCCGTTCACGGCGGTGCCCGGTTCACATTGGGGCAGCAGGCGGGCGCTGAAGGCAAACGCCTGGGTGTCGTCAAAGACCATGTTAGGTTTGGCCAGTTGTTGCTGTTGATACGCCGGCACCGCAGTGCAGGCGGGGAGTGCCGCGCTGAGCAGCCCGGCCACCCACCAGCCCCGGCTCCTGACGGATAAGGGCAGGTCGATCCATTTCGTGGCAGCCTTGGAAAATTCGGGCATGAATTGGGTTTGGGGCGAGGCAATGAAGCGTGCGCGCCGGAGGCTGTCAAGTGTGCGTCCTGTCACTGTCCTGCCACCCCATGACCACGGGTGGACAAACGAGGCAGCCCGATCCTGTGAAACCGAAAACAGGCGGGCGTTTCAAGGAGCTCCAATCTCCAGCCGCAAGAAACGTCGGTGACCGTCAAATGGGCGCTTTGGGTGTTGCAATCGCGCCTGAATGGTATTACCATGCCCAAGTGAAGACTTTAACCGTGAAACTTCCCGATCCGCTGTTTGCAGAAATCTCCCGGATGGCGGAGGCGCGCAAGGTGCCCAAGTCAGAGATCGTGCGGGAACGCCTTGTAAACGCTGGTGCCAGCGCCATCTCTCTGTGGAACCGGATGGAGGATCTCGTTATCAGGGAGGACGAGATGCCGTGCGACCTCTCATCAAACAAGGCACACTTGGACGGGTATGGAAAAAACCGTGATCATCGATAGCGGCGTCATCGTGGCGGCACTGCTTAAGCGCGACCATCACCACGTCTGGGCAAAGGCCCACCTCGCACAAATGACAAGCGCCTGCCTCACTTGCGAGGCGGTTCTGTCCGAGTGTTTCTATCTGTTACAGAAGGTCTTCGATGGCCAACAGCGCTTGTCCGCGCTGCTGGAGCGAGGGGTTGTGCGGGTGGATTTCGCGCTGCCGGACCATCTATCTGAAGTTCTCAAGCTGATTCACCGCTATCACGATACCCCCATGAGTCTGGCTGATGCATGCCTGGTGAAAATGTCGGAACTGCACGGCGATGCGTGCGTTTGGACCACTGACCATGATTTCGAGGTTTACCGACGGTACAATCGGCAAAAGATCCCAATGCTCGCACCCTGGTGAATTTGAATGACATGCCGTATTGATCTTCCCCCCAGCGGGGGCTGTTTGTAATGCATGCTTGCCCGCCATCAGTTCTCCCGCTATGCTCCAGCCAGAATGACGAAGGCCAAACCCCTGCGCTTGCCTGATTCCCCACCCCATGCCCCATGAACGTTGAAATCCTCTCGCGCCTCCAGTTCGCCTTCACGATCGCGTTTCACTATATTTTCCCGCCCCTGACCATCGGGCTGGGACTGCTGCTCATCCTGATGGAAGGCCTGTGGCTTGCCACCCGCAACCCGCTCTATCACAACATGGCGCGTTTCTGGACCAAGATGTTCGGGCTCATCTTCGGGTTGGGCGTGGCCACGGGCATTGTGATGGAATTCGAGTTCGGGACCAACTGGGCGACCTACTCGCGCTTTGTCGGGGATATTTTCGGCAGTGCGCTGGCGGCGGAAGGAATCTTCGCGTTTTTCCTGGAATCCGGGTTTTTGGCGATTCTGCTCTTCGGCTGGGACAAGGTCGGGCCGAAGCTGCACTTTTTTGCCACCTGCATGGTGGCGCTTGGCGCGCATTTCAGCGCGGTGTGGATCATCGTCGCCAATTCCTGGCAACAAACCCCGGCGGGGTCCCATTTGGAAGTCGCCGGCCAGCCGGTGCCCGCCGGTCATGCGTTTGACCTTGCCGACCTGTGGCAGTCCCGGATGGTCATCGACGATTTCTGGGCGGTGGTGTTCAATCCCTCGTCGATGGACCGGCTCGGCCATACGCTTGTCGCCGCGTGGCTGGCTGGCGCGTTTCTGGTCATCAGCGTGGCCGCCTTCTACCTGCTGCGGCGACGCCATGTCGGCTTTGCCGCGGCCTCGCTCAAGTTCGGGCTGGCGCTGGCACTGGCCGCTTCCTTGCTCTCGCTGGTCACCGGCCACAGCTCCGCGAGCGGCGTGGCTCAAAATCAGCCGTCGAAGCTCGCCGCGATGGAAGGGCTGTGGGAAACCGGACCCGAGGCCGCGCTGCATCCGTTCGGGTGGGTGGACATGGCCCGCGAGCGCACGTTGGGCCCCGCCCTGCCCGCCGGACTCAGCCTGTTGGTCGGCGGTCGCCCGAGCCATGTGGTCACCGGCTTGCATGACATCCCGCCGGACTTGCGGCCGCCGGTGCAAGCCACTTTCCAGTGTTTTCATCTGATGGTGGGTATCGGCATGGGCTTGATAGGGCTGTCGCTGTGGGGTGCGTGGCTGTGGTGGCGCGGGCAGTTGGCCGATCCGGCAAATTTCGCCACGCGGTGGTTTCTGCGGCTGGCGGTGCCCGCGGTGCTGCTGCCGCAGTTGGCCAATCAAGCCGGGTGGTTCACCGCGGAAATCGGTCGCCAACCGTGGATTGTGTGGGGCTATTTGCGCACCAGCGACGGACTCTCGGCCGTGGTCAAGGCCAATCAGGTGCTGGCATCGCTGATTGGCTTCGGGTTGATTTATCTGTTATTGCTGGTGATGTTCCTGTTTCTGCTCAACCGCAAAATCCAACATGGCCCGGAGCCGCTCGAGGAAAGCCACGAGTTGCCCGACAACTGGCTCAAGCAAAGCCGCGCTTAACCCCCCACTTCTTATGGATTACCAACTGCTTTGGTTCATTTTGGTCGGTGCCTTGTTCGCCGGTTATGCGATTCTGGACGGCTTTGATCTGGGTGTGGGCACCCTCATCCTCGGGATCAAGGACGATCATGAGCGGCGCCTGTTCTACAACGCGATCGGGCCGGTCTGGGACGGCAACGAAGTGTGGCTGGTCACCGGCGGCGGGGCCTTGTTCGCGGCGTTTCCGGCGGTGTATGCAACGGTGTTCTCAGGGTTTTACCTGGCTTTCATGCTGTTGCTCTTTGCCTTGATTTTCCGCGCCGTGGCCATTGAGTTCCGCAGCAAGGAGCCCTGGGTCTGGTGGCGCCGCTGGTGGGACCGCGGGTTTTGCGCCGGCAGTACCAGCGCCGCCCTGCTCATCGGCGTGGCCATGGGCAACATCGTCTGGGGCATCCCGCTCAACTCCAAAGGGGAGTTCACCGGCAGCTTCCTCAGCCTGCTGCATCCCTACGCCCTGCTCATGGGCGTGACCACCGTGGCCCTTTTCATGATGCACGGAGCCCTCTACCTCCACCTTAAAACCGAAGGCGCCTTGCAGGCCCGCATCCGTGGTTGGCTCAATCCGCTCATCATCACTTTCATCGTTTGCTATGCGCTCACCACGCTGGCCACCTTGCTCTACGTGCCGCGCATGACCCATGTCCTGCGTGAGCAACCGGCGCTCTTTGGCGTGGTGATTCTGCTAGTGCTGGCCATCGCCAACCTGCCGCGGGAAATCCACCGTGGCCGCGACTGGGCCGCCTTTGTCAGTTCCTGTGTGACGATGCTGCTGCTGATGGCCTTGTTCGGGTTGGGGATGTTCCCGCACATGGTTTACTCACTGCCCGAGCCCGCGCATTCGCTCACCGTCTACAACGCGGCCTCCTCCGACAAGACGCTCAAGATCATGACGCTCATCGCCGCCATCGGCGTGCCGATCGTGCTCACCTACACCGTCACTGTCTACGCCATCTTTCACGGCAAAGTGAAACTTGGTAAGGACAGTTACTGAGAAAAAGTCAAAAAAAGACGAAAAGGCACTTGACGCAGGCAGGAATATCCGTTAGCCATATCGCACCATGAAAACAATCCTGTTAATCCCACTTGCCTTGTCTCTCCCGGTGTTCGCTGGAACGACCGCGAAGCAGGCCATCGCTCCCCCCCCGCCACCTTGCCTTGTGACTTGGTTTGCCGGCGCCTCTGTCGGTTATCTGACCGAATTGGAAGAACCCATGTATAACGTCCACATCGGGGCTAGCAACAGTTGCTGGGCTATCGGTGGCTGGAATGTCTCCCTCTTCGGTGAAGTCGGATATACCACGAAAGACGATGATTATTACGGGAGTCGGCAGTTCGGAAGCCTGAACGCCATCGCCCCGCCATTACAACGCAGCAGCTATACCGTTAACCAAATGGAGGATTCCCTCGCAGCGGCGGCCCTGTTTTATGGCGGCCATACCGGCTACGACCTCGATGTCCTGCCGATCACGCTCAACGTCAAGTTCGAGCGTCAACTCGCCGGCAGCCTCAACGCTTACCTCGGCGCCGGCCTCGGTGCGGCCTATGAGAGCCTCGACATCACCCTCGGTTCAACCAAGTATTCCGACAGCACCTGGGTCTTCACCAGTCAGGTGTTCGGTGGCTTGAACTACAATGTGACCCC
>CAIKDP010000166.1 GCA_903826205.1 Akkermansiaceae bacterium
CACCGGTCTGCCAACCAAGGCGACGTACAAGAACCACGTGTGGACGTGGGACTTTATCGCCGACGCGACGATCCGGGGCGGGGCCCTGCGGATGCTCACGGTCCTCGATGAGCACACGCGGGAGTGCCACGTCCTGCGGGCCGACCGGGCGCTCAAGTCCGGCGATGTGATCAAGCTCGTGCAGGGGGCGATCGCCCGGCATGGGGCCCCGGAGCACATCCGCTCCGACAATGGCTCGGAGTTTATCGCCAAAGAACTCCAGCACTGGCTGGCCGCAGCGCAGATCAAGACGATCTACATCGAGCCCGGCAGCCCGTGGCAGAACGGCTTCGTCGAGTCCTTCCACGGTCGCTTCCGGGATGAGTGCCTGAACCGCGAGCCGCTCTGGACCCTGACCGAGGCCCGCGTCGTCATCGAGGACTACAGAAACCAATACAACCAACAGCGGCCGCACAGTAAGCTTGGCTACCAAAGCCCGGCCCGCTACGCGGCGAGTTTACTTCCATCCCTGGCGCCGGTCAGGCCCGCCGAGCCGGGCCTTCCCTCCGCCAGGGATGGACAACCAGCGTCAGTCGTATCAACATCAACCAATCGCCCAGACCGACTCTAGGGATGGACCGAAAAGAGGGATCCACTCACTCGGATATCCACCAATTCCTTTCGCCAAGGAGCCGCATCTGGTTTGCGTTCCCGCGACGGTCGCCGCGGTCATTGACCACTATTTGGTGGGTCGCCGGCATTTTGTGCTCAATGCGATGGCCCGGGGCGGGTTTTCGGGCGGAGTTGCGCTTACGCTGGAATTCGGTTCGGCAACGTTGGGCGTAGTAACCCAAGCGCTCAACAAGAACCATGAGCCGACCGAACTCGGCTACCTGGCCGTGCTCTCCGCAGAACTCGTTCTTGAAATGCTCGACGAACTGAAGATTTCGACGCGCACTCTCGAAATGACCAAACGGGGATTCATCGTTCGCCGCTAATTGGCCGACTGCGTTACGTCGGTCGAGGCGGGCCGCACAGATTCGCTCTCATCAATTTCGGTCTTCGATTTAAAGAACCATGCTCGAAGTTTATTCATTCAGTTTCCTTCTGCCGCGTTGGCGAAGTTAGGCAATTAGCGTCCTCGGGAATTAACCCGAATTATCCAGAATATATTTTGCCAACCCCACGGTCGTCGAAGCCAAAGCGGTCCGCTCATCTCACTCGACGGAACCTCAGCCGATAGAGCGAGTGACGCCCAGACCCAGATTGGCGGAATCGACGGGCTGGACAAAACTGAACGCATTCGAGCGGGGTATAATCAGTTCAAGGGCCCATTTCTCGGGATCCGTGGTTGTGTGCGGCGGAGAACGCCTTCGCCAGAGTATGCGGAAGGTCTCCACGACTCCCTTGTCCGGTTCGCTGGACGCGTAGATGCAGCTATTGCAATGAGTAACCAGCGCGTCGAAGAGGGTTGCGCCGTCATCGACGGTTAGCGTGCTGCCTTTCGTTCGCGTGGTGCGCTTATCGAAGATCACGGCACAAACAGTCGGGGTGAGCGGCAGCAGAATGAAATCGATGGCCGAAGTCTTGCCCCAGTTGAAGCATAGCGCCGGATGATCCGACGTGACGATTTCGCCGACCGGCGTATGAAACAAGCGGACGCCCCACGACCGCATGAGCTGGGCTTTCAATTCGGCGGGAGATAGGGCCTCCGCCTCGTAATTGCCTACCACCAGGCGGTTTAGCATGGTGAGGGTGCGAAGGTTGTAGGCTTGCACGCCCTCCAAGCCGGTTAGGTTCTCGTGGGCGATGTTACGAGTATATAGATCAAACGTCGCGAAGATCAGGGCGAAATATTCAAACACAGTCGGCTCGCCCTCCGTCCATATCTTCGCGAGGGCGCTGGCGTAGCCCTCCTCGATGGCTTGAAACTCATGCTCCGCTTTCCTCGGATCCTGCTTGGAGAAGAGATAATCGCCGGCGCACTGAGACTTGACCGGGACGCACGCACACCGCGCTTCATCCATGCGCCAGACTTTGGAATCGCGGGTTGCTCGAATCCCGTCGGGCGAGAAGTTCTTCAAATAAACGCAGGGCAGGAAGTGTTGGCGTTTGTAAGCGGGCATGGCTGTCGTTTGGCGTCTTATGTCTCAGAC
>CAIKDP010000167.1 GCA_903826205.1 Akkermansiaceae bacterium
CCGGTCCGGACGAACGCAGGCTCAATCCGCGCAGCAGTTCCGCCAAGTTGCGCTGGGCCGTCAAAGCCTGAGCCCTCATCACGGGCCGCCGCGTTTGGCGCTGAGGGTCACATCCTTGCCGGCGGTCAGCGCGACCCGGCGTGGCGCGGGTTCGCCGGGGATGGCGACGTCCACGGTTTGGGTGCTGGCGGAGCGCAGGGTGGCGGTGATTTCTTCCGGTGACCAACGCAGCGTGCGGACCTCGATGTTGCCGCGGCAGCGTGCTCCCGTTAGTGTTCCGGCCGGCCACTGCGGTGGCAGGGCGGGCAGCAGATCGATGCGGCCCGGGCTGGAGTCCACGAGCATCCGCAGCACGACGGCGGGCAAGCCGCCGCAGATGTCGGTGTTGAAGATGTTTTTCGGGTCGTGGGTGGAGACCATGTTAGTTCCCCAGAATTTGTTAGCCAGCCAATCGACCACTTCGTAGGCGCTGGCGGCATCGCGCAGGCTGGCGGCGGAGAGTCCCATTTGGACCAAGCCGAAGGCCATGTCGCCGCCGTTTTCGCGGCGGCGCACGGCCATGCGTTTGTCCAGGGCGACGCGGAAGGCTTGGCGCAGTGAGGGGTCGGCGGCGATGTCGGCGGGCAGGCCTGCAAACAACGGATAGAGGTGTGAGACATGGCGGTGGGCGTAACTGTCCTGCAACAACGGCGTGGTCCACTCCTTGAGCGCGCCGTCGTTGTTGATTTGATAGGCCGGTAGCTTTTCCAGCGTGGCCTGCCAGCGTGGCACGGCGTCGGCATCGGTGCCCAGCGACTTGCAGGCGGCGATGAGGTTGCTGAGCAATTCGCGCAGGGCGGCGACGTCCATGGTGGCGTTGATACAGGCGGGGGCCTGGGTGTTGGCGGGTTCGTTTTCCGGCGAATAGCCCGGGCTGAAGAGCCGCTTGCCATCGGGTCCGTCTATCAGGAAATCCTCGTAGAACAAAGCCGCCTCCTTCATGAAGGGCACGGCCCGCGTTTTGAGAAAGGCACGGTCGCCGGTGTAGAGCGCGTAATCGTAATAGAACTGCGCTGCCCATGGCGCTCCGGCGTGCCAGAAAGTCATCGGCCAGGTGCCGTCGAAGTGGATGTCGAGCCCGTGGGTGCTGGCGCGCGATGGCACGTGAATGCCGCGGCAACCGTAGAGGCGGCGCGCGTTTTCGCGGAAGTCGGCCATGCGCGCGTCGAGGAAGCGGAAGTAGGGTTCGAGGCCTTCGGCGAAATTTCCGGATAGATCGGCCGCCAATGCGGATTGGGCATTGCCGTTGAGGGTGAAGTCGCTTGACCAGCGCGGGTCCCAGGTGCCGGTCCAGATCCCTTGCAGGTTGGGAAAAACCTCACCGCTGCTGGAGATCACCGTGTAACGGGCGGCATCAAAGACTTTTTCCAACAATGCAGGGGTCAGCCTGCCCACGCTTGACTTGGCGATGAGTTGCTCGGACGGGAGCGCCGCATCCGCGCCGCCGCCCAGATCGAGGCTTACCCGCTTGAACAACGGACCGTGGATCGCGGCATGCCGGGCTAACAATCTGACAAAATCCGGCTGGATGCCGCCCAGCGCGGCTTGCATCGCGGGCAAGTGTGACTTGGAAAATTCATCCAGCAACTCCACGCGCAGCAACACGACGACCTCGTCGGCGCCGGTGATCACGATGGCATCACCCTCGGTGGTGGTGGTGCCGCCGCTGGGCATCACCCGTGCAACAACCTCGTAGCCCTGCGGGCTGCCCGGCCAGGATTTGCGGAAAGAACTCCGATAGGTTAGGGACCCTTTGTTAGCTGCAATCTCAACGTTGCCGATGCCGTCCTTGAACACCTGCTCCGCATTCGCGCCGCCCTGGCCTTTTGTCGGGCGCGTGGCGAGCTGCAGGCGGCAAGTGACCGCGCCCTTGGCGGGGCAGCTGATTGACATCGCAAGCAAGCCGTCGGCCCGCGAGGCGAATGCCCGCCGGGTGAAGCTGCCGCGTTCATCAGACCAGTTCACGGCGGCGACACCGGTGGCGAAATCGACCGAGCGTTCGTAGTTCCTAACTGATCCGGTGGAGGTCATGGCGACCTTGAGATCGCAAGCGGGGATGAACGGATCGGTCCAGCGTTTGCCGCCGTAGCCTTCCTTGTTGGCGGTTTCCACCACCAGATTGGCGGCCTGCCGGTATTTTCCGCCGGCCAGCAAGTGGCGGATTTCCGGCAGGCGCGACGCGGTGTCGGGTGGCGGCATCGGCTGCCACATGGGCAGGTAGAGCCGGCCGTGGTTCACAATGATCGTTTCATCCAATGGCGCGCCATACACCATGGCGCCGAGCAGGCCGTTGCCGGTCACCATGGCCTGCTCCCAGGTCTTGGCGGGTTCCCGGCTGATGAACCCACGAGCGAAGGCAGCGGCTTGCGCGGGCAGCGCGGCGATTAATGCTAGATAAACGTGTGAGGCGAGTAGTGGGAGATTTGGCAGGCGGAGCATGATTCAAAGATCATTTCGCAGTGGTGGTCTGCTCCAGGGTGATGGCGTTTTGCCTGGCCACCTCGTTAGGGTCTTCGGTGAACTTGCCGCGGTCATAAGTCAGCAGGCCATTGCATTCTTTTTCCACATCGGTGATCTGTGTCCAGACCAGGCCGCTGACGCCGGGGGTCTTGACCAACGGGCGGTATTTTTCCAGCGAACCCAGAAATTTCGCGTAGCCATACTCACCGATGACGCTGGCGCGCTCCTTGGTAGGCGGAATGCATTTGGTGGTGCCGTAGCAATGGGCGTCCATGACCTGGCCGAGGCCGATGTCGAGCGGATTCCAGCCTTGGTAGCCGCCTCCCGGCGCGCCGCTTTCGGCATTGATTGCGCGCGATTCGTCCTCGGCGGCAATGTCGGTCATCTTGCGCATGAACGCGCGGATATTGTCGTCGAGTTTGTAGCCTTGGGAATTCTGCAAGCCCATGCCTTCGTTGAAAACGATCCACGAGACGATGCTCGGATGGTTGCCGCGACCGTCGATCATCGCCCGCAGTTCGGTGCCGAATTGATTCTGGCGTTGCTCGTTGGTTGCCGCGTAGGCGGGCGGCTTGGCGTGGATGCCGTCGCCGCTGCAGGGCATGTCCTGCCAGACCAGCACGCCGAGTTTGTCCGCCCAGTAATACCAGCGCTCCGGCTCGATCTTGACGTGTTTGCGGCTCATGTTGAAGCCGAGTTGCTTGATGGCCTCGATGTCGTAGCGCAATGCCGCATCGGTCGGCGCGGTGTAGATGCCGTCCGGCCAGTAGCCCTGGTCCAGCACGCCGTTGTGCAATACAAACTCGTTGTTCAACAGGATCCGGGTGATGCCATCCTTGTCCGGCCCCACTGCGACCTTGCGCATTCCGAAGTAGCTTTTCACCTCATCGTCACCCAGTTTGACCGTTAGATCATAGAGGTGCGGACTGGCTGGTGACCACAACTTGGCGTTCTTGAGTTGGATGGTGAGGGGTTCGCCGGCGGTGCCCATCGCGGTGGCCACCACCTTGCCGGCGTCGAGGATATCGACGCTCACGACGGCGGTGGGGCTTGCGGCGCTGGCTGCGACATTGCAAGTGACATGGACCGCGGAGGCATCCAGATCGGGGACGAGGTGGAGCGATTCCACGTGCTCCGCCACCACGGGTTCGAGCCAGACCGTTTGCCAGATGCCGGAACAAGGCGTGTAGTAGATGCCGGCCGGCTTGTCGATCTGCTTGCCGCGGGGATAGCCGCCTTCGAAGGTCGGGTCATAGACGGCGACAACCAATTCGTTAGGGCCGGCCTTGTTGAGGGTGCTTGTCACGTCAAACGAGAACCCGTCATAGCCACCGCGGTGGACGCCGAGTTCCTTGCCGTTGAGCCAGACGGTGGCCTCCCAATCGACGGCCCCGAAGTGCAACAGGGTGCGGCGGTCCTTCCACTGCGTGGGTGTCTCGAAGCTGCGGCGGTACCAGATCCGGCTGTTCGTGTAAGTGCGGTCCGGGAATGAATTGAGCATCTTGCCGACGCCGGAGAGGGGCGCCTCGATGGGGAAGGGGACCAGGATCTGTCCCTGATAGGCGCTGGGCTGCGGGCCTTCCTTGGCGATCACGCTATAATCCCACAGGCCGTTGAGGTTGAGCCAGTCCTTGCGGACCAGCTGCGGACGCGGGTATTCGGGAAGCACCTTGTCGGGTGACACATCCTTTGCCCAGCGGGTCAGGGGGAATGGACCGGGCGCCGGCTTCCAGTCGGCGGCGAAGGTGTGAACTGCCAGGCATAGCGTGGCTAGCACAAGATGGATTTGGTTCATGGGGTGAAGGGGGTGGCGGCGTGGGAAGGAGGGTGGCGGGCGGATAAAGTCGCCGATCTTACGCGGGCGGGCCGTCTGGACTTTCAGCTGATGGCCCGAATGAGTTTCCGGGCCGCGGCGTGGTTCGCGGCGAATTGGCGAAAGAAACCCACTCTTTCATTCGTTACGGTTGGCTTGTCCCGTCCCGTGCCCGATACCCACCCGCATATGAGTTCCCATCTTGATCCCGTCATTCTGCAAAAGCTACGGGCTTTTGCGCGCCGCCGCCGGAGGCTGATCGTGTTGCGCGGGGTGCTGGCCACAGTGACCACCTTGATTGTGGCGATGCTGGTGGTGGCGGCGGTGGATTATTGGATTCCGTTGCTATCGGACGCGGTGCGCTGGGTGCTGAGCGGGACGGCCTACGCCGCGGTGCTGGGAGCGGTATGGTGGCAGGTCGTGCGGCCGTTGCTGCATGCGCCGGATGAACGGCAGATTGCACGCATCGTGGAGCACGCCGAGCCGAAGCTGCGCGAGGATCTGCTTTCCGCGGTCGAGCTGGGCCATGCCGAGGGGGCCATCTTTGATTCCGCGCAATTCCGCGCGCTGCTGCAGTCGGACGTGTCGGCGAGGGTTCAGGATTTGCGGGTGGAGTCGTTGTTGCCCGTCAGGTTGCTCAAGCGTTACATCAACGTGGCTGCGGTCATCGGCGTGGTGGTGGTGGGATTGATGCTGCTGAGTGGTTTCCGCTTCGGATCCTTGTTTCTGCGGGCGCTGATGCCCGGCGCCAATCTCGACCGGGTGTCCGCCACCCAGATTGTGCTTATCGAGCCGAATCCCGGCAATCAAACCGTGCCGCAAGGCGATGCGGTGCGTCTGGTCATTGAATTGAAAGGCCAATTCGCGCGCACGGCCAAGCTGGAAACGGAGGCCACCGTCGAGGGGCGTCATGTGGCGGAGATGATTCCGTTAGGTGAGCACCGGTTTGCCACCACCGTTCAGGTCGGGCGCGAGAACGTCCGCTACCGGGTGCAGGCCGGCGATGCGCTCACCCGGCGCTACGAACTGACCGCCGTCGCCCGTCCACACGAGGTCGCATTTGAGAAAATCTATCAATTTCCAGGCTATTCCAAGCTGCCGTCCAAAACGGTGGTGGAGGAGGGTGGCGGGCTTGCCGCGTTGGAAGGCAGCGAGGTTGAGTTGAAAATCACCCCCAGCCAGCGGGTGAAGAGCGGTGAGTTGCGCATCGACAGCGGCAAGGCCACGAGTGTGATCCCGTTGTTGGCACTGCCCGACGGGCGCCTGTCTGCCAAGGTCCCGCTCACGGCATCGGGTAGCTATCGGGTTCACCTCATCGCCGCCGGCACGGGCTTTGCTAACAAATTCAGTCCGGAGTATGAGATGCGCGCCGATCCCGACTTGGTCCCTAGTGCCGGGATCGAGCAACCGGAAAATGATATGGTCACGCCCGCGGATGAACTCGTGAAGCTCGTCGGTCATGCCCGTGACGATTTGGGTTTGGCACGGATCGTGCAAGTGGTGAAGGTCAACGAGGGGGAGTGGAAGGAACGTGTGCTCTACGATGCGGGGAACGGGGTTGCGCCCGCCGCCGCCGTGATGCGCGGCGGGTCGGATGCCGTTGCGCTCTTGGTGCCGCTACAGCGCGATTGGGATCTAACCGAAGAAGGCGTCAAGGCCGGTGACCTGATCACCACCAAGCTCAGGGCCACCGACATCAAGGGCGGCATGGCGGAGTCCCGGCCGGTCCGCATCATCGTCGTGGCCGCGGCGCTTGACATGAAGCACTATGCCGGCCTGGCCAGCCGCCAAGCCCTCGATCAAGCGATGAAAAGCCTCACGACGGCCACCGCGGCACTGGAAAATGCCGCTCACAACACCCAACTCAAGTTTGACCAGACCAAGGATGCGGATCCGGGCCGGCCACAGGTGCTCACGGCCTATGCCGCGGCCTATGCGGACTATCAACTCAAGCTGTCGCAGGCATGGCTGGCGCTGGATGTTCCGCTGCGCGAGGCACCCGCCAACCACGAAAGCTCCGATCTGGTCCTGCTCGGGCGCATGCTGAGCCGCAGCTACAACGATGCCGCCCAGCCGGCTGCCAAGTATTTCGCCATCCTCAATGCCAATCCCGCGATGCCCGCCGCGCGTGAACTCAGTGATGAAATCCACCAGCGGGCGGCACGGGCGAATTATCTAACAAACATGGCGCGGCAAATCCAGCAATTCAACCTGTCTGCCGAGCAGATCGATGTGGTGGTCGAGTTGGGCTTGTTGCTGTCCTCCGAGCAGCGCCGGGTTCGCGACCTAACAACCGCGAGCACGACCCAGGAAACCTGGGGCAAGGTGGCCACCCGCCTGCACGCGGTGCTGGGTGTCAGCAGGAACCTGGACACCGTGTTAGGTTCGCTCAAGGCCGGGGGCGGGCCGCTTGCCGAAAGCGCGGAAGGAATGCTCAACAGCAATTTTTTCGCCTGGACGCGCGGCAAGATGGAGCGGGCCTTGTCGGAAGAGCCGGCGGACGAACGTTTGCAGGGAGTGTTTGAGGATTTCACCCGCAACTTTGGCCAATTCGTGGGTGAAAGCATCCGCACCAAGGAGCGCCTCACCAAACTCGCCCAGGAAACCATTGTCGCCAAAGGTAAAATTCCGGTGGGAGGCACGACCACGCCGATTGGCCTTGCGGCCAGCATGCACCAGTACGCCATCGAAGAACTGGAACCGACGTGGACCTGTGTCGATACCTTGCGCCGTGAGTTGGCCGCCGTCGCCAAGCTCGGCACACTTACCCCCGAGGACCGGACCGCCCTGAGCGAGGCGCGCTGGGCTGCCATGAGCGACATTTTCAAGGCCCATGCCGACCTCGAGGAAGTGCGGGCCATGGCGGACACCGCCTATGTGGGCGACCTGCGCCGCGCCACCGTGGCCGCGCAGTCGGTGCAGGCGTTGTCTCACGGCGATGGTCCGGAAATGACCGCCACCCGTCTCGAGGTGATGGACCAAGCCCTGCGGATCCTCGAATGCGGCCACAACCTGCAGGAATTGGTGGACGGCATCGGCGCGCTGGTCACCTTGGACCGCTGGGAAGTGCGGATGCCTCACGCCCGCACCACGATGCCACGCGATTGGGCATGGCTCTCGACCCGTTTGCTGATGGCTCCGGGTCAAGTCAAACGTCTGGCGCTCAAGGATGAGGAGGCCCGCAAGACGGTGGCAGCCGCGGCAGAATTGTTAGATGAGATTCCAGGCAGCGCGTCCTTCCGCGCGGCGACCTTTGAAATGGGCGAACGCAGGAAATCCCGGCACTCGCCACACGTCGCGCGCGCCGATTTGGAGCCGGTGGCGGGCAAGCTGCGGGCCGCCCTCGCGCTGCTGCGCAATCCCATGGAAGCGGCCCGCAAGAATCTAGCCAAACTCACGCCCAACATCAGCGAACTCGCCCTGGCCCTCGCCAAGGAAGAGGCGGCCCTGAAAACGGACTCCAACCAACAGTCGGCCAAAGCCGCCGCCACCACCCCCGAGGACAATGCCACCCAGGTGCGCCCGCAGCATGTCAGGCAGCAGCAGATCAACGGCCGGATTGACATCCTCAAGGATTTGATCCGTGCCGACGCCAACCAGCAGACGTTAATGAAGAAAGATGAACGCGAGCGGATGCGCGACGCCGATGACGCGCTGGCCATGCTCAAGGAGCCGCCGCCCCAGGCGGAGGCGGCCTTGTTGACCGTGACACAAGGACTGCAGGCCGCACAGCAACAAATCGATCTGGATCGCGCCATCGAGCAGGAACAAAAAGTGGTGGATGCGTTGAGGCTCATCGCCGGCCACTACGCCGCCTTGGAACAAGGGAAAAACCCCGAGCAGACCCGTGCCGCCCTGCGCCAGGCGGAAATCGAGGCGGGGCTCAAAGACGAGCTCGACCAGGCCTACGCCAAGGCCGAGATGCTTGCCCAGATGGCCGAAAAATCCGCCGAGGAATTGCTCAAGGAACTGGAGGCGAAATTGCCTGGCAATCCGGAGATGCAGACCGAACTTGACCGGCTCACCAAGGACACCTTGGCGCTTGCCAGCGAAGAACTCGATCGCGCCGCAAAGGCCGAGGCAGCCACGCTCGCCAAAGTGGACGCCCGCATCACCCGCGATATGGATCCGAAATTCCAACTCAGCGCGCTCGAAGCCGCAAGGCTCGCAGCCACTTACACCAAGGAGGCGCAGGCCGCTGCAGAGGCGGCCCGCCAATTGTTAGAACAGGCCGCCAACCGCCCCGGTATGGAGCGTGCCAAGGCGGCGGGCGAGCATGCGCTTGCCGCGGTGCCGCATGCCGACCAACTGGTGGAGGCGGCCCAGCGGCTGGAGGCGGCCCAAAAAGTGGAGGATGTCATAGCGGCCTCCAATGCCGTGGTGCAAAAGGCGGAGCTGATGATTCAGGCGTCGGAGCCGTCGCGCAATGAGGCGAAACAGGCGGCGGAACAGGCCAAGACCGAGGCTCAAAAGGGTGGTCCCCAACAATCTAACAACCAACAGGCCGAACCCCAGGCCACCCTCAGCTCGGAGAAATCCGCTCTCGCCATTGAGGCGGCGCGGCAGGCCGAGGCAGCCGCCAGGGATGCCACCGAACGCGCCCAGGCCATGGCTAAAATCCCGCAGGGAGCGCCGCAAAATTCCAAGTTGGCACACGCCGCGTTGGAGCAGGCACCGGTGGCCGGCGAGGCCAAGGAAGCCGCTGCCGATGTCGGCCGGGCGGCTCGTCACGAGGCGCGTCTGGGTAGCCCGGAGACCGGTCAGAAGCTCAGCGACTTGGCGGCGCAAATCGCCGAAACCGCGCAGAATGACGTGCCTGCCGCGGAAAAAGCCATCCGCGAATCCCAACAAGCCGCGCAGGCCCAAGCCCCGGTCCAGCAGGCGTCCACGGAATTAGCCGATGAAGCCGCTGCTCTCAAGCAAGCCGCCAAAGACGCCAAAAACGCGCCCCCGCCACCCGGCGGCTCCAAGCCCGGCAAAGGCGGCAAACCCGGCGCAGGCCCACCCGGCAAGCCATCGGAATCCAGTCCTGCCGAGCAACAGGAAATGGCCCGCGCCCTCGATGCCCTCGACCAGCAACTGAGTGACGCCGCTGCCGCCGCCGCTGCCGCCGCCGCCCAGAGCCCCCCTGGCCAAGGTCCCCCTGGCCAAGGTCCCCCGGGTCAAGGCCCACCCGGCCAAGGCCCGCCCGGGGAGGGGCCACCCGGACCCATGGCTGGCATGTCTCAAGCGCAGATGGCGGCCATGCGGCAGGGGCGGGCGACCAAGCCTTCGCCTTTGCCGGGTATGCTGGCACCGTTCATGCCGATGGAAAAATCCGAGGGTGGGGCGAAATTGCAGGCCTCCGCGCCGTCGGCCGGAGCGGTGCCGGAAATGGCCGCCATGAAACAAGGTGATTGGGGGAAATTGCCCAAACAGTTAGCCAAGGATCTCTCCAAAGGCCAGAGCGCGGCGATTCCCGGCGACTATCGCGAGGCTATCGAAACGTACTATCGCGTCGTCGCCGAGAAGTCCAAGAAACCGTAAAGGAACCCCGGACCACCTCCAGAGCCGCTCACCCGGCGATAAATCTATCTAACAAAGGTCGCAGGGCTTCCACGGTGGTGGCCGGCCACAGCGCTTGCGGGGTCATGATCGCGCCGTCCAGCGACCGGTGCTCGGGCCAGTCAGGGACCACCGGGACCCGCGGAATGGCGGCCGCCAGAATCCGTTTGGCGGCGGCCACGTTGGCCTGCAGATGACCGATGATCGCTCCGGCGCTGACCGCTTCCTCTTCGATTTTCCAACAATCGTAGTCAGTGATCATGGCCAGTGTGGCGAGCGCGATTTCCGCCTCGCGGGCGAGCTTGGCTTCCGGCAGGTTGGTCATGCCGATGACGTCGAACCCGAGTTGGCGGTTGACCAGGCTTTCCGCGCGGGTGGAAAACGCCGGACCATCCATGTTGACGTAGGTGCCGCCGTTGTGACAGGTGAGACCCTCTCCTGTCGCGCAGGCCCGCAGAATCTCGCGCAGGCCCGCACTCACCGGATCGGCAAATCCGACATGCCCGACGATGCCCTTGCCGAAAAACGTGTGCCCTTCGCGCCCGCTCATGCGGTCGAAATACTGGTCTGGCAAAACCACGTCGCGCGGACGGTAGGCCTCGCGCAGACTGCCCACCGCCGTGACGCAAATCAACCAGCGCACGTTGAGACTGCGCATGGCCCACAGATTCGCACGGTGGTTGATTTCCATGGGCAGGATGCGGTGGCCGCGCCCGTGGCGCGGCAAAAACCACACCTGCCGCCCTGCCAACCGGCCACCGACCAACGCATCCGAGGGCTCTCCAAATGGCGTCGCCACCATCCGTTCGTCGGATTTCTCAAAGCCTTCCAATTCGTATAGCCCGCTGCCGCCGATGATGCCAATTGCCGGTTCCATGCACCCTTGTTAGCGGCCTGCCCGGCATCCCGCAAGACCGGAAATGCGTGCCGTGCAATTCACCTTGCCAAGCCCCACGGCCTTGGTTATGCCTCTGCCGTTCGCATGATCTGGCCAGCGGCCACCAACCCGTCAGCCCCCGCCCCATCCCCGGGGCGTGACGCCATCCGCAAATGCGCCTGTAGCTCAGTTGGATAGAGCATCCGCCTTCTAAGCGGAATGTCACTGGTTCGAGTCCAGTCAGGCGCGCCCTCTGCCATAAGGATTCCAGCGGGTTCCACCGGTGGAATCCACCCGCGGCAAACCCGGAGTGCCCGTGATTTGCGCTTGACAACCAACCAGTCAACCAGTTTGATTTTCACATGAACAAGAGCATTGGTATCTTCGAGGCGAAAACCAAGTTCTCCGAGCTATGCCAGCAGGTTGCGCGGACGGGCAAGGAGATTGTGGTCACCCGCCGGGGCCAACGCATGGTGCGCATAGCCCCGGTCACGGATGCCGCGGGGCAGGACGGCGCGGCACCGGCGGGTGTGATGGATCGTCTCAGGGAAAACGAGGGGCTCTATGGAAAGGCCAGTCGTATGAAACAGGAATTTCCTGATGTTTGGATGACGCGTGTTTCCAAGACCGACAGCCCACTCGATGACGGGTGAGAAGAGCCCCCCTTTCACCTCATGGCCACCCACCTTCTTGACACATCCGTATGTTCGCAACCGCTCAAGAAGCGCCCGGTCATGGCGGCCTTGCGGCGATGGCAGCAATTGGGCGATGCCCGCTGCACCACGACTGCCGTGTGCACCGCGGAGATCGAGTGGGGTCTGCACAAGTTGTCATCCCAGCGCCACTGGCAGATTTATCACGGAGTGCTGCAACCGGGCTTGGTGGTCATTTGTCCCGACGCGGAAACCTGGTCGAGCTTCGCGCGCATGAAAGCGCGGCAATATCAGTTAGGCAGGCCGATTGCCGACCTGGATCTGTTAATTGCCGCCGTTGCCGTGCAGCGTGACTTGATTCTAGCCACCCTCGATGCCCGCCACTTTGCGCTCGTCGAGGGACTGCGCTGGGAGGACTGGAGCAAGTGAAGCCCGCTACCTCAATCATCAAGCTCCATGCGGTCGCCAATCATCCCGAATTCCCATGCCACGCGGATGCGACGACGGGTCTCCTTGATCAAGGCCTGTGCCGGTTAGGGGTTGGCCGTTGCGAAATACTCCAGTGAGCCTTGCGGGTCGGGCTTCATGGTTTTGTCGCCGGCATGCCAATTGGCCGGGCACACTTCGCCATGCACCTCGAAGTGCTGGAGCGCGTCGAGGACGCGCAGCGCCTCATCAACGCTGCGGCCGATGGGCAGGTCATTGACCAGTTCGTGGCGGACCAGCCCTTCGCGGTCGATGAGGAACAGGCCGCGCAGGGCCACCGCGCCATCCGCGGTCAGCACGCCAAAGTCGGCGGCGATTTTCTTGGTCAGGTCGGAAACCAGCGGGTAGTCGAGGCCGCCGAGGCCGCCGAGTTTGCGCGGGGTGTTGATCCATGCCAAGTGGGTGTAGTGGCTGTCCACCGAGATGCCCAGAATGATGGTATTGCGAGCTTCGAACTCCTTGACCTTGTCGTTGAAGGCAATGATCTCGGTCGGGCAGACAAAGGTGAAATCAAGCGGATAGAAATAGAGCACAACGTATTTTTCGCCCCGGTAGGAACTCAGGCTGATGTCCTTGAATTGGCCGTTGACGACGGCGGTGGCGGTGAAGTCGGGGGCTTGCTTCTGAACGAGTGTGCTCATGGGGGTGGTTCTGGTGGGGGGCGGCAATCTACGCGAAACGCTCGCGAGGGCAAGTCAAATGCTCGCAGTCAAATGCTCGCAACAGGGGGCTGCCCTGGCCCTTAACCTATAAAGGAAGATGGAAACCACTGATTTCGGGTTTAAGAAGGTTGGCTCACCCTGCTTGACGGGCACCTGTGGATTTCCGATAGCCCAGGGCGCATTTGGCGCTTGGAAGCGGGCCGCTGGCGTGGCAGGGTCTGTGGCATGCGTCAGAAGGCTGTTTCCTTGTTGCGGGAGTTGACGGAAGCCCACTCGGTTTCCGGTCACGAGGATGAAGTGCGGGCGATCTTCGTGGACGAGTTGGAGGCCTGCGGCCAACTTGCCGCGGACCGCAATGGTTCGGTGTTTTGTGAGACCGGCGAGGGTGGCCCGCGGGTGATGGTCACCGGCCACATGGATGAAGTCGGCTTCATGGTGCAAAACATCACCCCCTGCGGGTTTCTCCAGTTTGTGGCCATCGGCGGTTGGTGGGAACACCAATTGCTCTCACAGCGTGTGGAAATCCTCACCCGCGGCGGCGACAAAATCCTCGGCGTCGTGGCGTCCCGGCCGCCGCATTTCCTGCCGGAAGCCCAACGCCACCAGGTCATGGCCATCGACCAGATGTGCATCGATATCGGCGCGGAGTCCGCGCGCGACGCGCTGGAGCACTTCGGCGTTTCGTTAGGCGACCCGATCGCCCCGCTCTCCGCCTTCACGCCGCTTGCGCGCGAGGATTGGTTCATGGCCAAGGCCTTCGACAACCGGGTGGGCATGGCCGGCACCATCCAAGCCGGTCAAATCCTCTCGCAGTCGGCGCACCCTAACCGTCTGATCCTTTGCGGCACCGTGCAGGAGGAAGTGGGATTGCGTGGGGCACGCACGGCGGCCCACTTTGCCAGGCCTGACGTGGCCCTCATTCTGGAAGGACCGCCGGCGGATGATGCGCCCGGGTTTGTGCGCGCCGATTGCCAGGGGCGGCTGGGTGGCGGCGTGCAAATCCGCATGTATGACCCGACCGCAATCGCCAATCCGCGCTTGGCGCGGCTGGCCATCGAAACCGCCCGCGAACTCGGCATCACCCATCAGGTTACGGTGCGCCGCAGCGGTGGCACGGATGCCGGCTCGTTGCATCTTGCCAACGATGGGATCCCCTGCGTGGTGCTGGGCGTTCCGGCCCGCTACATTCACTCCCACAACGCGATCATTGACGTCAATGATTACCTGCAGCTGCTTTCCCTAACAATCGCGCTGGTCCGCCGTCTGGACGAGACCACCGTGCAGGGTCTCACCGCCTATCTTTGAGGCACTTTTTGCTTGCGTGATGGGAGGATATTTCATTCCATGATCGGATGAATCTCAAGACCTCCCGGATGGCGGTGCTGGCCATCATGCTGGCGGCACCGGGCGCCAGCCGACCCGCCCTCGCGGCCCTCCCGTGCCTGAAAGAAAAACCCTGGTTTGCTTACTTCCTGGTCTATCAGGACAGGAAATTCAATTTCGGGCTCACCGGCACTGCCGAGGGCCTGCTCACCCCGATGGGAAAATCCGGCAAGCCCATCAGTCAGAGCCTGATGTTGCCCGTCACGTTCATGGTGGAGGAAGTCCTGCCTAACGGGCAATGCGTGAGCCGGAAAATCCTGCCGGACTCACTCACCACCAAGGATACGGCCACCTCCAAGCCGGGACATGTCACGTTCCGTGGCAAAGTCACCGGCGGGGCCGGCTTCGAAGGCCACATCGAAGTGGAGCGTGGCGTGGTGGCCGTGGGCGGCCGCCTGCTCGATGCCGGCACCCTCAACGCGCACCCGCTGCGCTTCGGCATCCGCGTAACCTTTCCCAACTCCTATCACAACAAGCCGCAAATCGACAAGAATGCGGCCAAGCTGCTGGAGGAAAAACTCAAGGACGACCGCTATTCCATCCTCTGGACCGACGACAAGCGCGTGCGCTTCACCGGCAATGACCGGTTGGAGGCCGGTTCGAAAAAAGTCAACGGTCCGGGCATAGCCGGGCTCAAGGTGGAGGTGGGCGCCTATCAAGAGAAGGTCTTCGTGTTTGAGGCCACGAAAAACTCCCAGATGCAACTCTGGTGCCGCATCCGGCAACAGTTCCATCAGGGATTTTCCATCAATTGGTATCCCGACCCCGCCACCGACCCCGAGGGCAAGGCCCGGCTCACCTTCGATGTCAGGTGAAAACTGGTCAACACGTAGCACCACGGGATCAACCCAGGACAGGTGCCCGCAGAGATTGTCGTCGTTTACGCCGGGGTGGTTGACACGCCGATCACCGTCGTCAAACCGCACTGAGGCCCGCAGACAATTTCAGCAGTCCTTCTGACTAACTTGGCTCCGATGGAGCCACACTTAAGGAGCGACGACATTTTTGTCGTCGTGCGTAAGGGCGGCCCATGAGCAGCACCATCGGCGCGTACTCATGCACCATGCTTCCGCCACCACCACAGGAACCGGAGCGCAGCGAGGCAATGTGGTGGCTCCTTATCGCTTCCACGTTACTCTGCGTTCCATAGTCGACCACGCGTTCGGATCCTCCTTACGCTCACGGTGGAGCGGCGCCATAGCCGATTGGATGTGTGGCGCCGAGACGGCACCACCACGGCCTGCGGCGCGACGCCGCAGCCACCCCTCCTGTTGCAAGCCGCAGTAATTGCAACTGGAAATTGCCACCACAGTGTATAGGATCAGCGCGGAGCCTGCCGTTGCCAATTCACATTTTCACAATCACCCTGATGATACGACCCCTGACACACCCCTATCTGGCCATGATCGGCATGACGCTGCTGGCCGGCCTTTCAATGAACCACGGCAGCGGCGCGGAACTTGTTGGAGCCGGACCGCTGCGTGCCGAGTTTCAAACTCCGCCGTTTCGTTATCAATCCCGTCCCTTGTGGTTTTGGAATGGCCCGTTGAATGAGGACAAGACCAAGGCCATGGTTGCCGCCTGCAAGACGGCGGGTTACTGCGGCATGGGCATCCTGCCGTGCAAGGACATGGGGTTCGACTTCATGAGTCCGGGGTTTCTCAATCAATACAAGGTGGCGGTCGATGAGGCGGCCAAACTCGGCATGAAAATGTGCCTCTACGACGAGTTCTGGTTCCCCAGTGGTTCGGCCGGCGGACTGTTGGCCAGCCGCCACCCCGAGGCGCTTGGCAAGCGCCTGGATATGCTCGCCACCGACGTGACCGGCCCCAAGGAATTCACCCAAGCCGTGCCGGCAGGCACCCTGATGGGCGCGGTCGCGATGGAGGCTGCCACCAAAAAGCGCGTCAACATCACCGATTCGGTTAGAGAAGGCAGCCTGCACTGGGATGTTCCGAACGGGGAGTGGAAGGTGATGATCTTCACCTGCGTGCGCGACGGCGGTGGCGGCCTGGTCGATTATCTTGAGCCCAAGGCCGTCGAGTCGTTCATCGAGTTGACCTATCAGGCGTACCACGATGCCATGCCGGGGCATTTCGGCACCACCATTGACGGCGCTTTCTATGACGAGCCCGCCTTCTATCATGTCAAGGGCGGGCGGGCGTGGACGGACCGCTTCAACGAGCGCTTTAGCGAGCGTTACCAGACTGATCCACTGCCCCTCTATCCGGCGCTGTGGTTTGACATCGGCACGGACACCGCCGCCGCACGCAACGCCCTGTTTGGCATGCGCAGCGAACTTTACGCCACCGGCTTCGTCAAAACCATCAGCGACTGGTGCGCGAAACATCACATGGGCCTCACCGGACACGCCGATCAGGAGGAAGTGGCCAACCCGGTGATCGGCACCGTCGGCGACCTCATCAAATCGTTCAAGTATCAAAGCATGCCCGGCATCGATCAGGTGTTTGCCTATGGCCGCGCGTCCCGCGCTTACAAAGTGGTCAGCTCGGCGGCCAGCAACTACGACCGGCCGCAGGTGGTCACCGAGTGCTATGGCGGCATCAACAACATGCCCGTGGCCAATTTGTACAAGGAAGCCATGGACCAGTTCGCCAAGGGCGTCAACACGATGGTGCCCCACGCCGTGTGGTATGACCAGGCAAGGATCATCTTCAAGCCGGATCTAACACCAGGGTCGACGACCCATGGCCAGGAGCTTCCGGTCTACAACAAGTATGTCGGCCGCCTCCAGCGGTTGTTGCAGGGCGGCCGGCATGTGGCCGACATCGGGGTGCTTTACCCGATTGCCACACTGCAGGCGGGGAGTTGGTTTGGCCCCGGCGATCCCTATCAAGGCTGTGTGGAGATTCCAGAGGCGGATTACATGCAGGTGGGCGAGGCGCTGGCCCTGGGCGTGCGGCGGGATTTCACCTTTGTGCATCCAGAGGTGTTGGATGAACGCTGCGCCGTGGAAGGAAACTCGCTCCTGCTGAAAAATCCTGTCAACTGGGAGCGTTACCGCGTGTTCATCATCCCCGGCTCGCGGGCCATCAGCGTCACCAGCCTGCGCAAGATCAAACAGTATTATGACCAAGGCGGACAAGTGATTGCCACCACCCGCCTGCCGGATACCGCGGCCGAGTTCGGCAAGGACGAAGAGGTGCGGCTGTTGGTGACCGCCATCTTTGGCGATGGCACCCGGCCCGCAGACGGGAGCGCAGTTGTTGCCGGCCCGAAAAACGCCAATGGCGGCCGCGCCTGGTTCATCCCGTCGCCCACGGCCACGGCGCTCAAATCCGTCATCGATGAGGCATTGCCGGACGGCGACGTGATCATCCAACAGGAACAGCCGCCCAAGGGCGGCAACCTGTCCTATATCCACAAGGTCAAGGATGGTCTCGCCATCTATTTGTTAGCCAATTCTTCCGACCAGCAACTGGACATTGCGGTGCAACTGAGGGGCACGCTCACGCCCGAGCTGTGGGATCCCCACGACGGAACGACGGGTGCCATCGAGTATGAGCATGCCGCAGGCAAGACCGGCGGAGTCACCCGCATTCGGTTGAAACTTCCGCCGGTGCATTCCGTATTCCTCATCGCCGCCGACACCACCGACAAAACCGACCCATCGAAATGAAAACTTTGTTCACAAGCGCATGGCTAAGCCTGGGATTGGCAATTTGGGTTCACGGCTCGGAGACTGGCCCGAAGCTAACAGATTTCCGCGAGCCGCTGGCGCAGACCCGGCCATGGTGCTATTGGTATTGGATGAGCGGCAACATCAGCAAGGATGGCATCACCAAGGACCTGGAGGCCATGGCCAAAGTGGGCATCGGCACCGCTTTTATCGGCAACATCGGCGGCCAGGGGCCGGGTGTCGGACCTATCAAAGTCCTCTCCGATCCATGGTGGGACACGATGACCCATGCGGTCCGCGAAGGCGGCCGCACCGGCGTGGACATCGGCGTGTTCAATTCGCCCGGTTGGAGCCAATCCGGCGGCCCCTGGATCAAGCCGGAACAAGCGATGCGCTATATCATCCAAAGCGAAACCGTGGTCAAGGGCCCGCTAAAGTTTGCTGCCAAACTGGCGGTGCCAAAACAACCGTTCATGGATCTGACGGTGCTTGCGTTTCCACGCCCAACCGCTGACGACGACAACCTGGCGAGCCGTCACCCGGACGGCACCTGCCCCAAGGGGGATGTGCCGGCGCGCCTGTTTGACCGGGATCCGGCCACGGTGTGCACGTTTGCCGCCAATGGCGACGCGGCCAATCCCACGGCGCTGGTGCTCGATTTCAAAACCCCGTTCACCGCGCGCAGCCTCACTCTAACACCCGCAGCGGAGAAGATCAAGGTTCGCGTGCAACTGGACGTGTCCGACGATGGCAGCACCTGGCGGCCGGTGCGCAGCTTGGTGGTGGATCGCAGCAACAGTGACGTCAATGTCGGACCCATGATCTTTGGCGCGGTGTGCGTCGTGTTTCCTGAAACCTCCGGGCGCCACTGGCGGGTGGTGTTTCCCGGGCCGACCGGCAGGTTCGCCCTGGCGGAGCTCGATCTATCCGCCGCCGCACGCACCGAGCATTTCGTCGACAAGCAACTCGGCAAGATGTATCAGGAACCGGTCCCGGCTTGGGACTTTTACGCCTGGCCCGCACAACCCACTCTAACACAAAAAGCGCTGGCAATCGACCCACAGCAGGTGATCAACATCAGCTCCAAGATGACGGCGGATGGCACTCTCACCTGGGAGGTGCCTGAAGGCGAGTGGGTGATCCAACGCATCGGGCTGACGCCAACCGGAACCCGCAACTCGCCGGCCAACCCGGAGGCCACCGGCCTTGAGTGCGACAAGATGAGCAAGCCACATATCGCCGCCCATTTCGACGCGCACCTCGGCGAGTTGCTGCGCCGCCTAACCGGGAGTGACCGCTCGGCGTTCAAATACTGCGTGGCCGACAGTTATGAGATGGGTTCACAAAACTGGACCGACGGCCTCGGCGAGGTGTTTAAATCGCGCTATGGCTATGATCCGTTGCCCTATCTGGCTTGCCTGTCGGGGCGGGTCGTGGGTTCTCCCGCAATGACCGACCGATTTTTGTGGGACTTGCGCCGGCTGGTGGCCGATGAGGTGGCCGACGGCTACGTGGGCGGCCTGCGCGAGGTGGCTAACAAAAACGGCCTGAAGTTATGGTTGGAAAACTACGGCCACTGGGGATTTCCAGGCGAGTCGTTGCTCTATGGCAAGAACGCCGACATGGTCAGCGGCGAGTTCTGGTATGGCACCGGGGATAACCTCGGCTCCACCGAGTGCCGCCTGGCGTCGTCGGCCGTGCATGTCTATGGCAAGAATGTTTGCTTTGCGGAAGCCTTCACCAGCCAGAATGATTTCAAGCGCACTCCGTCCCAGTTGAAGACGCGCGGCGACAACATGTTTTCGCAAGGCGTCAATCACTTCGTTTTCCATGTCTATGTCCATCAACCCGATGACAGCAGCAACATCATCACGCCTTGGTTCGGCCTGCCGCTGCACCGGAAAAACGCCTGGTTCTTCGAGGCGAAAAGCTGGGTGGATTACCTGCGCCGCTGCCAGTACCTGCTCCAACAGGGACGTTACGTTGCGGATGTGGCCTACTTCTGCGGCGAAGACGCACCCATGATGAACGGCCCGCTGGAACCCGCACTGCCACCCGGCTACTCGTATGACTTCATCAACGGCGACGCCATCATGAGCCGCCTCACCATCAAGGACGGCCGCTTCACCTTGCCCGACGGATTGTCCTACAAATTGTTGGTGCTGCCACCGATCAAGACGATGCGCCCCGAGTTACTCGCCAAGTTGAAGACGCTCGTCGAACAAGGCGGCGCCATCTATGGCCCTGCACCCGAACGCTCGCCGAGCCTCAAGAATTTTCCCGCCTGCGATGAACAACTCCGGACATTGGTCGCCAGCATGTGGCCCGCACCAGCCAAGGATGGGGCAAGCCCCGCCGCCTTCCGCCCCGTGGGCGCGGGCCGGGTCCATACCCGGGGCGGGTTGGAGGCCGCCCTGCCGGAAGTCGGGTGCCGGCCCGATCTAATCGGCGGCGGCACGCTGCGCTGGATCCACCGCCAGACCAGCGATGGCGACATCTATTTTGTTGCAAATACGTTAGGGACGCGACTGCAAGAGGCGCCGGTTTTCCGCGTGGACGCCACCTCGCAACCGGCATTCTGGAACGCGCTTGACGGATCGGTCACCCCTTGCGGCCTGTTTGAGTTTGCAGCTGAGGCCGGCGGCGTACGCGTGCCGCTGACGTTGGAGGCCGGCGAGTCGCGCTTTGTGGTGTTCACCAAGACAAGCCGGGCGCAGGTGACCGGGCTCGCCGCGATTGGCAATCCGGACCCGGCGCTGCCCGCGCCCGCCGTGACCTCGGATCCGGCTCAAGCGACCCTCGTCACCTGGCAAAACCAACCGTATGCCGTCACCTTGACTAACAAGAAAGTGCTCCGTGTCGAGGCTGTGAATTTGCCGCAGCCGCAGGTGTTGGCCAGCGGCTGGCAGACCAGCTTCCTCGAGGGGACCGCCGGCACGGCTCAATCAAGCACGGTGTTTCAATTCAAGCAACCGGCCATTGGCGGCCTGCGCACCCGCGTGATGCTTGACCTCGGACCCGTATCTAACATGGCCCGGGTGGTTCTGAACGGCAAACCCTTTGCCACCCTCTGGTGCGCGCCTTACCGGCTGGATGTCACCGCCGCGATCCGCGATGGTGACAACACCCTCGAAGTGTTCGTCACGGGCACCACCGCCAAACGGCTAGGGCCGAAAGACCCGACGCCCGCGGGTTTGCCCGGCCCGATCCGGCTGCTGGTGGCCGCCGCGATTCCGTTGCCCCGCAAGTAGCGCAAGGCTAGACATGGACTCACAACGGGCTATGCCAAGCTCCAAGCATCAAGTGAGGAGAAGGGGCCTGCCCGTTGGTTCATCACCGGTGCCAATCCCAGCCCCCCCCTGTTCCGAATCTTCCGCAAGCCGGTGATTGATTCCGGCGCGGTACGCTGCATAATGGCGGCGTTCCTCCACCCGCATGCTCACCCTGCTTAAAATCCGCAACCTGGCCCTTGTTGACGAACTTGTTTGGGAACTCGGCCCCGGCCTCATCGGCGTCACCGGCGAAACCGGTGCCGGCAAGTCGGTCATCGTCGGGGCGCTCAAACTCGTGTTAGGCGAGCGCGCTGAAAAGACGTTGATCCGTACCGGCGAGGAGGCATGTTCGGTGGAGGCGGTGTTTGAACTCAAGGCCCCTGCCGATATCAACGCCATCCTCGAAGACGGCGGCCTCGCCCCCTGCGACGAAACCCAGCTCATTGTGCGCCGCATCATCGGCCAAACCAACACCCGCCAGTTTGTCAACGACTCGCCGGTTACCCTCGCCCTGCTCAAGCGCCTCGGCGAGCATCTCGTCGATCTCCACGGCCCGCACGAACACCAATCGTTGCTCTCGGCCGAACGCCAACTCTCGATGCTCGATGCCTACGCCGGGGCGGAGGCCGCCCACGCGAGCTACCGCGACCACCACCGCGCATGGCGCAGCAAAACCGCGGAACTCGAAGACGTCCGCCTCGCCGAGAATGCCAGCGAGCAGGAACTCGAATTGCTGCGCTATCAAGTTCAGGAAATCGACGGCGCCAACCTCAAGCCGGAGGACGAACAAGACCTCGAGGACCGCTGGCGCCGCGCGTCCAACGCCAGCCGCCTCGTCGAAGCCGCCGCCGCCGCCGTCGCCACCCTCGCCGGCGGGGACGGCGTCCTCGAACGCCTCGGCGAAGTCCACCGCCACATCCGCGAGCTGGAAAAACTCGACCCGTCGATCCGCGAACGCACGGCGTCGTTAGAAACCGCCACCCTCGAACTCGAGGACCTCGAAACGACCCTCGCCGATTACGCCGAAGAACTCGACATCGACCCCGCCGCCGCCGCCAGCCTCGAGGAACGCGTCAATTTGATTGAATCGCTCAAGCGCAAATACGGCCCGTCCCTAACCGATGTGATGGCGCGCCGCGATGCCGCCGCCGCGCGACTCGACACGATCGAAAACCGCGGCGAGAAACTTGCCGCTCTGGAAAGCGACCTCGCCGCTTGCCGTGCCGCGCTGGATGCCGCCGGCAAATCCCTGACGAGCACCCGGCGCAAGGCCGCACCGAAGCTCGCCAGGGAAATCTCCAGCCAACTCAAGGACCTCGGGTTTCTCCAGGCGTCGTTCGAGGCTCCGCTGCACGTTCTAACCGATCCGGGCCCGCAGGGGTTCGAAGCGATCGAATTCCAATTCGGCCCGAACCCCGGCGAGCCCATGCTGCCACTGCGCCAGATCGCCTCGTCCGGCGAAATCAGCCGGGTCATGCTCGCCGTAAAATCCGCGCTGGCCGAGCAGGACGCCACTCCGCTGATGGTGTTTGATGAAATCGACGCCAATGTCGGCGGCGAAGTCGCCCGTGCGGTCGGCCGCAAAATGGCGGCCTTGGGCACGCGTCATCAGGTGGTGGCCATCACCCATTTCCCGCAGGTGGCGGCCAGCGCCTCCAACCATTTCGTGGTGGAAAAGGAAGTTTCCGGCGGCCGCACCCGCTCGCGCCTGTTCCGCGTCCACGGCGAAACCCGCATCGCCGAACTGGTCCGCATGTTAGGCGGCGGCGGCGAACAGGCCCGCGCAATGGCTGCCTCGCTGTTGGGTCAGTAACTGCGGCTTCCGGCCGCAGTTACGCAATAATAATGAAAAACCGGCGCAACGCTCGTAGACGCGTTGGTGACAACGCGGTGGGGTTTGGCAGGTGGACAAAGACAACCACTGAGGGATGTTGAATTTTAGATTTTGGATTTTCTTCATAGGCGCGTTCGTGAGAACGCGGGAATTGGGACGAAACGGGTTAAGAAATCCACTGAAAAGAACTGATGCCACTGAGTACAGGCCTGGGCTGAGGCTGCCGCGCCCTTAGACACGCCCGGCGAACGCGACAAATTTGCTGACGATCGTCACAGAAAATGTCGCGATCCATCTTCCTGCCCGAAATTACCCTGACAAATCTCTGGCATCTGCGGAGCATAGCCGGTCTTCATTTCAGTCAGCCAAACACCCTGCACAGCACGGGCAGGGGGGGGGATTGGACTGGAAATCGCCCGGTCGGCGAATTATTGCGAAATTTGGGTTTTGCATGGCGGGAATGGCTGTCAATATCGCGGCGGAGCGTCACCGCATGATCACCTACACCAAACCACCCCACCCGCGCGAATACCGGCTCATCTTCAAGAACGTGGATCGCGAAGGCTGGGATGCGTCCATTGACTGCTACCTGCGCGATGGCGGCTATGCGGAATTGAAACAGGCCATGGGCATGCAGCCCAAGGAAATCACCGAGGAAGTGAAGAAATCCGGCCTGCGCGGCCGCGGTGGCGCCGGGTTTCCCACCGGCATGAAGTGGACGTTCATCCCGCCTAACAACACCAAGCCCGTCTATCTCATTTGCAACTGCGATGAATCGGAGCCCGGCACCTTCAAGGACCGCTATATCGTCCATCAGGACCCGCACCAGTTGCTGGAGGGCATGGTCATCTCCGCCTATGCCGTGGGCGCGCACACCGCCTACATCTACGTCCGTGAGGAATTCCCGCAGGCGGCCCTCATTCTGGAGCGTGCCATCGAGGAGGCCCGCGCCCGCAATTTCCTCGGCAGCAACGTCCTTGGTTCCGGCTTCGACGTGGAAATCTATGTGCACCGTGGCGCGGGCGCCTATATCTGCGGCGAGGAAACCGGCCTCATCGAGTCGCTCGAGGGCAAGCGCCCGTATCCGCGCATCAAGCCGCCATATTTCCCCGCCGCGCTCGGCCTCTACATGTGCCCGACCATCGTCAACAACGTCGAGTCGCTCTGCCATGTGAAACATGTGATCCGCATGGGTGGCGACGAGTATGCCAAGCTCGGCGTGCCGCGCAACACCGGCACCCGCCTGCTGTGCGTGTCAGGAGATGTTAGAAATCCCGGCTACTTTGAAATCGAGGTCGGCAAGCTCACCATGCGCGAGTTGCTCTATGACCTGTGCGGCGGTCCCAAGGACGGCCGCGAGTTCAAAGCGGTCATACCCGGCGGCTCATCCGCCAAGATCCTGCGCTGCGACGAGACCTACACCCTCAAGAACCCTGATGGATCGTCCCGTGAGCTGACCTTCTGGGACATTCCGCTCGACTTCGACACCATCGCCGCCTGCGGGTCGATGGCCGGCTCCGGCGGCGTCATCGTCATGGACAACTCGCGCAAAATGTCCTGGGTCCTCAACAACCTCAATGCCTTCTATGCCCATGAGTCGTGCGGCCAGTGCACGCCATGCCGCGAGGGCTCCACCTGGATGAAAAAAATCTCCGACCGCCTCGTCAGTGGCGATGCAGCCCCGGCGGATCTAACCACCCTCGAGTCGGTGGCCTATCAGATCGATGGCCAGACTGTCTGTGCTTTTGGCGAGGCGTCATCATGGCCGGTCAAGGCCATCATCGCCAAGTTCCGCGACGAACTCCTGGCCGACACCCGCGCGGATGCCGCCGCCGAGCCTCACAATCCGGAAGCCGCCGCCCAACGCCGCTATCTCCAGCCCGCGCGGTAGCGGCGGCCGGAATGCGCATCCATGTCACGGCCGCAAAACCTGCAAAGCGGTGCACGTTTTGCATCAGCAACTGATGTTTTGGTGGTCGGTCATTTGCACTAACCGCTTTTTTCTAACGGATTAACAGGAGGCCGCGCGCCGCCCCGGCGCGCATCCAAGGCCTTGCCTTCCACGCTTGTGGCGCTGGCTCGCGCCACAAGCGCCAATAATTAGATTTATATCGAAAATTCATGCGAGGTTGGCACACGCTTTGCTTTGTATCACGATTTCGCGCGCGTCGCGAAAGCCTGCTGCGCGCCGAACCGTGGGATGAGACGAGGGACTCCCTCGTCTGTTATTCCGTTGGACCAGGGCTGCAACGCGCTGCCATCCCTTGATCCAACATGCAAACACATCCCACAGCCGCCGTCTTGTTCGCCCTGACCCTCGGCAGTGCCATGGCCGGCACCAGCGCCAATTACACCACCAGCCCGCAGACCATCGATGCCGGCGGCCAGCGCGCGGCCAGCACCAACTACACGGCGGACAGCAGTCTGGGCGGGGTGAGCGGCGTGGCCACCGCGACCTCGCCGGATGCCAGCGCCAAACAAGGGTATATCGGCCAACTCTACGAGGTCAACGGAATGGTGGTGACCGCCACGCCCGCCACCATCAACGAGGGCTCCACCCGCCAACTCAGCGCCCAGGCCACCCTGGATGATGCCACCCTGCTCGCGCTCGATCCGCTCGAGGTGGCGTGGAGCGTGCTCAGCGGCCCGCTCACCGGTATCGACTCCGCCGGGGTGGCCACTGCCGCCATTGTCTATCAGACCAGCAGCGCCAGCGTGCAGGGTGCCTGGGGCGGGTTCACCGGCACCCTCGACCTGAGCGTGCTCGACATTAACCCGGACAACTACGGCAGTTATGCGGGCGACGGGCTGGCCGACTCATGGCAGCATGAATACTTCGGCCTCGACAACCCGCTCGCCGCCGCCGCCGCGGACCCGGATGGCGACGGCCAGAACAACCAGCTCGAGTATCTCGCCGGCACCGTGCCTAACGACCCCGCATCGCGCTTCACCTTGCACCTCAATCCAGTGCCCGGCTTCCCATCCAAAAAATCTTTGGTGTTCGGCCCGCGAGTGGCGGGGCGAAGCTACATGGTGCTAACCGCCACCGACCTGGCCGCCGCCACTTCCTGGCAAACGCTCACCGGTGCCAGCGTTGTGGACGACGGCAGCACCCGGATCGTCACCGACCCCGCCGCCACCGGCCCGCGCCGCTTCTACCGGGTTCAAATCAGCCAGCCGTGAGCAAAGGATACCCATGCATGATTAGACGCGCCACCATTGCTGCCTTGCTGATGCTGCCGCTTGCCTGTGGCGCGGCGGATATTACCGCGCTCTCTGCCGACCGCACGGCGATCGAGCGCGTCTATCACACGCACCGCACGGGGACCCAAATGCCGTTTGAGGAAACCATGCCGCCGGCGCTGATCGGGCAATGGGTCAGAACCGAGGTCCACAAGGAAGCTCTGCTCAAACGTGCCTATGGCGTGGAGGTTGCTCCGGCGATGGTCGAGGCGGAAGTGCAGCGCATCAACACCACCACACGCGCGCCGGAGATGCTCGCGGAAATCAAGCACGCGCTGGGGGACGATCCCGCGCGCTTTGCCCGCAGCATGGCACGGCCCATTGTCGTCGAGCGTCTATTGCGCGGACGCTTTGACAACGACGACTCTCTCCACGCGCCACAGCGCCAGGCGATGGACGCACTCCGCACGGAGTTGTTAGCGGCTAAAACAGCCGGCCAAGCGGCGGACGCCCTCCTCGCACAAATCCAGAGATCCGCGAAACCGAAAGCCGCCGAGGTGAGCGAATCGGTGTGGCTGCTCACGCCGCGCCCGCCGGAAGCGGCGCGCACATTCAAACCGGCCCAGCCGAGTGCCCCCACGACGGTCAAGGCCCAAGGCGGAGTCTATTCCGTGGAAGCGACCGCACAAGTTGCCCAAACACTTGCCGCCCCCGACAATGGCCCGCCGGAGCGCGAGGAAAAACCGCAGTTCTATTTCGAGGACCTGCCGGGCGAATTGCAGAACGTCCTGCGCGTGCAACTGCGGAATCCCGGCGACGTGAGCGCCGTCATCGAAATGCCCGGTGGCTTCATCCTCTATCTGACCCGGGAAAAATCCGCCACCCAACTCGCCGCCGCCGTGGTCACCCTGCGCAAACGCGCCTACGAACAATGGTTAGAGGAACAACCGGAGTGACCTTTACACCTGGACATTAACTCACCCCACCCATCCATCCCATGCCACACCATCCCTTCCGCCGCCATCTCCGATTGATTGTCCCCGGCCTCATTGCATTCCTGTTAGCCGCCGCGCCCGTGGCCCTCGCCCAGGTCCCGCAACTCATCAACTACCAGGGCCGCGTCGCGGTGGGCGCAGTGAATTTCGACGGTGACGGCAAGTTCAAGTTCGCCTTGGTCGATGGCACCGGGGCCACCAGTTATTGGAGCAACGACGGGACGAGCAGCGGTGGGGGAGAACCGGCGGCGGCGGTCACCCTGGCCGTGGCCAAGGGAGCCTACGCGGTTTTGTTAGGCGACGCCACGCTGGCGAACATGAGCATCGTTCCTAGCAGTGTCTTCAGCCACCCGGACGTGCGGTTACGGGTCTGGTTCAACGACGGCAGCCACGGGTCGCAGCTTCTCACCCCCGACCAGCGCATCGCCGCAGTCGGTTACGCGATGATGGCCGACACCGCGCAAACCGCCATAACAGTTCCTGATGGCGCGATCACTTCCGCCAAGCTGGCCAGTGGGGCGGTGGGCAGCACGCAACTGGCCACGGGCGCGGTGGGATCCACGCAACTGGCCAGTGGCGCGGTGCAATCAACCCACATCGCCAGCGGCGCGGCGGCGGCCAATTTGAACGCGGGCGGCCAGAGCGGGGTGGCCAGCGGCGGGATGGTTTTTTCCAACAACTACAGCGATGGCAATCTGATCCATGCGGGCTACGTCAAAGTGGCCAAGGTGGACACGGGGGACCTGTGGGACCCACGCGCCAGCGGCACGGTGCCCGCTGCACGGTATCAGCATACGGCGGTGTGGACCGGCAGCGAAATGATCGTTTGGGGTGGCAATCTGAACGACGGCGCGCGCTTCAATCCCGCCTCCAACGTCTGGACGGCGATGAGTGCCACCAACGCTCCCTCCGAGCGCTCCAAACACACGGCGGTTTGGACGGGTAGCAAGATGCTCGTCTGGGGCGGCATGGCGGGCCCTTCGTTGAACGACGGAGCGTGCTACAATCCAGTCCTGGACACCTGGACGGCGATGAGCACCAGCGGCGCGCCGAGCGCACGCTACAGTCACACGGCAGTGTGGAGTGGCAGCGAAATGCTCGTCTGGGGTGGCTACTCCACCGGCTATTTGAACACCGGCGCTCGTTACAACCCAGATTCCAACACCTGGACTGCCGTGAGCACCAGCAGTGCCCCCATCGCACGGCAACTCCACACCGCGGTGTGGAACGGCAGCGAAATGATCGTCTGGGGCGGCCTCAACGGCATCCCGCTGAACACCGGCGCCCGCTACAACCCCATCTCTAACGCATGGAGCGCGGTCACCACCAGCGGTGCCCCCGCCGCGCGTTCCAAGCACACAGCCGTGTGGACCGGCAGCGAGATGATCGTCTGGGGCGGCTATGCCGGCGGCAATTTGAACAATGGCGCCCGCTACAACCCTGGATCTAACACATGGGCTGCCACCGCCACCGGCGGCGCTCCCGCCGCCCGCTCCAACCACACGGCAGTGTGGAGCGGCAGTGAGATGATCGTGTGGGGCGGCTTGGGTGGCGGCGCATTGACCGAGGACGCGCGCTACAACCCCATCACCAACACCTGGACCGGCATGGCCGCCGACGGCGCTCCCGCCGCGCGTTATTATCACACGGCAGTGTGGACCGGCAGCGAAATGATCGTCTGGGGTGGGACCGAAACCAGCAATTTCAACGATGGCGGACGCTACAATCCCAACTCCAACACATGGACTGGTGTCGCCACCGGCAGCGGCCCCACCGTGCGTTCCAACCACACGGCGGTATGGACCGGCAGCGAAATGATCGTCTGGGGCGGCTTCAACGGTTTGTTTTTCAATGACGGTGCCCGCTACAACCCCGTTTCCAACACCTGGACGGCGGTCACCACCACCAACGCCCCTGGCATCCGCCTTGCGCACACCGCAGTCTGGACTGGCAGCGAAATGATTGTCTGGGGGGGAGTTGGCAATGTGATGGCCTTGAATGATGGCGGTCGCTATAACCCCGCCGCCAACTCTTGGACACCCGTCACCACCACCGGCGCACCCAGCTGGCGTTTTCTTCACACCGCGGTATGGAGCGGCAGCGAAATGATCATCTGGGGCGGCTCGCGCCACGGCGACTACCCCACTTTAAACGACGGTGCGCGCTACAATCCCACATCCAACACCTGGACGCCGGTCAGCGCCAGCGCTGCGCCCGGCGAGCGCCAACTCCACACGGCGGTTTGGGTGGGTAGCGAAATGATCGTCTGGGGCGGCACCAACGGCGGCACCCGTTACAACGACGGAGCACGCTACAATCCCACATCCAACACCTGGGCGGCGCTCAGCGCCACCAGCGCCCCATCCGCACGCGAACGCCACACGGCGGTGTGGACCGGCCGCGAAATGATCGTGTGGGGCGGACTGGGCGACAGTAGCTACCCGAGCGACGGCGCGTGCTACCACCCCGACTCCGACAGTTGGACAGCGATGGGCGTAGCCAGCGCCCCCGTCGGACGCGAGTGCCACACGGCGGTGTGGACGGGGCACGAAATGATCATCTGGGGCGGTCGTGAGTTACACGCCGTGGAATATCACAATACCGGAGGCATCTATAATCCCGATACGAACAGTTGGACGGTTATGAGTGGTGTCGGCACCCCCGTCGGACGTGAGATTCACACGGCGGTGTGGACCGGCCGCGAAATGCTCGTCTGGGGCGGCGACGCCGCCGGTAACCATTTCAACGACACCTTCAGCTACACGCCGCCGCGGTTCATGTATCTCTATCAGCGGCCGTGAGCCGCAAAAACCGCAGCGCCCCCAATGACCGATCTAACATGCATCACGATCTAACGATAATCCCCATGACTTCATCCTACCCTCCCATCTGCCGAGTGTCAGCCGGTGCGTTCCCTTGTCGCCTGCGTGCCGCGGTTGCCAGCCGTGGACATCCTGAACTCAAAGGAACTGACATGAGTCCAAGTGAAGCAAGGCGGCGGGCGTTCGGGAGCGTTCGACTGAGCTCACGCCGAAGTCTCAGCCGAGCTGCAAGATGCCCGCGCCACGTAGGCGCGTTCGTGAGAACGCGTCTTCACGTCGGCGCGGCAACATGCCCGCGCCACCGTGGCCCAGGCGTTCGGGAGCGTTCGACTGAGCTCACGCCGAAGTCTCAGCCGAGCAGCATCCTGCCCGGTGCCTTGCTGTTGCGCTTTTTTCTCAGCGGTCTAACAAAAGCATGGCAGCGGGCAGGATGTCTGGGTCTCATGGCAGTCTTGTTAGCCGCCGCGCCGGCGGCCCGCGCCCAGATCCCGCAACTCATCAACTACCAGGGCCGCGTGGCCGTGGGTGGCGTGAATTTCGACGGCGGCGGACAATTCAAGTTCGCGCTGGTGGATGGGGCCGGGGTCAACACCTCGCGGCAAGCCACGGCCACCGCCACACTCACCGGCAGCGCGGTCACCAGCGTGACGGTGACCGACGGCGGAGCGGGATACACCAGCCCGCCGGGTGTCAGTATTATCAACGCCACCGGTCATGGTGCCTATTTTTACAGCCTGGTGGCCGGCGGTGCCGTTACGGGCTTCGTGGTCCAGCCGTCGGCCAATTTCGGCTACAGCGGCAAGGTCACCGTGCAAATCGACCCGCCGCCGCCAAAAATGACCTACCCGACGTATTGGTCCAACGCGGCCGATGTGGCCCCCGCCGACGGGGTGCCCGACGCTGCGGTTTCCCTCACCGTCACCAAAGGGCTCTACTCGGTTATGTTAGGTGACACCAGCCTGCCGAACATGCTGAGCATCGTGCCCAACAGTATCTTCACCCACCCCGATGTGCGCTTGCGCGTCTGGTTCGATGATGGCAGCCACGGGTTCCAACTATTAACACCCGACCAACGCATCGCCGCGGTCGGCTACGCGATGATGGCCGATACCGCGCAGACGGCGCAGACGGCGCAGTGGGCGGATAACGCGATGACGGCGCTGACGGTGACCGATGGCGCGATCACCGCCGCCAAGCTGGCCCCCGGCTCGGTTGGCAGCAGCCAACTGGCCTCGAATCTGACCCTCGGCGGCACGGTCACGGCAACGGCAATTGCCACTGGCACGGTCACGGCAACGGCAATTGCCACTGGCACGGTCACCGCCACCACCTTCACCGGCTCCGGTGCGGGCCTGACGGGCATCCCCGCCAGCGCGGTGACCGGAACCATCCCGGCGAGCCAGATCGCGGCGGTGCCCGCGGGCATGGCGCTCATTCCGGCGGGTGCGTTCATGATGGGCAACGTGGTCGGTTCCGGTTCGGACAGCGACATCACGAACGCCGCGCCTGTGAGCACGAC
>CAIKDP010000168.1 GCA_903826205.1 Akkermansiaceae bacterium
AACAGGAATGCGCGCCTTCAGCTTTCGCACGCGGCATAATTCTGGACGCGGCATAATTTCGTCGAAAACTTGGTCAGGCCGACCAAGCTCGGGATGCGTTATGCCAAGTTGCGGATTATGCAAAGATGTTCTGATCAAGAGACCCTGCCAGAGGTGGAAAGGGCCGCATGATGAATAAACTCAGCGGGCCGGAAGTCTCACTATTGGAGGCACCAAAATGGATACGCCCATATTTCTTCGAGCATGTAGTTGCCGCAGGATGGAAGCAAATGGTCTTGGCATAATCCTTTTCCAATATGCGGAACGGTTGCGGGGTTTGGGATACTGCCACGACAGCATTCACCAGTATACCGAGGCGGTGGAGCATTTTGGCTTCTGGCGTTCCCATGCACATCCCTGTTCCAAGAATGTCAGGCATGCGGAGGTGGCCGAGTTCTTGACATCGCACTTGGCAATTTGCCGTTGTCCTCCACCGGCGACTAGGACGTATATAACATGTCGTGCGGCATTGCGCCAGCTCGTGTTGATGCTCGGTTGCGAGAGTCCGGGCCGATCCCCCCGGGCCTGCATTGGACCGATGGCGGCACTGATTGAGCGGTTCGACCGCTACCTTGAGGACGTCAACGGACTTAGCGACGCCACCAGGCTATACCGTCGGCGGTATGCACGGGAGTTTTTGACCTGGCGCTTCAAGGCAAGGAGATTTGACCCGATGAGCCTCCGCTTAGCTGACTTTGTGCGTTACTTGTCAATCAGGGCTCCATCAATTCGCCCCGATTCGGTTTCGGTGATGAATGGATCACTTCGCAGCTTGGTGAAATATCTTGAGGTTGAACGCCTATGTCCTTCGGGGCTCTCCCGATTTTGGCCAAAAATGCCAAACTGGAAGCGAACAGTGCCCCCGGCCGTCCTGACACAGCAAGAGTGCCGCGATTTGATTCGAACGGCGGATGTCAAGTGTGCGACCGGACTAAGGGATCTGGCAATTCTCCGAATCATGCTCGACTTGGGCCTCCGCTGCTCAGAGGTGGCGCAACTCAGTCTGGAGGATGTGGACTGGCGCGAAGGAACCCTTGCGATCCGCACGAACAAGCAAAGAAGGGAACGGGTGCTGCCGCTGCCCGCCCCAACAGGGAATGCCATCGCTGCCTACCTCCGCACGGGTCGGCCCAAGTCGGAAAGCCGTCAGTTGTTCCTTTGTCATCGTGTGCCGGTGGGCAAGCCACTCAGTGCCGTGCGGGTACGGGGCGCGGTTCGCCGGGCGCTATGCCGAATCGGTCACCCTCGGGGAGGCCCGCACTTGCTCCGTCGCACGTTCGCCACGGTCCTGCATAACCGCGGCGCGCCCCTGAAGGAGGTGGCTGACATTCTGGGACACAAGAGCATAGATACGACCGCACTTTATGCCAGGCTGAACTTGCGACAATTGGAGAAGGTCGCGCTGCCGTGGCCACGGGAGTGACAATAAATGAAAACATCCGATTCCATGGTGGCGAGGGTTGACGAGTACCTGCAATACAGGCGGGGGCTCGGGTATGCCCTGCGGATAGAGGGAGGAATGCTGCGCAGCTTCGCCCGGTATGCCGATGAAAGCGGCTATCGGGGGCCCCTAACCAACGAGCTGTCAATTCGCTGGGCACGCCTTCCGGCGAAAGCCGCCCGCCTCTACTGGGCCAGGCGGATTGAGGTTCTCATCGGATTCGCCAATTACTGCAAAGTATTTGATGCCCGGACTGAGATTCCCCCAAGACATACCTTCGGTCCGGCGCATCGCCGCAGGGCACCCTATCTCTATTCCGCCAGCCAGTTGCGTTCACTTGCGGACGAAGGTACGGATTTCGAGTCGGTCGGAGGTTTCAAACAGTACACCCATGCAACCCTGTTCGGACTGTTAGCCTGCACCGGGATGCGTATTTCGGAAGCGCTGCGCCTGGGCATTGCGGATGTCGATTTGAAGCTGGGAGTGATCACCGTGGGCGAAAGCAAACGCCGCCGTTCCCGTTTGGTTCCGATCCACCGAACCGCCAGATTGCGCCTTAGCGACTATCACGCAAGGCGTGCGGGACGCTTTCCGAATGCGGCACACTTCTTCGTGAGCCAATCAGGGAACCGCCTTCCCTACTCAACTGTCCGCAGCACCTTTCGGCAACAGACGGAGTTTCTCGGATGGACCAAATCCGGCCAACTGCCACGGTTGCACGATCTGCGCCACACGTTCGCCTGCCGTGTTCTGGAGAAGTGGGAACACCGGCCTGCCGGATCGGAGGACCGGATCGACTGGCTTTCCCGGTATCTCGGCCATGAAAGCATTAGCGACACATATTGGTATCTCACGGCTACTCCCGCGCTGCTCTCGGCTGCTGTACGCAAGTTCAAATACCCCAAACCATCTTGACCCATGAACCCTCCAGAGCGATTCTCCAACCTCATCCAGACGTTTTTCAGCGACTATTTGGTCACGCAGCGCGACGTTAGCTTGCAGACTGTCAAGGCGTACCG
>CAIKDP010000169.1 GCA_903826205.1 Akkermansiaceae bacterium
CATTGAAATCCCGCTGCACACGCCGCGTCCGTCTTCCTCCGGCAAGACGCTCACGGTCGCCAGCAGCAACGGCAACCAACCCACCGAGGCCCGCATCAACGGCCTGCCCGTCATCGTCGGCATCAACGCCTACATCAAGCCGGAACGGTGAACCGTTAGGAGACGCAAGACTGCAAGACCCAAGACGCAAGAAAAGAACCGATGGACCGTGCGCATGCACTTCTACCTCAGCTCTTGTGTCTTCAAGTCTTGTGTCTTGCGTCTCATATTCATCCAAAATCAAACATTCAACATTCAACATTCAACATTCAACATTCATCCCATGAACATCACCATCCCCGTCTCCGCCATCAAGGCCGCCCGCAAGCTCCTCACCCGGATCCATTTCGAGCGGCTCAAGCTGCCGGTTCTCACCCATGTGCTCGCCACCATTGATGCCGCCGGGCTCACCCTGGCTGTCAGCGATCTCGACCACTGGCTGGAAACCCGGCTGCCCGCCACAATCAACCCGTTCCCACCCGACAGCACACGCTTCCTCATTCCCGCCGCGGCTCTCGCAGCCGCAGCCAGGGGCGACCAGGGCAGCACCGTGCAATTCGAGGGCCCGTCCACATCCGATCCAAACAAGCCTGCCTTTAAGCTCAAGCTCACCGTCGTCTGTGGCAAGATGCCGGCGGAAACCGTCTATCAACCCGAACCCGCATCCGGCTTCCCGGAGCGTCCTGCCATCCAAGGCCACATCACCACCGTGCCCAAGGAAACGTTCGCCGCCCTCCAGACGGTGGCGGGCTGTGCTTCCACCGATGCCACCCGCTACGTCCTCAACGGCGTGTTGTTCTCACCGGACGATGGCGGCACGCTGATTGCCACCAATGGCCGGCAACTGGCAGGTGCCCCTGCGCGCGTCACCGGGCGGGAGTTCATCCTGCCCAACACCGCCGTGCATGTGCTTGGCTTCCCGGACTTCACCGCCCGTGATGCTGCGATCCAACAACCCGACAACGGAAAGGGTCCACACATTCAGTTCCGCTCAGGGCCGCACACGCTCATTGCCAGAACCATCGAAGGCAACTACCCCAACTATCGGCAGGTCATCCCGCGCGATTTTCTGGCGGACGCCACCATCCCTGAAACCCACCGGCCTGCGCTCATCTCGTGGCTGCGGTCACTGGATGGCAAGAATGGCCATGGAAATTACGTGCGGCTCACCTGGGAGAAGCCAGGCCACCTCACGCTGACGCTCAGGAGTTCCGATGACACTGACTCGCACATCCACGTGCCGGTCACCATATCAGGGGAAAGTCGGCCACCGGTGATTGCGTTTGCGCCGGGGTACCTGGCGGACGCTTTTGAAATCGGCTCCACCCTGCGCCTCATCGACGGGCTCAGCCCCGGCATGGCATCCGATCCATCCGGCAGCTTCTGCGTGCTCATGCCGTGTCGTTGCGTTGCGGAAGCTGGGCCCGAGCAGGTCGCACAAACCCAGGTCCCGGCCATCGCGGCGTGAATATCGGGATGCCCGCGGCAATGCCCATCAAACCCTCCCGTCAGTCCCGTGGTGGATTGGCGGGAGGGCAGATGAGGGGGGTATTGCTCGCACATTTTTTTAGCTCGAAGTCCTTCCAAGAACCCCGCTATTGGAGTTCCTGGAATACACCGGCAACAGGAGCTTGGATTTTCCGGATTAACGCCTTGCTTGTCAGAAAAACGGCCCTATTCTTCTGACAGGAATCACTCTCTGAAACAATGAAAACAATTGAAGAATCAATGCTAAAGCGGGTTCGTGGCCGTGGTCGTGGTTCGGCGGTCACCCCGGCTGATTTCCTCGACCTAGGAAGCCGGGCGGCGGTGGACCAAGGGCTGTCACGCTTGGCCCGGAAGAACGTCCTTGCGCGGGTTTCGCGCGGCGTCTATGCCTTTCCGGAAACCAGCGGTTGGATTGGGGTGGTGTCGCCCTCGCCTGACGAGGTTGCCAAGGCGCTCGCCCGGCGAGGCTCCGGCAAGTTACTGCCTTCCGGGGCTTTGGCGGCGAACTTGCTTGGCCTGAGCGATCAGGTGCCCGCCAAGTCTGAATACTTGACGGACGGCCCGTCCTGCCGGGTGATGATCAAACGCTTGGCGGTGGTGCTAAAACAAACCACTCCCAAGAACCTTGCCACCGCAGGCCGGGTTAGCGGAGTGGTCATTCAAGCCCTGCGTTTTTTGCGCCGCCAACAAGTGGGACCAGAGGTGGTGGTTAAGTTGCGCGAGCGGTTGAAGCCTGCCGAGCGTCGGCAACTCGTGAAGGATATTCCTCTCGCGCCGGCATGGATGGCCCCAATTTTCCGAAAAATCGCCGAGGAAGGGAGCGGCACAGGAGCATGAAGCGCATCGCGTTGATGTCGTCCAAAGAGCGCGGGGAAATTTTTACCGAGGCCGGAGCCCGGCTTGGATTTTCGCCATTCCATGTGGAGAAGGATTTTTGGGTTTGCTGGACACTTGGGGCATTGTTCGGAAATGAGACAACCGGGCCGAATCTGGCTTTTCGGGGCGGCACATCCCTATCAAAAGGATGGCAGTGTATTGAGCGCTTCTCCGAAGACATCGACCTCGCAATGAGCCGGGACTGGGTCGGCAGAGGCGAAGCTGTGGACCTGCGGATGGTGACCGCATCCAAGAACCAAAAAGAAAAGCTTTTCAAGCAGTTGCGGGATCAGTGCCGGACGAGCATTTCGGACGTAATCGTGCCGCTATTGATGCGGGACTTGGCGGAGATCGCGGAGGGGGCGCAAGACCGGGTCCGGGTGGAACCGCTAGAATCCGCCCGCGACCCATTCGTCGTGTCGCTGAAATACCCGGAATCCAGCCTCAAGCCGCCGGATGATTACTTTCATGCGGAGGTAAAAATCGACCTGAGCGGCAGGGCTGAAGGTGTGCCCGTGGAGGCGCGGAAAATCGTTGCCTATGCGCATGCAGTCTTTCCACAACTGGCAGCGTCACAGCCCTCCAGCATCCCATGTGTGCGACCGGTTAGAACATTCTGGGAGAAAGCGGCATTGCTTCACGAACAGCATGCGCGCCCAACTCAGGAACAGCCAGCCAACCGGCAATCACGCCACCTCTACGACCTCCACCAATTGTGGACGGCGGGCGGATTGTCGGAGGTGATATCTGCGGTTGATCCCATGTTCAAGACCGTCATGGACCATCGAAGCAGTTTCTTCCCTTATGGACAGGTGAATCATCTGGAGTTGGAGGCGTGGGACCTGAAGTTGAGCCCTCCGCCGGAGACTATTACCACTTGGAAAGCAGATTTCGAAAAGATGGGGTCGATGTTTTTCGGGGAGCCACCTTCATTTGAGCAGATCCTGGCAACTATCAGCGAGATCCAGGAATCTTTCCGCCGCATGGCCAGATAGCGTCCAATTGTAAATCAGACTATCCTAATGGTTAGTAGTGCAAAGCCTTGGACGGTTACTCAGGACCGCAGACCGGCGAGCTTGCGGTCCACCACCAACTGGCATGCGCGGCAGAAGCGGTGGGTGCCCTCGTCCAGGCGCTCAAGGCAGTCTAGCTCGGTGTCGGCGGTCATCACGCAGGCGATGCCCTCGTCGTAGCCGTGGTGGTCGAGCCCGCAGTTGTGGCCGATCTCGTGAATGGCGATGGTGGCCGCGCGGCGCACCAAATGACGCAGACTCGGGCTGTCCGACGACATCTGGTGAAGGGTGACCACACATGATGGCTGACCGAGATAAGCATAACCGAACAAGTAATTCCAAGCAGAACCCGGCACGATGTTTTCCTCCGTGATGCCGAGAGAAAAGACCGTGCCGCGACCTTTGCCGCTACCCGCACGGCGATCCACTTGGTTGAGGAAGGCCGTGGCCGAAGCTCCGCGCCAATCAGGACGCCGCGACGGCCTGGGATCAAGCAGGGCAGGTTGGACAACCACCGGGAGTCCCAGCGACTTGCCGATCATGCGGGCGATGCCATCCAACACCTCCGGCCGCACCTCACCCAATCGCCAGACTGCGACCGAGCCCTTGGAGTCGAGCACCAGCGGTGCCGCGCAATTCGCACATAGACGGGCATCGCGCGCGGAGCCGGCGCCACAATTCAGACAGATGTTAGTATCGGTTTGCATAATTTGAACTGGTGTGCCTCACAACCCTAATCCTCACAACCCTAACGCCTGGATGTTTTTCACCAAGCGGTTGACGTCCTTGCGGGATTGGATCTGCGTGAGGCCCGCGCGTTTGAGTAGCATGCCCCAGAGTGGCCCGAAGGCGCGGCGCATGTAGAGAACTTCCAGATCGAGGGTATCGCACACGCGTTCCTTGCCACCGCTACGGCGCAGGGCTTGGGTATCAAGGGCACCCAGCAGGCTGGTGACCTGCCGGGTGATGCGCGCCATCTTTTTATAGTTGAGGCGGTCCGGGGTATCGGTGGGCCGGTGGTAATGCTCCCAGTGTCCGCAGGAGAGGAAGAAATAGGGCACCCCGTTTTCCCGGAACACACCATGGTCGCTCATGTCGCCGATGCAGCGATTGAGGGTGGGCACGAGCTTGATGCCGCTGGCGACTCCCGCCGCATCGAGTGCCACAGCCAACTCAGGATGACTCTCAGTGCCGGTCATGAACACCAGCGAATGCAGCAGCGGTAGCGCAATGTCGCGGTTGGCCAGGCCAGGGATCTTTTCCAACAGGCCGCCAATGAGCGGGATATGGCCCAACATTGAACCGGGGATGCTCACGTCGTGGCCAACCAAATCCATGATAATGGCGGCGTGGATCGGGCGTCCGTCGAGCTGGTCGTGCCAAAATCGTTCACTGCCCATGCTGTTGGTTCTGAAATGCGGAGGTTCCTCGGCATCGAAAATTGCGACCACCAAATCGCGTTCGAGACAACCGTTGGCGGCAGCATGCTCAGCAGTGGCCAGGGCAATGGCCACGGCAGCCGCATTGTCGTCGGCGCAGGGCGCGGCTATGACGCTGTCGTAGTGGGCACCCACAAGCAAGGGCGGGAGTTTCGGGTTGTTGCCACGGACCACTCCCACCACATTGTAAAAGGCAATGCTGTTGCGCTGATAGGGAAGCTCATAAGAATCTCCGGTGTATGGCTCACAGCCGATTTCTTCGAGCCTGGCAGTGAGATACTTGCGGGCTTTTTTGTGCCCGGCCGAGCCCACCTTGCGACCCTTGGGCAGGCAGATGGCTGCCACGTCGGCACGCAGTTGGCGGACGGTGGTGCGGGTGGACGATGACATGAGGGAAGGGTTCATTGTTGGTTATTGGTTGATTAGGGATTCGTCAATTCAGAGGTTTTTGCGCAGCGCGGTTTCCAGCAAGGAAATCCACTGCTTGAGTTCGGCGGGCTTCGGGCGCTTGATGTGTTCGCGCAAGTGGAGTTCGACGCCGGGAACTATGGCCACGCGCATCCACGCGGCGGGCGTGGGCATGGCTTCACCA
>CAIKDP010000170.1 GCA_903826205.1 Akkermansiaceae bacterium
GAACGCAACGATTACGAATTCCGCTGCCTCCGCACAAAATTATTCTTTAGCAAAAAAAATCCGCCTCCAACAAACAGATGAATCAGATAGAGCGAGTAGGAAATGCTGCCGATCCAGATGAGAAAGCGCAGCCGCAGCTCTGGCAAATAGAGAATCGCCAATCCGGTGGCCGCGCCAACGGTTGCGCTGATTGATCCTTTGGCCAGCGCATGCGAGGCCAAAGCCGCGCCAAAGAGGAGCCAGAAGCCGCAGCGATTGAGCTGCATGTCGCGCCAAAGAAAACACAAGATCCCAAGGGAAAACAATGCCGTCCATGTGAACACGGTGGGACCCACGCCCGCGATGAGCGGTAACGATATCCATAGGATCAAAACTCCATGGCGAATCCATTTGGAGCCGCTGGTGAGCAGGGGGAACGTGGCGGCAATGAGGACATAATATTGGGCCTCGATCGCCAATGTCCAGAATACGGGGATGATCCAGCCATCTCCTGTGAAATCGCAGATAAGCAGGGCATTGGCGATCAGTGCCGAGGGTGATAGAGAGGGGAAATCACCCCGAAATCCGGGAACCCGCGACGAGAGATACCACAAACCTATGGCCGAAAGCCCGGCCATGGCATACGCAGGGTATAAGCGAAGCAACCTGGCCTGTAGAAACGACCCACAGTCCGCGAATCCATACTTCATTTTAGAGAGCATCAACGGAATGACAAACCCGCTGATGACAAAGAACACATCGACGCCCAAGAATCCACGGCAAAAAAGCGTGGCAGAGATTCCATCCCTCCTGAAATGGAACAAACAAACTGATAGAGCGGCCAGCGCACGCAATATGTCAAGATTGCCAAGGCGGCGCTGGTTCATTTCTTTGATCATTAAGATGTAGTAATGCGCGTCGGCTATTCCAGCTAGGCGAAGTGACGTTTGAGTTTTAGGAACGGGCTTTCGAAAAGGCGGAAGCTGAGGGCTGCCACTAGGAAAGATAACGCCATGCCAACTCCCAATTGTGCGATCGGAGGAAGGCCGCTGCGCCTTGCCACAAGAAAACAAAGCGGATGGAAAACGTAGAGGCCGTAGCTGACTTTCCCGGAATAGGCCAGCATCCCGTGCCCTAACACCCGCCCCAGGATTCCATGCCGACCTTCCGCCACGGTCCAACCCATGAAGAAGAGGAAAAAGCAACCCACCAGGGAAGGCCAGATAACGCTGCTCAGCAGGGTCGGAATCCGCGCGTCAAAGAGAAGATAAACCCCCACTGCAAATCCGGTTATTGCAAACCCATAGCGGTAAAGCTCGCAATCTCCTGCAATCCCACGCGGGCGATACCTTTCCAACCAAGCCAGCACAGCCCCCATGGAAAGAGCGTCAACGCGCGTTAGAGTGAAATAATAAGGTTCCCATCCTTGAAGCTTCATCGGCACACGCAACAACGCTGCACCAACCACCATGATGAGCAAGGCATGGAGCATGCGCCGCGGGCTGAGCCATGACACCAGAAACGGCCAAAACAGATAGAAGTGCTCTTCCACCGCCAGCGACCAGAAATGCCCGGGCTCGGATCGGAATGAGGTGAAGGTGAAGGGAATGTTTTGTAGGTAAACCCAAAACCAGCCCTGAACGTCCACGGAGGGAATTGGATTGCCCACGACCCATGGCCGAACGAGGAAAAACACCACCAGAAAGCCGTAGTAAAGGGGAAATACCCGCAGCGTTCTGCGTCCGTAGAAATTGATGAAATATCGCTTTTGTCCCTTTGCGGAAAGCAGAATGCGGGTGATCAGGAAGCCTGACAGAACAAAAAACAAATCGACTCCCGCATTCAGCAGTTGCCATTGCAGCGCGAAACCAAAACCTGCGGCATGATAGAACATCACCATCAGGGCAGCCATTCCCCGGACTCCGTCGAGGGCGGGGAGATGGCCGAGGCTCTGCCGTTTATCGATAAAATCGCCTGATGATTCTGACCTAAGCGGAGGGTCCAGCATGGTGGATGGCGCATCCATGATGAGTTACTTGGAGTCCTTTCCGTTTTCCTTCTCTGCGAGTTGCAACTCATACCACTTGGCTTTGGAATGGAAGCGCTGGATGCCTTTGAGGGTGCAATAGATGAAGCCCGGGCGCCCGTCGAGGAAGCCGCGGCGCAGCACATAATGATAGAGAAACGTCAGCAAGGGGAAGCCGGGGAGGCGGACCAGGCGCTTTTTGAGCCAGCGGCGCCGCTCGGACTGGCTGCCGAACAAGCGCGGCACCACCTCGCCGCCGTCGCCCTCAAGATAGACCCGGGCCTCCCAATCGGAGTATTCGTTGTGTTTGGCGATGTAGCGGTAGAGTGAGTTCCAGTTTTCATGGCGCACCGGGCTGTGCAAGCGTTGGACGCGGCCATCGACGACGACGTGCTCATGCACTTCGATATCGCTCATCGCCGCGGTTTGCTGGCCGCGGATCCGTCGTTCGTAGTGGCCCAGGCCGCGCCGGAAAAGAAACAACTTCCACAAGTCAAACCCACCATGGCGCAGCGGTCGGCCAAGGAAGTGCAGTTGAAACTTCAACCAGTAGCCATCGGCGGCGTCGCTAACGATCGCTGCCGCAATCTCGTCTTTGATTCCGTCCTGCAGGATCTCGTCGGCATCAAGCAGAAGAATCCAGTCATTGCGGAACGGATGGGTGTCAAGCGCCCACTGCCGCTTCTTGGGCCAGCCACCGGTGTAGCGGAAATCCAACACCGTCGCACCCGCCGCCCTGGCAAGCGTCTGGGTGCCATCCGTACTGCCGGAATCAACCACCACGATCTCCTCGGCCCACCCTATCAAAGGAGCCAGACAACGCGGCAGGTTCGCCGCCTCGTTGCGGGTCGGAATCAGGACACTCAGGGGAATCGTGGAATTGACTTTCATGGCGGTGTCAGCAGGCGCGTTCCGACGGCATTGCAATGGCTGCGACCGGGCCTGCCGGCGTTGGCTCCCGTTTTTCCTGGCGTAACCGGGCGGGCAGGCGGCGTGCGGTCGTGGCCGGGACCATGGCCCAGCCGATTGTCAGCCACACAAACAAGCCCAAGCCGCCCATGGAGAAGAACATGGCTTCCCCGAGATTCATCAGCAGGGCCGCAAGCATCGCCCATAACAGGGCCATGTTCCCGGTCTGAATCTGTGCCAGGCATATGGTCCCAAGCAAACCGATGGCCAATACGCAGCCGATAAGGCCCGTTTCCTCAAGGATGGCCGTGGGCAGAAAGCCCTTTTCGACCGAGGCGCTTAACGGAATGCCGTAGAGGGTTTTGAGATCGGTGAACTCAGTGGATGGCATGCCAAAGCCGATGCCAATGATCGGGTGTTGGCGATAATTGTACAACGAGCGGTCCATCAGGGATTCCCTGGATTCTTCAAACGCATGGATCACATTTCCCGCGGTTTTATCGCCCTTGTCCACGTACTCGTCCATGAGCTCTGAAAACTTGCCGGGGACAGTTACGAGGATTCCAACACAAGCCAATACGGCCAGGGGCATGCCGCGCACGAGGCGGGTCTTTTGGATGCGCGCCTCACTGCGCAGCGCCGTGATGGCCACCGTGGCGCCCCCTGCGAGCAGAAAAGCAAAGCCGCCGGTTCGCGATTGGCTGAGGTAGACCTGAGCCAAGGCAATGATCCCGGCGATCAGGTAGCCGTAGTGGCCACGTTGGTACAGCAAGTAGCGCCCGAGGAAGAATGAGGCACCAATGCCCAGAATCACCCCCTGCGTCTGCGGATGCTCAAAGGCCCCCTCAAAGCCGGAGGCGTTCTTGGTATAGCCACCACCCCAGAGGGTGCAAAGCGGGCCGGCGAGGAGAAGCGCGCCGAACCAGCCCGCGAACCATCCATTCCAATAGGGCCGTCCACGGCGGGCGCACGCAAAGCCAGCGACTATGGTGAATACTCCCGTGGAAAACGAAATCAGTTTGAATATCGAGATTGAGGGCAGGCGGCTCACACCAAGGGCAACCAGCAGCTGAAAGGCCGCGTAGGCGACGGCCGTCACAATCACCCGGCGAGCCCCGTCCGGGAGTGGCCGGCGCGCCTGCATGGCCACCCGCATAACTGATAGAAAAGCGGTACCAAGCACCAGCCAGCGAAGGTCTTTGATGGATGCACTGGCCCATGCCGGGCTCGCCATGAGAACCACCAACATCACGGCGAGCGCTTGAATCGCTTGCCGCGCCCCCAAGAGCGCGAATACCGCACACCCGACAAAGACATAATTGGCCCCAGCCGGAACCAACTTTGAAAAAACCAAGGCACCCAACACGCACAAGGCCGCATGGCGCGTGGCGGGCGGAATACGGTTCAGGTGAATGCCGGTGCGAACCCTCTTGCGGGCTCCCTGAGGGAGGCGGCGAAGAGCGGGGGCGGCGGGCGGCAAGGCCGGTGTTGAAGATTGCATGAGCGGGGTGCAGCATCAGACCACAAAGGCGGGACGGTCGCCCCTCTGTTGGAGCCATGCATAAAGTTGGTTCATTTGCTCTGCCACAGACGGCCACGAGAACTCCGTGGCGACCCAAGCCCGGCCGCGCAGTCCCATCGTGGCCAAGGATGCGGGACCCAGCCTTTGCGCTTCATCGAGAGCCTGTGCCAACTCGTATTCGCCGCGCTCGATCCACCACCCGCATTGATGCTCCACCAGGCCCTGCCATGGAGCGCCGGTGGTGGTGATGGCCGGGGTGCCTGCCGCGAGGGCCTCGGCCACTGTCAGGCCGAAGTTCTCGCTATGGGTCGGCAGCACATACACATCGGCATCGGCAAACGCCCGCTGTTTGGCTGCACCCACCAGTGGGCCGACAAAGCGGACAGAGCGCAAGCCAAGGTGCGCCGCGAGTTGCTGCATGGATGTGCCATATCCCCCCTCATCCGGGCCGGCCACCACCAGAGCGGCGCCGGGATGCCGGGACTCGACCCCCTGCCAAACCTTCAGCAAGAGGTCCAAGCCCTTTATGGGATGGAGGCGGGAAAGAAAGAGCACCTGCAGGCCATCGCCACCGGCCGTCTTTGTGGCAATAAGCGGCACTTCGACTCCGTTGGGAATCACGGCCACCGGCTGGCGATAGCCCAACTCCCGCAGATCCGCCAGTTCCGTTTCAGCGGTGACGTGGAAACACGCGGCCGTTTGGAGCGCCCGGTCTTGCCCCAGCCAGCCGATGAGTCGCTTGAGATGGCGTGACCGCTGGCGCGACCATTGCGAGAGCGTGCCATGCGGCGAAATCACCAAGGGGCAAGCGCGCGCCTCCGCCACCCGCCAGGCATACAGATTGGGCATCATCCACAGGCTGTGGTTGTGGACCACGTCGCCAGCCTGCACCGACGCGCGCAATTCGCGCATCAGGCGGGGGGACCAGCCGAGACGTGCCGGGGTCCCGCGCAGGCGTGGCGAAACCCTCACGCCCTCAGGGCCCCCGCTGGGTGGGGGCGGCGTCAGTGAATGCACGAGAAGGCGGGTCCCGCTGGTCTCCAAGGCCACACACAGCTCGCGCACGGCGACGTCCACGCCGCCCAGTTGCTTGTGCAATGTGGGCACCACTTGATGAATCATGGTTCGATAGAAAGTTGTTGGGTGCGGGCGGCCGCCTTGATTCCGGCGTATCCTTCCACCAGTGTTCTCGCCCAGCGCCCGGGCGTGTATTGCCTTGCCAGTTCGCGTCCGGCCTCTGCCATTGCGGCCCGGCGTTCGGCGGACATGGCCGAGATTTTAGCCAACCGTTCTGCGAGTTCAGCCGCCGCTCCGTTGGCAAACGTGAAGCCATTGTGATGGTCCTGCACCAAGTGGACGGCGGCTCCCACGGCGTCGGAACAAATCACCGGCAGGCCGGCGGCAGCGGCTTCCTGCACCACCACGCCCCAGGGTTCTTTGCGACTCGGCAGCACGAACGCCCCGCAGCGGGCCATCAGCGGTGGCAGTTCCTCCGGTTGGACGAAGCCAAGATCCTCAACCCCGGGTTGCCCATGCAGCAGGCCCTTGAGCGGGCCGGCACCTGCGCAAAGCAGCTTCCAGGGACGCGAAGTTTTTTTACGATAGCCGGCGTAAGCCTCTAACAAAATATCCAGTCCCTTGGCCTCGACGTAGCGCCCGACGTAGAGAAAGCAGGGCTCACGTTCGCCAGCATAGGCCCCGGCCGCCGCAAACCGCTCATGATCGCAGCCATACATCCCGGTCCAACAGCGGTCCCCGCGGTAGCCGAGACGCCACGCCAGTTGCCGTTGCCGCTCGCCGGTCACCCACAGCACGTCGATTGCCGGATGCAGATACCATGGTGCGGCCCGCGCCGCAAGCCACTGGCGCAGAGATCCCGTGAACTGGGTGTCGCTGCCAGCGACCACCGGGATGCCCTGTCGTTTTAATAGCCGCGCCGCCGCCAAGTAGCCCTTATCCATCCACCCCGACATCAGCACAATGTCGGCTCCGAAAGAGCATATCCGGTCGACGATCTCCTGCGGCCTGGAAAATTTGCTGCGCGCCACGCATTCGGCGATGCCCTGCAAGGGTTCCTCTGCGAACGGGGCCTCGGTGGATTTGAGGTAATGAATCGCCAGAATCTCCCAGTCGTAAGCAAGCTTCAGTTCACTCAGGCAAGCACGCGTGTAGCTGCCCGGATGCGAGTAGAGCACGGCCAACCTGGACGGCTGTGAGTGGGATGCGGGATCAGAGCAGGTCGTCATAGACTTTTGCGGTGATTTCCGCATTGCGTTCCCAACTGTGGGCCTCGCGATAGGCCTCAAAGCCCCACGCGCTGTCATCGGATTTGGCAAGGGTGGCCTCGAGTTTGTGGATGGCCGTGGTGAGAGCGTCGCACGAATCGTCCTGAGCCGCTACGCCGATCGAGTGGTGCGTGACGGTTTCCGCCAGGACCGGGGCGGCCCCGGAAAGCACCGGCCTGCCATAATGTGCGGCCACATTGAGAACCCCGCTTTGACTGGTAAACGACTCCCGGTAGGGAAGCGCCACCCAGTCGCAGGCGTTCGCCAGATCGGCGACTTCCCGGTCAGGGATGAAGCGCTCATCGAAGATGACGCGGTGGGCGATTCCCAAGTCACGGGCGAGCGCGCGATACACTGCGGCGGACTGGTGGTGCCCGCCGGCTTTGCCCGCCACCAGCAACCAACTCTGGCTGCCTCCGCGTGCCATGGCCTCCAACAGCCCGGCCAGGTTTTTTTCATCCCGCAACTGTCCGAAAAAAAGCCCCAAGCGAGCCTCCGCGGGAATGTCATAGCGGGCCCGGACTTCCGCCCGGGGGCTTGTCGGCGTGCCATAGGCATAAGGACCGTGCGGCACGATGTGGATGCACTGCGGGTCGACTTGCGCAAAATCCACAAGATCCTCGGCCTGAGCCCGGGCATGCACAAAGATCGCGTCGGCACGCTGATAGATGGAACGCAGCTGGCGGTCTTCGTAGCGCCGGTTCAGGACGGCGACTTGACGTCTCACATCGTGTGCCGTTACCACAAATTGCAGTCCGCTCCGGTCGAGTTGGCCCCGCCAAGTCGGGAAACTCAAGTGGTTAACGTCGGTGCAGTGAAGAACCCGGCAACCGGTGGCTGCGAAGTGGCGAATGGCGCGCCGTGGATTGAGAAACTGGCCGACAAGAAACCGGGCACGCCGGATCGTCGGCACGGGCGAGGAAATGCGGTACAGGTATGGCCAGTGTTGTCCGTTGATTGTGGCATCCCAGCAGAACTCCGGCAAGCAAGCCAGCTCGATATTCAACCCGGGGCGCAGCCCCATGCGCCGCAGCCATTCCAAGTTATAGCGGCCGATCCCGCCTGCCGGAAACGAGTAATAGACACCGATGTGAGTCATACGGTTGCGCAGACGCTCTGGTAAATGTCAGTCAGTCCCTGTAGGTGCCGCGAAGGACTGAACTTGTTGCGGATGAGTTCCAAGCCGTGGCCGCCTGACCTCGTCAATTTTGCCGTATCTCCAAGCCACGCAGCGACTCTCCCGGCGAGCGCCGCCGCATCTCCCGGTGCGACCAAGGAGCCGGTCACGCCTTCTATCAGCCACTCGCGCACCCCACCCACGTCGGAAGCAATGACCGGGACCCCTTGCGACAGGGCCTCCAGTCCGACAATTCCCAATGTCTCCGGCCAGAGGGAGGGGAAAATCAATACGGTCGTACGAGCAATAATCCCGACCACTGCATCGCGTCCCGCCCATCCCTCGAGGGTGAGTCTGCCGGCACAACCTGCGCGCCCGGCCAGGCGGACGATGTTCCTCCGGTCGGTTTCCGAGAAGTTGCCCACCATCAGTCCCTGCACCTCATGCGGGAGCAAACCGAGGGCCGCAATAAACACCTCCCAGCCCTTGTTGTAACTGGCGCGCCCGAGAAACGTGAGGGTGGGACATGGCGGCAAGGGCCGTGGCTCGTCGCGCGGTGGCAACGGACAGAAATACGGCAGGGTGGTGACTTGCCCGGGCTCAAAGCCGGCTTGCAGAAAGCGCTGCCGCGCCGCTTCACTTGGCGCAATCACCTGTCGAATCCGCGGGGCATGGCGCAGAATCCACTGCACGCGACGGTAGAAATAGAGGGCCGGCAGCGGCCGCGGCGTTAGGCAATGCCGTAGCGCCGTCACCGCAAAGCATCCCGGCCCGCAGGTGCGTTGGCAGATGGTCTTGCTCCGCTTGAAAAAGAAATTCGAGGCCGGGCAAATCGGTCGATAGTCGTGCCCATGGAGAATCGCCCGCCCGGAGGCCACCGCGGCTTGGATCGCTCCCAAGTTCTGGATGCCGTGGAGGTGAATGACGTCCGGTTGGGTTTCCCGGATCCAGGCGGCCACCGCCTCCCTGCACGGGCCGATGTCCTCAAAACGTATGCTGGCCAGCAATGGGATTTGCTTCTCGTGGCGGAACAAGCCGCCCTGTCCGCTCGCATAGCCGACATGCACTTCATTCCCCTCCGCCTCCAACAGGGGGATCAGTCCCAGTAGATAGGTCTCCACCCCGCCAACCGCAGCAAGGTGGTCATTGAGATGCAGGATTCGTATCACTTTGTCCTTAGGCTAAAACTTGCAATACCAATTCCATGGACGAGTATCTTCGGCGATTTTTTTAAAGGCCGCCATTGAGCCAAATCGGCTTCTTGAATATATCGCATCCAACATGGCGGCCGGCATAACTACCCTTGCCACTGGAAACGGAATGATTTTGCAGCATATACTTGCTAAGCGGCGGATAAAACCACCACCTCCATGTGAAACATCTACAAGTTGCATGCATGGATATTGCGATAAATATCCAATCGCGCGGCCGACTGCGGGTTGCCCGGCATCATCCACCACCAATATGCCACCCACTCTCAACAATCTAACTGCATAGAATATATCCAAAAGCGTGTGATCGAATGTGTGCCATCCATCAATAAACACCAAATCCACTGATTTTTCTGACCCGTTGGCGATTAACCATGGGAGGGCGATTTCAGAACCCGTCGCGTGCAACTCAAAAAAATTGAACCCTTCTTCTTTAAGGTGGTGAATTCCATTGCCTTTGTAATCGGTCAGCTGGCAAGGGTCAACGATGTGATGTTTTCTATCACCACTGACCTTGCTTAGCGCCTCACAGATTACAAGGGATGAAATGCCATATGCACAACCCACCTCGACGCTTGTTCGAAAGGGATTCAGACTTCCTATTGTCCTTTCCAAGAAAGCAACCTCGTCGGGGCCAATTGCACTTGTTAGAATTCTTTCCGTGCCATCCTTATTGACGACCCTGCCTGTCGAAAGTATTTTTTTAAGTGTTCGATTCATTTTGTGTTATTTCGTATCGTTATCCAGCCCATCCGAACGAGGTCTCGATGCCATATATAACAATCAACCTTGGCCGAAATCAAACGGGGGATCAGTAACATTAAATCCAAATTTGCCAGAAGAATTGCTTTGAAAGGCTGTGATGAGTTGGTATGAAGAAGGCTGCGCGCTATACGCCGCGGAAAGTCTGCAATAAAATGCCTAACAAAGTAGCCGAGACGCTTGTCTCCGGAAGACCGTGCTTGATGGATCACGCGGTTGCGCAAGACCCAGCGATGTCTGCGCATGACGGCCTCGGGCGAGTCGGTGGCGGAGCCGACGAAGTGGCGGACGCGGGCTTCCGGGCAAATGCCGATCATCCATCCGGCCTCCCGCACGCGGCGGCAGAAATCGTAGTCTTCGTAATAACTTTCAAAGATCGGGTCAAACAAGCCGAGGTTCGCCAGCACTTGGGTGCGGACCACCATGGCCGCCGCGGTCACGACGGGCACCCGGTGGCACGACGGAGTCTTCCCGCCCGCACCGGCAGTGGGCGCATCGAGTCGCGCCAGCAGTGTGGGGTTTGCCTTTGCGCATTCCAAAAAATTCACGTCCCAGCCATCGTCGGCGTAGGTGCGCAGTCCGGGCATCAGCACCCCGAGCGCGGGATCCTGCTCAAAGCAGGCGGTGCAGTGGTCGATCCAGCCATCCGCGCTTTGGGTGTCCTGATTGAGCAGCACCACCAGTCCGGGTGGCGGCGGGGCCGCCACAATTCCGAAGTTGTGGGCATCGGCAAAGCCCATCTTGCGCGGCGTTTTGACCACCCGTGTCTCAAAACGCTCCAGCGGCAGCTTGGCGATGCCCGGGTTGTTGTGGTTGTCAATCAACACCAGATGGAGGCGCTCCCGCGACGCACGGTGCAGGTTCTCCAAACACGCCGGCAGCCATTGATCCCCATTCCAGCCAATGATGTAGATGGTTGAAGTCATTGAACTTCAAGGGTGCGGGTTAGTGAAATACTTCCACTGATAATACTGAATTTGGAGGTTTATGCCAAGGACCCAATGGCAGCCGCCAGCAAGTCCAGCGGCACGGTCACATCGTCGTTTTTGTTGATTCCATCGCAGATGACCGGCTGATAGGTAAGTCCCAAGGCAGTGGCCAGAGATTCATAGATCTGGCAGCGTGCGTTGGACAGGATTTCAACCACCCTCAGCGACGGCTTCGCATAGAGAAGATTGGTCAATGCGGCCCCGTGCTGGGCTACCAGCACATCGATGGAAGCAAACAGGCGCATTTGCTCCGGGAGGGGCATGCCTTCCAAAACCACACATTCAAAACCCAGAGCTTCCAAATATGATACAACGGCCACCTCGTTCTTCAGGCGACGGACCGTGGCACCCCGCCGCGTCACGTAGATTTTCCTGCCCTCACCTGACTTCCAGTCAAGCGCGTACTTCGCCCGCACCCGGTTCCGGAGAAATTCCAGATACTCTTGTGGCAAATAGCCCGCGCAGTTCACCCACCAGCGAAACTCAGTCGTCCTGCGCCGACTGAGGAATGGCAGATGGATGTAGCACTTCGCCCGTATCCTGCACAGTTCGGTGGTCACCATTTGCAGGTGCACATTCGTCGGAATCAAGGCGCGAATCAGTTCGATTTCGTCCGGCGCGAACCGCTTGTCAACAAGCAGTGTGATGCGGTCAATGGCACGCAGGTACGGGTGCCACAATGCATGAACCCGTGGTATCGAATCGACATGGCGGTGGAAATAGTTCTGATAGAAATGGCCCAGGGTGGCGACGTGATCCGCGTCCGCGCGAATAAACGGAAAGGCCCCGCAGGCACCGTAGCGGAGTGCGGCGTTGCGCACGTTTTCATCAAAGAACGCCTCATTGATCAGGTTGCCGGTAGCGGTGGCTACGGCACCCGCGGCGGGCCAGACCACGGCATCCGTCAGGCAAAACCCTTCGATGGAACCCTGCTGGAACGATCGATTCCGCTCCGGATTGAAAAGCTCCGGAGCATCGTTCAGACGGAACGGCCGGGTGCTGGCATCCGCCGTGTGGCAGGTCCCCTTGAACCCCTTGGGATACACCTTCCGCACAAGCGCTTCCAGCAAAGCACTTGCGCCGCGGTGCTTGAAGTTGCGAAGGGCTAGGGGCATGCCATTGAAAATGCGCGGTGCTTCAGGCGCGACGGAGCAGTTGCCGCCGCACGAACGGATAGAACTTCAATTCCGCAAACCCACAGAACAGCAGGAGGATCGCGACATAGAGGCCTCCTCGCAAAACCGGATTGTTGATCCAGCCGAGGTAGCCTGCCTGAGTGAGGAGCGGTTGGTGCGAGATGTAGAGCGCGTAGGAGATAGGCGCAACCCAGATCCCCCATCCGAGCAGGGGCCGAAAGCCAATCCAGTGAAGCTTCTGCCACACCAGGGCCACAACGAGGAGGCTAAGGGTGCTGGCAACATGACGGAATTCAATGAAGGGATGGACGCCGGGCTGAAAGTGGCCACCAGCATGCAGGTGCCACAGGCACGGGACCGCAAGGATCACGGAGATTGCAGCGAGAAACGCTCCCGGCAGAAGGGCGTCCGCCCATTCAACGCACCCCTTTGCCCGATAGGAACGTGCCAAGACCACGCCCGTCCACCAAATGCAAAAATAGAAAGCCAGGCGTGCGGGCATGTTGGGATGCGCCGCATAGACGATGGCCGCCGCCACACCGATCCAGCCTTGGCACTGTGTCTGCGTGAGTGGTGATACTCTTGCCGCCAAGGGGAAATAGGCCATGTAGAACCACCACTCATAATGCAGCGACCACAGGGCGGAGGCGAACAAGGTAGGCACGATCACCGCCGGCTTGGCACTCTCAAAATCCTGCAACATGGCAAGATTGCCCGCAAGGACTTTCCAAAAGCCGGGATCGGATAGATCCGTGTGCTGCAACAGGCATACCCCCACAAACAGCAGAATTAAAACCGAATAAATGCGCGTGAATCTGCGCCAGAAATAATGGCCGAATCCCTTCCCCAGAGATTTGGCCGATGAGAATTCAATGACGAATCCCGAAAGCAGGAAGAACACCATCACCGCCTCCTGACCGAAGGCCAGCAGAAACGGCCTGCCGGGGCACATGTGACCTGCCACCACATACATTGCCGCAGCCCCCCGAACCGCTTCCAGACGCCCCAGTTTTTGTGGAGATGCAGTGACTTCCGTTGGAGTCTGCCTGATACTCATAGAGGAAAATGATGGGCCGCAATGGGACGGAATGAATTTGATTCACAGCATATCGCGGATGATCCGCGCCACGCGTTCCTGATAGATGCGGGCGTGGTATTCACGCAGCGCCTTGTCCCGGGCGTGCAGCGCGAGGGTCTGGGCAAATGGCTCATCGCGAAGCAAGCGCTGGACGGCTTGGCGCAATGCTTCGGTGTCGCCAAACTCCACCAACAGGCCCGTTTGCAAGTCATCAATGATTTCCGGGATGCCGCCCACGCGGGTGGCCACCAGTGGTACGCCCACCGCCATCGCCTCAATCACGGTCCGCCCGAAGGCTTCCGAGCTTGACGGCACGCAGACCACGTCGCAGGCGGCATAAAAGGGCAACATGTCGGACTGCTCGCCGACAAAATGAATTTTTCCGCTGGTCGGCAATGTGGCGGCCCAAGCGGTCAAGTCGGAGGCGAAATCACCACCGACACCGCCGCTGATCAGAATTTTCATGTTGGCATCATCCCCCAGCACGGGAGCCAACGCTTCCAGTGCAAACCGATGACCCTTCATGGGCCGCAAGGTGCCGGGAATACCGATCACCCGATCCGCCGCCCCAAGTCCAAAGGGCACCCGGGCTTGGGCACGCAACGCCGCCACCTCCCCGATAAAGAACCGTTCCTCGACCGCATTCGGGAGAATTACAGCCGCGTCCGTATTTCCTAGCAAATTCTCCGCCACCGCCCGGCTGTTGGCCACCAGGCGCGTGCCCAAGCGGCGGATCTCGCGCCGCACCCATGACCGCAGCACCCATGGGCATGCCAACTCACCTCCTACATCCGCAAACAATTCCCGCAGGTGCCAGACGCATGGCAATCCGAGCTTCGCCGCCGCCAGCGCCCCCGCATAACTGGCCGCCGTGTTCACATAGACCACATCACCGCCGCTGGCGGTGATCCTCTTCGCCAGGGTGTCGACGATCCGCCGCTCGCGAAGCGCATTCCGCAACGTCCGCAACACGCCGCCGCCCCGCAGCCAGTTCTTGTGCGGCACCACCTCAACCCCGTGGCCGTGCTCCGCGTAGGTTGTCACCATCGGCCCGTCCGCCCCGAAAATCACATGGACCCGCATCCCGGCTGCCGCCAGACCGTCGGCCAGCAGCAAGCCGCTGAAGGTCGAGCCGTCGCGACGGGAACTGAATTGTGTAAGAGTTACGATCATGGGCATGATAGCTGGGTCGTTATAATATCTATAACCCTAGCTGATAACGACTCGGCAGCTCCTGTCGTGTATTGAAGTATTGCCGAGGATCGTTGCTCTCGCTCCTTGAGCAAGCGATGGAGAAGGTCCTTGACTTTGCCTGTGCTAAAATCCTCTATATTTGAAGTGTAATCTCCCATGCCAATTGAATCCATATATCTCAGGCACTTTGAATCATATGCCAAGGATATGGCTGGCGTGCCGACGATAGAAGCTAAAATAATTGGGTGAAGGCGGGTGCTGATCAGCGCGTCTAGCCCCATTGCGACCTGAATAATCTCGTCCGGATCAAGTGAATCCTTCGGCAGGTCATCAACGCTGGGTGAATAACTTCGGCATGACTCGATAATGGTTGCAATCATTTCCAGATCATTGAGGCGCTCGTTATGATGGTGGGAATCTGTTGGTATCCAGCAGATTTTATATCCGAGATCGCTGATTTCATCTACCAGAATTGCAAACTCTTCAATGTACCTTTTCCTATGCTTGGCACAGTTGTAGTGATCTTGAAAATCTCGAGTGGACAAGCCGATTTTTACGACGGCATGGCTCCTATGCTTAAGCTTGTAGTGGCTCTGAATTAACGATTTTGGAAGAACTTTCTGAGAAAGAAGCAGGGCTGTGTCACAGCCAGCAATGCAGTTATTCGAGGGTTTGGCCAACTGACTAACTAACTCACTTGATAGCGCGTCACGTGGCGCAACCAATGTCAAGCAACGGAGACACCTTCGCAGGAGGAATTTTGAGGCGAGGAATTTTAAGATTGACTTTTTAGGAATTGGGCCAAACGCTTGACCTATTGAATAGAGGTATACACCCTGAATCCTCAAGGAGCGAAGTAATATGTATCGGTGAAGTAGGTGTCTAATGCGAATTAGGTTAGGCAAACTCCACTCGGGTCCACCTTGAAGAAACAAAACTCTGGAAATTCGAGAGTAAGTCATAGCGAGTTGGAATATCGGATGCTTGCTCTGAAAGAGGGGGAATCCGAGAATGAAGCCTAGTGACGCAATTCGAGTAGTCCATACATTCGATTTGAGCTGCGGAACACATTGATCGGTTGCGATTGAGCATTGAGCCCATTTTTGGATCGATCGATATTGTCCAGGATCTGGAGTGAAAATCGTAATTCCCTTGTCTTTCCATATTTTTCGGATGAGTAGAATGAGTCCGATTGCGATTGCTTCATCTCCCGTCGTTGGGGCATTTCCCATCACGATAATTTGCCCTGGATTCAAGATTTGTTGATTATTGACTTGCATTAGTGAAGTAATTGTCACTGTTCACCGCCTCGGTGAGGAAAAGTTTCATGCTGGCAGTGTCCAGATTTCCTGCAGGAGGGCCACAGATTCGCACCAGGGAGCCTCTTGGTATTCCCCATATACAAGGGAATTATAACTTAGGCAACTCCATTCTCAGTAGCAAAGGGCGTGGTGTGTCTCCCTACTTGTGCTTTAGCAATTGGGAACAGATTCTGAGGGTTGCTTTCCACGTACTCCAGTGGAATGGACGAGCAAAGAGAATTCTTGATAGATGGCATGTGGCAGTCTTGTAATTTCGGCAATTAGCGGCACTTTTTGCCCATCTCATTCTGATCGACTCGATGCTCAGTGATTGCTCGGGCATTGGGTCGCGCCAATCACTGGGAACATCCCGGCCTGTCCGGTTGCGGGCTTCCTGAATTGCCTTTTGGC
>CAIKDP010000171.1 GCA_903826205.1 Akkermansiaceae bacterium
GCAACAACCACCAAGTCGCCGGCTCATCAGAGCCGGCGCAACTCACACAGATCGTTTAACAGGAGGACAGGCATCTTGCCTGTCATGGCCGACGGGCTTCCAGCACGTTGTTGCTCTGACGGACAGGCAGGATGCGCTGTCTTCCCTAACAGGCTGGAAGCCTGTTTTCCGATCCATATGCGCCAAACCGGTCCTATGGGCCGGCATTTCACTGCTGCTGTCCCTCGCCAGCCAAGCCGCCGATCCCGGCACCAAGGACCTCGATGCGGCCATCACCTCCGGCGATTTCGCCGCCTATGCCGGCAATCTAACCACCTGGCTGGGCCAGAAAGTGCCCACGGATGCCGGTCGCTTCACGGAAGACGGCTTGAAGGCCCTGCTCAAGGATCAAACCCTCAACGCCGTGCTGGTCCAGCGCCAGTTCATCACCAAGTTCGGTGCCGACGCCCTGGCTACCTTTGCCAAGGCCAGTCCGGACAACGCCAAATTCCTCGGCTGGCTGCTCCATAACACCAAGGCCATGGAGTTGTTCCTGGAGGCCGCCACGCCGACCGGCCTCAAGGCCCGCGAGGACAACACCTGGACCCTGCCGATCGCGACCTTGGAACTGTGGCGGAAACTCGCCGCTGCCGACCCCGATGCCAAGGATGGCATCTATCTGAAATTGGCGATGGCCACCGCCCTGCTTCCGCCCGGCAAGGTCGGCATCGGCGCCGGCGGTCCAACCACGCCCGCCGACCCATTGGTCCGCTACCAATACTTCAAGCAGGCCTATCAGAACAAGGAGCTGGTGGCCAGCTTCGACAAGCTGTCGGTTTGGGATTACACCAAGGTGGTTTCCTCCGGGGCCTCTGATGATGACTTGACCTGGGGCCGGGAATTGATCAATACCTTCCGTCCGGATTTGCGCGCCACCGAGATGATGGTCGATCTGACAAGCTCGGTGTGGCGCAGAAGCTCCCCCGTTCCCTACTCCAACATGAAAACCGTGCTGCAAGGCGGCGGCAAATGCGGCCCGCGCTCGTCGTTTGCCGTTTTCATCTGTCACGCATGGGGCATCCCGGCCATCGGCGTGGCGCAACCGGCTCATGCCTGCGTCGCCTGGCGCGGGGTCGACGGCGTCTGGCGCGTCGGCTATGGCAAGGGCTGGGCCGCTTCCCGGCTTGACGGTCTAACCGGTCCGGATTTTGTTGAGGGTACCCTGGCCCGCGCGCGGGGGGCCCAGTTCTCACAGGTTGAGCATCTCCGTTGGTTGGCCGCCGCGCTGGCCTCTCGCGAACAGACCGCCGCAGTGCTGGCCATCGGCCAGAAAATCGCCAAGGAAACACCGGCCACCACGGTCGATCTGAACGCCTCGCTCAAGCCTGAGGAAGCCAACGCCGACCCCGGCGTGGAAGCGGCCAAACCCGGTGCCCCGGTTGGCAAGAAGGACACCAGCACCAGTGCTCCGGCGGGACCTATCAAGCCGGTCAACGGCGTCCTGCATGTGAGTGGCGGTGCCTACACCAAGCAGGAAGGGCAGGCGATGTTTGGCGGCCCGAGTCTCATTCTCCAGGATAGTCACGGTGGCGGCAAGCAGGTCTATTTCCCGCAGCAATTGGCATCCTGCTGGGCGGAATACACCATCGAGGTGCCCGCCGCAGGCAAGTATGAGCTCACCATGAAAGTGGCGGCCATCAATGATGGCCAGATGCTGCAGGTCGGGTCCGATGCCTTCAACGCTGTCAGTCTGGCCAAGGTCCCCATGACTCATGGCCTGTGGGGCACCACCCCGCCGGCAGATGTGAAACTGGTGCAGGGCGTCCAAAATATCCGGGTGTCGGTTCTTCCCGGCCAGCGCGGCGTCGCGCTCCACTCATTTGAACTCAAGGCCAAGGCCAACTAACCCTCACCATGCAAATCCTTACTAACAAATTCATTCCCCGCGCCGTGGCCGCCTTGGCGCTGCTGGCCTATCCGGTTATCGCACACGCGGCCGAGCCCGTGAAGGCCGCGCCGCCCCCGCCGCAGGCGGGCAAGAGCCCCATCAAGGTGTTCCTGCTGGCCGGCCAGTCTAACATGGAAGGCCAGGGGGCCATTGACGGCGACAAGGGGACCCTGCAGTCGCTGGTCAAGGATCCGGCCACCGCGGCGCGCTACAAGCACCTTGTCGACAAGGATGGCAAATGGGCCGTGCGCGACGACGTCTGGTGCTCCTATGGCAACAAGGGCGCTCTAACAGCCGGCGGTTTTGCCGGGGCGGGTTGCATTGGTCCCGAGCTCGGCTTCGGCTGGGAGGTGGGCAACTATCTCGACAACCAGGTGTTGTTGATCAAAATTGCGGTGGGCGGCACCAGTCTGGCTGGTCCGTGGCGGCCGCCGGGCGCCGGCGGCGAGGTCGGTTGGCTCTACAAGACGGTGCTCGATACGGTGAAAAACCTGCCGACCACCCTCAAGGCCGATTTTCCCAACTATGATGGCAAGGGTTATGAGATCGTCGGCTTTGGCTGGCACCAGGGGTGGAATGACGGCTGTGAGGAAACCGCGGCCATGGAGTATGAATCCAACATGGTCAACTTCATCAAGGACATCCGCAAGGATCTGGGGCTCCCCAAGCTGCCGTTTGTGATCGGCGGCAGCGGCTTTGGCGGCTGGGAACAGAAAAACGCCCGGCGGCTCAAGATCATGGAAGCCCAGCAGGCCGCCGCCGCGCGCGAGGAGTTCAAGGACAACGTGCGCTATATCGAAGCCCGCCCGTTTTTCCGCGACCGCAACATCTCACCGCACGGCTTCGGCTACCATTGGAACGGCAACGCCGAAACCTACTACCTGATCGGCGAGGGCATGGGCAAGGCGATGGTCGAGTTGCTAGGCGGCCCGCAGGCCCCGCCCAACGCCACCGACCCCAGACCGAAGCCAGTGAAAGTGCAAAAGCCCGCCAGCGCCAAGCCCGCCTTCGAGGTGATCAAATTGCCCGAACTCGCGCTGGACCTTGGCAATCAAGTGAGCCTCAAGCTGCTGAAAATTCCGGCTGGCAAATTCCTGATGGGCAGTCCGGCCAATGAACCGGGACACGCCGCCAACGAAGGTCCGCAGCATGAGGTCACGATCAGCAAGCCGTTCTATCTGGGTACCTACGAGGTGACCGTCGCGCAGTTCGATCAATTCGTGAAGGACTCCGGCTATGCCTGGGGGAGACCCACTTACAGCTTTCCCTTGCGCCCCGACCATCCAGTCTGCGCAGTCTGGGAAGATGCCCAGGAATTCTGCAAATGGCTGTCCAAGAAGACTGGCAGGACGGCCAGCCTGCCCACCGAGGCACAGTGGGAGTACGCCTGCCGCGCCGGCACCACCACTGCCTACAGCTTTGGTGATGATCCCGACTATCTAACGGAATACGGCCATTTCTCGATGGATGGCTGGGATGGGGCCGGCCACCAATCACCGACCTTCGCGCCGGTCGGGTCGTTCAAGCCGAACCCGTGGGGATTGTATGACATGCACGGCAATCTCTACGAGCATTGCGAGGACTATATTTCCACAGCCTATTCGCCTGACGATAAACTCGACCCCAAAGTCCTGATCCAGTCGAATCGCCGGGTGTCGCGTGGCGGGTGTTGGCGCAAATCCCCCGAGCTATGCCGCGCGGCGGCCCGCAGCACGGTGCGGCCGGGCATCGGCGGGCCCTGGAACGGCTTCCGCGTGGCGGTCGTCGCGGAATAACTACCGCCGCCACAATCACGCGCCGCGGGTCGACATTGTTCCAACCAACTGTTGATGTGATGGAAATTCCAAGCTTGGTGATGTGTCTGGCCATCGGGGGGATATCCTTGCGACCGGCCACCGCGCATGCCGCCGATTCCAGTGGCTTTGAGCCCGCCTCCTTTCGCACGCCGCCAAGCACCTATCGCGCGGTGCCGTTCCACTCGTTGAATGATCTGCTGGATCCGGCCGAGTTGGACCGGCAGCTTCGCGCCTTCAAGGAGGGCGGTTTCGGCGGCGTCTTCCTGCACACCCGCAGCGGCCTGCTGACCCCCTATCTGAGCGATGCCTGGTTCGCGAGCATCGCCGCCGCCGTGAAAACCTCGCAAGAGATTGGCAGCGACGCGTGGCTCTATGACGAGGACCGGTGGCCTAGCGGATTCGCGGGAGGCATCGTGCCGCGGCAGGACCCTGCCTTCCGGGCCCGCTGTCTGGTGCGCGTCAACAAGGACACTCCGGTCATCGCGCCGGACACCCTGCTGTTCGAAGACGCCAGCTACCGCTACGTCTGCCACGTGGCACCCCTCGGTGATGCCTGGTTCAACGGTGCCTCATGGGTGGATCTGATCAATCCCGCCACGGTCAAGGCGTTTCTTGATAGCAGTTACGCGCCTTATGTGCAGAGGTTTGGCGGGCAAGCCCACGCACCCGGCATCTTCTCCGACGAACCGCAAATCAATACCGGGCACGTGACTGGCGCGGTCGGTGGCGTGAGTTTCTCGCCGGTGGTGGTCGCCGCCTTCAAGGCACGCACCGGCCGCGAGTTGGCACCGCTGCTGCCGGCGTTGTTTGCCGAGGTCGGCGAGTGGCGCACGCTGCGCCTGGATTATTACCGCACGCTGGCGGCGTGTTTTGAACGCTCCTTCAGCAAGCAGATCGGCGACTATTGCGCGGCCCACGGCTTGACTTGGACCGGCCACTATAACGGGGAGGAATCGCCCACGGCCAACATGCTGGGCGCCGGCAACATGATGCTCCAGTACCGGCACATGCAGATGCCGGGCATTGATGCGTTAGGACTGGGATATTACGCGCCGCACAGCGCCAAGGTCATGACCTCCGTCGCCAACCAGTACGACCGGCCGCGCCGCCTGAGCGAATTGTACGGCGCCAGCGGACACAACCTCAACTTTGAAGACCGCATGTGGCTCACCGCCTGGCACACCCTGATGGGCGTCAACTTCATGTGCCCTCACCTCGCCCACTACAGCCTCAAGGGCGAACGCAAACGCGACTGTCCGCCCACCATCAGCCCGCACCAGCCGTATTGGCCCTATAACCGGATCTGCGAGGACTACTCGGCGCGCCTTTGTTATTTTGCGACCGCCGGCCGGACCGAGGCCGAGGTGTGCGTGATCCACCCGCTCGAATCCGTCTATATCGAGCATGCCTCCAGCCGATCTAACAAATACGATGGTGCCATCGACGCGCTGCTCGGCGCGTTGCTGCGCGCCCACCGCAATTTCGATCTGGGCGACGAACAGATCATCGCTGAAATCGGCAAGGTCGAAAACGGCCGGTTCGTGATCGGGGCCATGGTCTATCGCGCGGTGGTGGTGCCACCGCTGCTGACCCTCCGCCCGTCCACCCTGGAACTGCTGGAACATTTCGCCGCACAGGGTGGCACCGTATTCGTTGCAGGATCCTATCCGGAACTCATCGACGGCCGCGCGAATCCCGATGCCGTCAACCGCCTCAAGGCCGTCGCCCCGCTGGTGCCCGCCGATGGCTGGGAGCGTGAGCTCAATACCAGGACGCCACCCGTGTTCACGCTGGGCGGCACCAAGGCCGACTCGGTCTGGACCCACCTGCGCGCGGTCCGGGGCGGTCACGCCCTCCAATTATCCAACACGTCACGCCGCGACAGTCGCGCGCTGACGCTGCGCTTGGCCGATGCCAAGGCCGCCGTGGCGCTGTGGAACCCGCTCAATGGGCAATGCCTGCGCCTGCAACCCGGCGCGGACGGCGCATACGCGCTCGCCTTCGCGCCCACGCAGACATGGATCGTGACAATCGACGGGGTCGCGAAAGACACGCGCTTTGACGGCGATTATGCCATTCCCGGCGACCGCCGCGAGGTGGTGAAACTCGACGGCCCGTGGCAAGGCCGGCGCGCCGATCCCAACGCGCTGACCCTCGATTACGCCCGCTATTCAACCGACGAGGGCGCCACATGGAGCGAGTCCGAACCGGTGCTCGCCATCCAGGACCGCTTCACACCGGGCACTCCCTATCATGGCAAACTCCTGCTCAAATATGCGGCTGACATCCGCGACCTCCCGGTGTCGTGCCGGCTCGTGGTCGAGCAGCCGGAGATGTATCGCTCTATCAAAATCAACGGCCAACAGGTGTCCTTCGCCGGCAGCGGTTCTTATGTGGACGCCAGCTTTCGCAGCCAGGACATCACGGGCCTGCTCCAAGCCGGCTCTAACGAGGTGGTCATGGATCTGGATTACCTCTCCGCCATTCCCGCCAGCCCTGAGCCCCGCGCACGCTACGGCACGGAGATTGAAAGCATTTATCTAACGGGTGATTTCGCGGTCAAGGCCGTGCCGGCCGACCACCCGCTGCTCACCACCGAGCGCAACCAGGGCGGATTGGTGAAACAACCCGTTCACAGTTTCAAACAGTTTTCACTGGTGGCGGAAAGCAGCGTTTTCGACGGGGATCTGGTGCCGCAGGGTTATCCGTTCTATGCCGGGGATTTCCAATTGACCCGCACCTTCGACCTGACAGCGGTCGAGGCCGGCCTCTCCTACCGGATCGCGTTTCCAGCCAGCGAAGCCGTCGTGATCAAAGTGGAAGTCAACGACCGGCAATGTCCGCCGCTGGTGGCGAGTCCCTGGGAGGTCGACGTCACCGCCGCGCTCCAACCGGGCCGCAACCGCGTGCGGGTGTCCGTGATCAACAGTCTGCGCAACCTGTTAGGACCACACCACCACAAGGGAGGTGAACTCACGGAAGTCGGACCGGCATCGTTCCGCGGCAATCATGACTGGCCCAACTCCGAGCCCGGCGAAGCCGACTGGTATGACGCCCGTCGCGGCGGCCACGCCAAACTCTGGCGGGACGACACCTATCTGATTCCGTTCGGCCTCCTCCAGCCGCCGCTGCTGGTGCAACTCTTACCAACCAACACAACACACCAATGAAACTAACGCATACAATGAAAACCACAATCAGCGCCGCTTTGGCGCTGGCCGCGCTGGCGGCAAATGGCCTGGCCGCGGAACCGGAGTTCGCCTTGCATGATGGCGACCGGGTGGTGCTGCTCGGCGACAGCATCACCGAACAGAAACTCTATACCACCTACCTCGAGGCCTATACCCTGACCCGCTTCCCGAAACAAAAGTTTGCCTTTTTTGGTCGCGGTTGGGGAGGGGACACCTCGTGGTTGCGGATGCGCTCGTTCCCCGACGAAAAGGCGCTGCATGCCGCCGAAGGCGACGCCCAACAAAAGCTCATCGAGGCCTCGGTGGACGATCCGCTCAAGCGTGACGTGGTGGACGTCAAGCCCACGCTGGTGATGATCAACTTCGGCATGAACGACCACAACTACGAGCCGTTCCGCGAAGACATCTTCAAAACCTATGTCCGCAGCCAGACCCACCTGACCAAGTCGCTGCTCAAGAACGGTGCCCGCGTGGTGTTGCTCACGCCGCAGCCGATCGAAAACCGCAGCGGCAATCCGGCCGCCGACGCGCGCAACCAGTCGCTTAACAAGTTCGCCGCCGGCCTCAAGGAGGTGGCCGCCAAGGAAGGCGCCACCTTTGTCAACCAATTCGCCCCCTACTTGGCGATCATGCAACGCGAGCATGCGCTGGATGTGAACGCCAGCATCGGCGGCGGCGATGAAATCCACCCCGGACCGGCCGGCCACACCCTGATGGCCTCCATCATCCTGCAACAACTCAACGCCCCGGCCTTGGTCTCCAGCGCGGAACTCGATGTGGCCGCCGACCAGAGCGCCAAGTTGGTGAATGCCGCAAAATGCGCCGTGACCAACGTCAAGTATCAGAAAAACAAACTGCAATTTGATCGCGCCGATGAATGCCTGCCGATGCCGGTGGACGAGCGGGCGATGGCCGCCTTGAAACTCGCACCCGTGTTGGACGCGTTGAACCGCTACGAGTTGAAGGTGACCGGTCTGCCGGCGGACCGTTATGATATCATGATTGATGGCGAGCTCGTAACCACCCTAACCAAACAGGAGTTGGCCAAAGGCTGGAATCTGGCGGTCAGCGCCGGCCCCATCAGCAAGCAAGCCAGAGACGTCCTGGCGCTCATCATCAAGAAGGGTCCGGTGGTCCAAACCCTCTGGGAAGCCGGAATCCACGGCCGCAACACCGAAATTCCCGGCCTCCAAACACAGCACGACGACCTCGTGGCGCTAATCACCGCCGCCTGCCAACCCAAGCCCCATCATTTCGTCATCAAGCCGGCGGGTGAGTAGCCGCGGCTTCCAGCCGCAGTGCCCATGGAACCGGCGGGAAAGTAACTGCGGCTTCCAGCCGCAGTGCCCATGCAACGCAGATGGCAGATCATGGATCGAAGATAAAGCCAAGCGCCCGATCTCTGCGCCCACCATCCCCAATCCTCAATCCTCAATCCTCAATCCTCAATCCTCAATCCTCAATCCTCAATCTTCTTCCAGTGGTTTTCTTTGGCCGCATCAGCCCCCCCCCCGCATTCTAACGAATGCGCCTACGCATCCAACAAATCCGTTATCAGTCCCAAAAATATCATGATATCCACCACCACCCTCAAATGTCTCACTGCCGTCTCACTGTTAGGCTCGCTTGCCAGTCCGCTTCACGCCTGGGAACCGGGTGCCAAGGGATTGGACGCGGCCATCAGCTCCGGCGATTTCGCCGGCTACCTGGTGGGCGCCACCAACTGGCTCAACCAGAAAGCGCCGGCCAAGCCGGACGAACCCGCGCTGGCCGCCCTGCTCAAGGACCCGGAGTTTCGCACCGTCCTCGACCGGCGCCAGTTCATTGCCAAGACCGGCGCGGACCCGCTGTCGGCCTATGCCAAGGCGGCTCCCGCCAACGCGGCATTTCTCGGCTGGTTGCTGAAGAACCCCACCGCGATGGATCTCTATCTGGAAGCCGCCACCCCCACCGGGCTGGTCGCCCGCGAGGAAAACAAGTGGCCGCTCAAAACCGACGCGCTGGCGATCTGGCAGAAAGTCCAACAGGCGGATCCCGAGTCGAAAGACGGCATGTATTTGAAAATGGCCATCGGCATGGGGATCAACCCGCCCCCGGCCGAAGGATCTCACAGCAAGATCGCTATCGATCCGGTCAAGCGGTATCTCTATTTCAAGGCGGCCGACAAGCAGGGGGAACTGGTGCCGAGATTCAAGGGACTAACAGCATGGGAGTATTCCAAGGTGTTCAACAACAACGGGCCGACCGCCTCGGATGAGGAATTTACCTGGGGCCGCGAAATGCTGCGGACCTTCCGGCCGGATTTGGCCGTCGATAACAAAGTGGTTGATATTGTCAGCATGGTGTGGCGCCGTGCCTCGCCCAATCCCTACACGAACATGCAGACCATGTTGCAGGGCGGCGGCAAGTGCGGCCCGCGCGCGTTCTTCGGCGTCTTCATCAACCAGGCCTTTGGCATCCCATCCATCGGGGTCGGCCAGCCGAAACATGCCTGTGTCGCCTTCAAGGCGTCCGATCTGTCCATCGAACCGCAGCCCGGCAGCGTTTGGAAGGTCGTCTATGGCGGCGGTTGGGTGGTCTCCACGCTCGATGGCCTCAAAGGCCCGGACTTTGTCGAGGGTATCGAGGCCCGCATGCGCGAGACCCAGTTCTCACAGGTCGAGCACCTGCGCTGGCTGGCCGCTGCCCTAACTTCCCCGGAACCGGTGATGGCTGTGGCCAAAAATATTGCAGCGCAGAAGATATCTAACAAGATCGACCTCAACGCAACGGGCAAGGCCGAGGAAGCGGAAGCCGAGCCGGGCACGGTGGCCGCATCGCGCTTCGGCCAATCCACCCCGGCCGCCAAGCCGCAGGGTCCGGTCAAACCGGTGGGCAGCGGCAAGGCGGACGCGCCGATCCAGGCGGCCGCAGGCGTGCTCAAGGTGGATGCCGGCGCGTTCTTTGACACCGCCGGCAAGGCCGCCTGGGCCGGCGTGCCGCATGTCCTGCTGTTGGACAGTTACGGCGGCGGCAGGCAGGTGTATTTCCAACAGCAAATGCAATTCCAATGGGCCGACTACCGCATCGACGTGCCGACGGCAGGGATCTATCAGATAACAATGAAGGTGGCGTGCATCAACGTCGATCAGGTGCTGGAAGTTGTGGCCGGCGAAACCAAGCTGGCCACGGTCGACATTCACCTGAGTTTCGGCTTGTGGCAGCAAACCAAGCCGGTCGGGTTGCAGCTCGAAAAGGGCGCGCAAACATTGCGCATCCAGACCCCGGTGAGCGTGGCCGCCGAAAACCACAAGCGCGGCATCGCGCTCAAGGACTTCGTGCTCAAGGCCAAGGCAAACTGAAACCGAAGCCAAAAGTTGACTCCGGATGTGAAAGTTGAAGCCGCCGATTACAGGATGCTAATTATGACTTGACAAAAGTGAGTGATGGTGAGATACAAAATCATGTTCTTACGAAATACACTAGTGGAAGTTCTTGGTTCTCAGCGGATTGCGACAAGCTTGCAGCCGGAGGTCAGTCGCTTTTTGCTGTCAGGGCTGGGGGATTTTTCCGGCAAGGCGGTGGTGTTGAAGGGGGTGCGGCGTGCGGGGAAGAGCACACTCCAACGGCAGTTGATGCAACGCCAGAAGCAGGTCTTATACTGCAATCTGGAGGATACCCGCTTGTTTGGCATGACGCCTGAGGACTTCCCAGCGCTGCTTTCGGTGATTGAAGAGCGCCTGCCTCAGGGCGGGGTGGTGTTTCTCGATGAGGTCCAGGTGGTCGAGGGCTGGGAGCGCTTGGTGCGGGCCCTGCTCGACCGCGGGCAGCAGGTTTGCGTCACCGGTTCCAACGCCTCCTTGTTGGGTAAGGACCTCGGCTCGAAACTCACCGGTCGGCATCTGTCGTTTGAGGTGTTTCCATTTGACTATCAGGAATTTCTGGCCTTCACCGGTCGGGTGTCCGGGGTCGACTCATTGCTGGCCTTTCTCGACGACGGGGGGTTTGCGTCCTATTTGCAGGGCCGCATGGACCAAACCCTGCAGGAGTTGCTGCGCGACATCGTGCAGCGCGATATCGCCCTGCGCCATGGCTTGCGCGAAACCCGGCATTTGATGAACCTCGCCTTGTTCCTGCTCGCCAACACCGGCCAGACCTTCTCGATGCAGTCGCTCACCAAGTCGCTCGGGATTCCCTCCGTCGCGCAGACCTCGCGCTATCTGGAATATCTGGCCGACGCCTACCTGATCCTGCCTTTGCCCAAGTTCAGTGCCTCGTTCCGCCGGCGGGTGACCGCGCCTAACAAGTATTACGCTGTCGATAACGGGTTGCGTCGCGCCAATTCCCCGCAAGGCACGCCGGATCGGGGGCGGCGTTTGGAGAACCAGGTATTCCTGGCCCTTCGCAGCCGCGGCGAAAATCCCTGTTATGACAGTGAAAAGGACCTCTGGGAATGTGATTTTGTGACCCGCACCACGGCGATCCAAGTGTGCTGCGAGTTAACCCCGGAGAACCGCCGCAGGGAAATGCGCGGATTGCTGCGTGCCAGCCGCCCGGTGGGTGGACCGCCGCGTGGCGCGCTGGTTGTCACCTTGGACCAGAGGGAAACTCTCGTCGAGGACGGCTTGACCATCGAGGTGGTCCCGGCGTGGGAGTGGCTTGTGCGGAAAGATCATACAATCTAACAATAATATCCGGCTGATACAAGATGATTTACTAACAAACCGCGCCGCCATTGGCGCCAGATGACCTCAAGGAGGGAAATTAGGAAATAGATAACATGAACTTGAAACGTAGAAACTTCATCGGGACCGCCGCGGCGGCGGTCACAAGCCTGTGGGATTCAGCCCTGCCCGGATTATTCGCCGCGGAACCTGACACCTTGCCAGAGGGCCTGTTTGAATCGCCCGATCCGGCCGTGCGCAAACTGGCGGCCGAGGTCTACCAGCAATGCATCCTGGGCAAGGTGTTTCCGCCGCGAGGCGCTCTGAAGCAGCGCTGGATCGCGCCGGGCGGCGGCTATAACGGCCAATGGATTTGGGACACCATGTTCGTCGTCGACCTGTTGAGCATCCTGCCCGGTAAAGAGCAAGTGATCCGCGAGGTGTTCCAGAACTTCTGGGACTTCCAGGTCCGCTGGAACCAGGCGATGCCCGATCACGCCCGCGACATGATCGCCTGCATGATCAACCCCGACGAAAAAAACTGGGTTCAGTTCCCGGCCTACTCGCAGATCCCGCTGCTCGCCTGGGGGATGGAGCGGGTCTATCAACGCAACGGCGACAAACAACTCGTCCAACAAGGCCTCGGTCCGATCGAACGCTTCCACGACTGGTATTGGCGCGAGCGCGACGTGACCCAGCTCGGGTTGGTGGCGGTCGGCACCTATCACACCGGCGCCGTCCAGGACGCGCGCTGGGAGACGTTCGACTACGAATGCAACATGGACGACCTGAAGCTGACGCGCCATCCGACCCGCCACGGCGAAAAGGAAGGCGAGTGGTATGGGGATCTGTGTATTCCCGGCAACACCGCCTATCTGGTCATGGCCGAGCGCTGCCTGATGCGGTTGGCGGAATTGATGGGCGACACGGCAATGGCCGCACGCCGCAAGCTGCGCATCGACAAGGCGGTCGCGGCCATGCGCCAACACATGTGGGACGA
>CAIKDP010000172.1 GCA_903826205.1 Akkermansiaceae bacterium
ATAATTTATCTGTCACTTAATAATTAAATAACTTCCGCCACGGAGGATTCCACCCCGTGAATGTTCATCACGGTGTTTTTTCCGTTTTACCCGGCCAGGTCCAGTTCGTCAGGTCATTACTCCATGCGATGCCGAGACTGGCAAAATTATCGAAGCCACCGCGCTTGTCCGATTCAGGATACGTTGAACCGTGGAAGAACATCAGGGCCTTACCCACGCGCTTATCCTGGCGCAGATCGAGAATAAACCCTCCCGTCAAACGACCCTGCGCCCACGGCCAGTCACTCTGCCCCAATTTCAGAACACCTATATCACGCCACTCCTTGAGATCTTTAGAGCGCTTAAACCCAATACCATTAGCAGGTGAGTGAATCAAAACATATTCATCGCCATCAGGGATAACACAGGCGTTTTCTCCGCCGACTGTCCGCCCCGCATAGGTCCAAGTTTTCAAATCACGCGACCAAGACATGCTGACCCCGTTCTGCTTGTAGAAACACCACCACTTGCCTAGATCGGTTGTGTCCTGCAACAGATATGGATCAATCATCCGTCCCATCTGCTCGCGCGACACATCCGGGCCTTTCACGCGAAGCAGTTCCGGCTCACTCCAGTTCTCAAGATCCCGACTGCGCCTGATCCAGATGCGCGACGTTTCGTTACCATATTTCTCTTTATTAGGGCGAGGATACGTCTGTAGACAGAGGATCCACTCGTCACCATAGCGCACGACATTGCCGGGACTACTGTAATTGAGCGTTTGGTCACGCGGAGTGAAGATTTTCGGTGTCGTCCAGAATGCCAAGTCGCGGCTTTTGCTCCAGGCGGTATAGGAAAACACCTGCTTGTCCGGCTCAATTTTGACGAGCGTGAAATAGAGCCAGAACCAGCCCTCGTGATAAACCGCCACCGGGTCACGATAGGCCGTGGTCTCATCTCCGCGGAAAATAATGGGCGAAGAAAGAGCCGACAGGGAAACACGTCCCTCCCTTGTTGCACCCCACGCTTGCATTGCGCTGAACGCCATGGCGATGAATAACGCAAGGTAACTACTTGTTCTAGAATGTATTCTCATAAGGTTTCCTTATTGTGATCAAGTTTTTCTATTATCTATTCCCCCGCATCCACCACGCAGCGGAAGCCAAGGGTGGCGGCGCGGTCCTTACTAGGCGCCATGAGCAGCAACTTGCCGTGGGTGTTCAATTCGATCTTGTTGGGGAAATACCAGTCCGAGCCCTGCGGTTTGAAATAGCTGCCGCCGCGGAGCATCGCGGTGCGCGAATGGTCGTCGAGGTATTCATCGGTCCACTGCCAGACATTGCCGACCATGTCCATGATGCCGAACGGGCTGGCCCCATTGGGGAAGGCATCGACATCCGTCGGTGGTCGGAGGACATTTTTATCCTTACACTCCGGGGGAATGGCCTCGGCATTCGTGGCGTTGCCCCACGGATAGAGGCGACCGTCAGTCCCCTGCGCGGCGTATTGCCACTCGGTTTCATGCGGCAGGCGTTTGCCAGCCCAAGCGGCATACGCCCGGGCATCTTCCTGGGAGACCCAGGTGACCGGTTTGTTGCGCCAACCCTCGGGATAGGTGCCGTTCTTCCAGTCTTTCAGGAAGTTGTAATCATCGCGCGGTTGATATTTTGCCGCATCGAC
>CAIKDP010000173.1 GCA_903826205.1 Akkermansiaceae bacterium
ACCGCAAGGTTCGGTGTCCTGAAGAATCGTATTTTCATACGGTACTGGCCAATGCCCCGAACTTGCGATTGAGCCAAGATCCCTTGCGGTACATGGATTGGACTTCGGGTGGCAATCACCCGAAAGTCGTGACCGTGGACGACATCCCCCGACTTGCCGCATCAAACGCTCACTTTGCCAGGAAACTTCCCGCAGACATTCCCCCTGAAATGCTCCGGGAGCTGGAATATCTGATCCAATAACGTCCACTAGCAGCCTGTCGGACTTAGCCAGCACTCATTGAACAAACCCGCCAGGGCTTGTCGTATAAGGGGAATGGCCGTCCGCTTCGTCAATATTGACCACGACACTCCGATGCTCCTCCCGCCCGACCTGCGCGACTGGGTGACACCGGATCACATGGTTCACTTCATCATGGACGCGGTGGGCGCTCTGGACTTGAGCCGGGCGAGGGTCAACCAGCGCGGCACCGGCAACGCCCAATACCCGCCCTCCATGATGCTGGGTTTGTTGATCTACTGCTACGCGACGGGCACCTTTTCCAGTCGCCGCATTGAAACGCTCACCCACGAGAACGTAGCCGTGCGCTATCTCTGCGCCAACACCCACCCCGACCACGACTCGATCTGCAAGTTCCGCCGCGAGAACAAGGACTTGCTGTCCGACGCCTTCCATCAAGTGCTTGAACTTGCCGCCCGTGCCCGCGTGCTGCAAGTGGGCGACATCACCGTGGCCATTGATGGCACGAAGATTCTGGCCAATGCCAGCAAGCACAGCGCGGTGAGCTACGGCCACGCGGTTGAGCAAATGCAACTTGCCATGGATCAAATCTCCGAACTCCTGGCCAAGGCCGAGGCTGCCGACAGCACTCCGCTGCAAGACGGGCTAACCATTCCCGATGAAATCAAGCGTCGCGAAGACCGCATTGCCAAACTCGGCGAAGCCAAGCAAGCCATGGAAGAGCGGGCCAAAGAACGCTTGCTGGAAGAGCGGGCGGAATATGAGGCAAAGCTCGCCTCCCGTCAGGCCAAGGAAGAAATTACCGGACACAAGGCGCGAGGCAAGACCCCCGAGCCGCCGAAGGAAGGACCGCGGGACAAGGACCAGTATAACTTCACCGATCCCGAAAGCCGGATCATGAAAGACGGTGGCAGCTTTGAGCAATGCTATAACGCGCAGGCCGCCGTGGAAGTCGCAACGATGCTTGTTGTGGGCCAACATGTCTGTAACGCGCCCAACGACAAGCAACAACTCGTGCCCACGCTGGCGGTTGTCAGTCCTGTCATCAAGCATGTAAACAACACCCTGGTCGACAGCGGTTATTATAGTGAAGCCGCTGTTCTAACGGTTGAGTCCGGCGTCAGTGACACCACCGTATATGCCGCCATGAAACGCCAAAGTCACGGGCGCAGCGTGGCCCAACTCGAAGCACGTGCCGATCCACCCCGCCCTCCGGCAGGAGCGTCGGTGGCCGAGCGCATGGAATGGCGGTTAGATACTGCCGGGGGCAAGCAACTCTATGGCTTGCGCAAGGAAACGGTCGAACCGGTATTCGGCATCATCAAGGAAGCCATCGGGTTCCGGCGCTTCATGTTGCGAGGGCAGGCAAAGGTCAGCCTCGAATGGACCCTCGTGACCACCAGCTACAATCTCAAGCGTCTCTTCAACCTCGGAATGAGGCTAACAACCACCTGAGAGGGGGGGACATGGGCTCCATTCCGCGCCGCATGGGTGGCCACCAGCCCCATCTCACGGCTCCGCCCGCGAAAAGCTGTCCAGCGACTATTATAAATTCCGAATCGTCCCTCGGCCAGCTGTTGAAGCGCTCGCGAACCCGCCAATTCCTCCAAAAGTCAAATTTCAGTCAAAATCCAAGTCCGACAGGCTGCTAG
>CAIKDP010000174.1 GCA_903826205.1 Akkermansiaceae bacterium
CCTGCGTGCTGAAGTCGCCCGCCTGCGCATCGAGAACCAACTCCTGCGCGAGCGCATCCACATCATCATCAAGCAGCTGTTCGACAAGAAGAGCGAGACGCTCGACCCGACGGTCACGAGCGTGAGCGTGAGCCCCGACGACGGGCGGTACCAAGTCTCGGTGACCCATGACGGCATCCTGCAGGTCCGTGACTTGGAAACCGGGAAATGCTTGAACAGCCGCAATGGAATAATGCGTGGTATCAAAAGCGTGAGCCTATGCCCCGACGGGCGGCGTGCGGTCGTAACTTTGAGAGATAGTTGTGCTATTCGGGTCTGGGACATGGAAACCCTAGGACACTTATGCATCCTCGATAGTGGACTTCATCACATCCTCGAGCTGAGCATGAACCCCGACGGGCGGCGTGTGGTTGGGCTATGTTACTACACCCTAGTGGTCTGCGACTTGGAAGGCCAATGCCTGTGCACCCTCGAAGGCCACACGGAACGGGTCAATTGCGTGTGCGTGAGCCCTGACGGTCGCCGAGCGGTCTCGGGCAGTGACGATAAGACCCTGCGGGTCTGGGATCTGGAAACCGGCGCCTGCATGGCGGTTTACCATGCTGGGGCTAGCATTGATTCAGTTGCTATCTCGCCGTCCGGCGATCACATCGATATGCGCACATTCGACGGCCAGGTGCATTCTCTCACGCCGATCAACTTGCCGCCATGCGGCCCGCCAATCGTCACTGCCGTCCGCCTCTGGCATTTCGGCGACAAAGGCGCCCCCGGTCACAGGGACGAGCATATCACCTGCCGCTGTCCCCACTGCGGGCAGGTCTTCGATCCGTCAGCTTGCAAAATGCTGGCCTCGGAATGCACTAAGAAGGTGGGCATCGCTGGAGAATTACTCTTGCCCCCTAGGCAGCAACCTGAAACGGACTCCACTCCACACAATCTCGCGTCCTGCCCATACTGCAACGACTTGCTGCTGATCAACCCGTTTGTTGTAGATGGGAGTGCTATTGGTGCCTTGTGGGCAGCTCAGCACACAACGGAAGCTGAATCGCACGGTGGTTCGCGTAATCATTGGTACATATGTGAGGGTACTGGTGGAGGCTCCTTTGACCTTACGTGCGGTTACTGTGGAGGTCGGTCGTCCTTCGAGGCTCGCTTTGGCGAGGTTCCGCCCAGATTTTGTCCTGACTGTGGACGTGCTTGAACCACTATTGAACGAAATGCAACCGCCCCGATTGAGCCCTCGCGATGGTTGGAGACCGACATGACTGAGCCATACCCAGAGCAACGCTTATGCCCAGTCATTTGGGGGCACTTCGACGACAACGGCGCTCTCGACCACTGGGACGCGCACCTGACGGCGCTCTGCCCCCACTGCGGCCAACGTTTTCCCGTCCGCGACGACATGCTCGGTCAGCAGATCGTCTGCCCGCTGGACTCCTGCGGCAAGGCGCTGCAACTGAACCCGTTTGTGGTGGATTCTGGAAAGAACCGGAGCGAGGCATGAGTTCTCATATAATCAAGGATTGGAATAACAGCAAGTTCGCCCTATGAATGAAGAAGCACTGAACAAAGCGGAAGCCGACATCAAAAGGATCCAGGGCGTGCGGGAGTATCTCTGGCCGGATTCGGAGATTCTTTTCGTGCAGAATCGGCTTCCGTTGATAGATTCGCTAACACCGTTGTTCGGCTCGGCTGCGCGCAAGGTCTGGTGGGCGCTGCATGAGGCTGGCCTCGTGACCCGACTCTTCGACAACCCGATGGAAGCTGAAGAAACGGTTTTCGGGGCCGGTCGATGCATCGCCGGCGATCACCGCTGGTCGATCATGACCTTGAGTTGGGACACGGGAATGCTACTCCTTGGCCGTCGAGCCAGGATCGAATCCTGGGAGCGGGTCGAAAAAGTGTGCGCGGCCGCGAAGGCGAAAAAGCTGGCCTACCTCGGCAAGGAGGTGGCGACCAAGGGTGGCCGGGACTGGAGTCAGTTCGGTATCCCGCCCACGAATCCCATGGGTTTCCTGCGGGACCACCTTGAATACGGTCATTCCGCCCGCCTGTATGGCCTGCCACTAACCAACATCGGCCCTGAGTCGCTACGGTATTTTTCGGAACTGCTGTGAAATAGGCATCCCGAAGGACCCAACCCCGTTGGGGTTGGTGGGCGTTGGGGCGCTTTGACCCAAGGTAGCGGCACGCGCCGCCACCTTGGGCTTGGTGACGAAATCCCGTTGGGATTTGAAGATCCAATCCAGACGGGATTTTGTCTCAGCGCCCAAGGTTGGCTCGCGGCGGCGTTCAACACGCAAGCCCGGGTCCGGCAGAGGCGGCTTCCAACGGCACCGCGCGAATCCCGTCCGCCAGGGCGTATTCCCGGTTGCCGGGATAGACGACCAGCAGTTCGGTTAGCTTCAGGTCGTCCATGGCGATGCGCATCGAGCGGGTCAGGCGCGGTGCATCCTGATATTTGATTTCGATTCCTTGCCGACGGTTGGGAAAGAACAGGTCGAGTTCGGACCCGCTATGGATCGCGTAGAAATAGGCGTCCTCGGCGGGCCGGGCGCGGAGGATTTGCTCCAGCGCAAAACCTTCCCACGAAGCTCCGAGCTTCGGATGGGTCAGCAAGCCGTGGTGCGTCTCGATCCCTTGCAGCGCATGGAAGATCCCGCTGTCGCGGAAATAGGTTTTTGGGGTTTTGACGAGGCGTTTCCCGACATTGGTGTGCCACGGCAGGAGGCGGCGGATCATGAAAGTCTGCTCCAGCACGTCGAGGTAGTGGCGGGCGGTAGTGGCGGATATTCCCATGGAGGCGGCGATCTCGTTGCCGTTCCAAAGCTGGCCGTGGTAATGGGCGAGCATGGTCCAAAACCGACCCATGGTGGGTGGCGACATCCCGAACCCGAGTCCGGCCAGGTCGCGGTCGAGAAAGGTGCGGATGAAATTCCGCCGCCAAGCGAAGCTATCCGGCTCCGTTCCTGCCAGAAACGACCGCGGAAAGCCGCCCCGCAACCACAAGCGGTTCGTCTCGCCGGCGGCCAATTCGGTTAGGTGAAAGCCACCCATTTCGACGATTTCCACCCGCCCGGCCAAGGACTCGGAGGCTTGGCGCGAGAGTTCGGGGGAGGCGCTGCCCAAAATGAGGAAGGTGGCCGGTTGCCCGTCCCGGTCTGCCAGTACCCGTAGCACCGGAAACAGTCCGGGAGCCCGCTGCGCCTCATCCACCACCACCAGCCCGGTCAACGGAGCCAAGGCGCTCATCGGGTTTTCCAGCACAGCGACGGTGGCCGGATCCTCAAGGTCAAAGTATCCTGGCGTGCCACTGCTCATCAACTGCCTCGCCAGGGTGGTCTTCCCACACTGCCGTGGCCCAATCAATGCCACGATCGGCCCGCGCCCAAGCCCGGTCCGCACCCTCTCCAGATACCCATTGCGTGCAATCATGGTTGAAATCCTACACCCAAATTGGAGGATTTCAACCATTGTTTCTTGAATCGCGCACTTTTCCGAGAGTCACGGCTATCAGAAAACAGCCTTTGGTCATCGCGCGTGGGGCATCTATCTCCTTCCGATAGTTTATCACCTCCCGTTCCCTCCCGTCATCATCAGCGCGATTTTCCGGAAAGTGCTTGCGGCTGGGTTTGCCAGGCCCTCGCGTTGCGGTTCATCGAACCAGACCACAATCAGGCTGGGGGTGCCGGCGTGTTCGAAGCCGCCGATGAATGAAGCTTCGATTTTGTCGGGGCTGTATTCGCGTTTGTTGGGGATGAGCTTCTGGACGGTCCCGGTTTTGCCGGCGATCGGGAGACCATCGATCCGGGCGCTCTGTCCGGTGCCGGATTCGACGGCCTGGGCAAGGGCGTCGCGCATCCAACGGGCGGTGGCGGGTTTGATGATTTGCTTGGGGGCTGACGGCGGGTCCTGTTCTATCAGATACGGTTCCGCCATGCGGCCGTCGTTGAAGAACACGGTGTAGGCCCGCAGCAGTTGTAGCAGTGTGGCCGAGGACGCGTAGCCGATGGGGATGCGGGTGATTTCTCGATTGGACCAGGTGCTGCCTGGCGCGATTCTGCCGGAACTCGCACCGTTGAGCCCGGCGGAACATCGTTGGCCGAATTTCCAGCTTCCAAGTGCGCCATAGAGAGCCCGTTCGCCCATCATGACTCCGATTTTCCCCATGCCTATATTGCTGGAATGCGCCAGTATCCGGGCGGGAGTGAGGTCGCCAAATGGTGCGGCATCATGCAAGGGGTAACCCTTATGGAGCCAAGTTCCGTTTTCACAGAATATCGGGGTTTCCGGGTTCAGCACTCCAGAGTCCAGCGCGGAAGCCATGACCAGCGGCTTGATCAAACCACCGGGTTCGTGCATCTCAATCAGTGCCCCCCACCAATGCTCATGGTTGGCCGCACTGGTGTTGCGGCTGCCGTGGGCGGCCGGAACCTGCACGGCTGAGCGGATGGCACCGGTGTGCGGATTCATGACGATGATCTGCACCTGGGTGGACCGCGTTTCAAGCGCGGCGGACTCGGCAATTTGTTGGACGGCTAGCTGAAGGCCATGATCCAGCGTGAGGCGCGCATCCAGGCCCGCCATGAGGTAGGGATCCTTTAGCGCCTCCACTCCACACACGCCTTGGAAATCGCTCGCGCTTTCCCCGGAACGGACAAACCCCAGCAGATGCGTTAGCGGTGCGGGTGCCGGGTATTCCCGCGTCGGCACGGTCATGAATGAAATACCATCAAGATTCATGCGCCGGATGGCTGCGGCAGTATCGGCAGGCACATTTGGGAGCAAGCGCACATGGTGCCGGGGGCCGGTGTTGATCTGATCCATCAACGCCGCCTCCTTCATGCCGGCCAGGCGGGCTAGCGCCGGCAGTAAATGGTGGTCGGGCGAATCCTCCAGCAGACTCGGATCGGCGCAGAGCACGAAGCGTTTGCCGGGTTGCACCAGCACCATGCCATTGACATCCAGAATCCGCCCCCGCTCCGGATAGTTTTTTTCGCGCAGGCGTTGCGCGGTGCGATGATCCTGCCGCTCGCGCATTGCCGCTAGATCCGGCGAGTTATACACCAGCGTATGCAAACGCATCGCACAGGGGACCAGCAGCACCCAGCCGCAGAGTATAATCGAGGTCGTCGGCCACCGTGCCGGAGCCTGCTCGGATAGATCAGCCTCGCGATCCAACGCCAGCAAGACCCCTAACAGAATTCCGTCCAACAGAAGCAGCAACGAACCGTAACTCAAAAACGGATAGTGCGCTGACATCACCGGCCACAGCCCGATATTCACTGCCACATGGAAAAACACTTGTGCCGTCAGCGCTGCCGCGCAGCCTGCCGCCATGACCCGCGAGCGCGGGTCGCGCTGCCGGGCCGTGATCCGCCAGATGAGCGTGAGCAGCAGGCCGGTGAGCAATAACACCGCCAGCCCGGCCAGAATCCCGCCTGCGCCACACAGTCGTCCAAAAATGAAGTCTGTGTTCCACTCCGGAATATTCGGCGGATAGTCGCGGCACCCGGTCAGACCACCCGCATGAATGGACAACATGGACGTTAGAATCTGATAGCTGTCGGTGGCGGGTTGCAAGCCCAGCAACCGCTCCAGCGCCCGTGGCTTCACATAATGCAGGGTAAGCAGAGTGCCCATGAACAATGCGGGCACTGCGGCCAGCGCCGCCCAGCGCCGCCAGCCGTGGCCAGCGGCCACGATCGTTAGACCGATGATCGCAAACAGCAGGACCAGCGGAGCGAATTGACCCAACAACCACAAGGGGACGGCAATCGCGAACAACATGATTCCGGCCAACGCGGGGAGGCCGCCGCGCTCCGCACAATTGAAGCGTGGTAACGTATAACTCATTCCGCCAATCACGGCCAGGATCGCCGCGATGTGTCCCGGTGAACGTTGCCACCAATGGGTCCCGTTAATAACCACACCCAGCCCCGCCCAAACCGACAAGGGCACGGCCAGCAACAACAAGCCAAACATCGCCAGCGGCAACCACCACGCGCGAACGATCAGCCGGGCCGGAAGAAAACTACCGATCGCGAACGCCAGTGCCAGTGCCTTCAAGGCGGCTGTCCCCTGCCGGAGAACCAATCCCGGGTCGTTGAGCGATGCCCGACCGGGGAATGCAGACGGATAGCCAGACGCCAGCACCCGGAGGGAGATACCAAGCAGTGCCACTGTGACAACCAGCAGTATCACGTTGCTTGTCTTAATGTTAAATAATCGCCGCATTGTTAGACTTGTGTTCATAATGTTTGGTGTTCCTGATTTTTGTTGGGTTTTGAGATTCTCGGATGTAGGGCATGGACGACGGGCTGGAAGCCAGTCGTCCAAGTCAGGCGGGACGCCTAAGCTCCTCTCACAGCACCACCACCTCGTCGGAGGCGTCTGCGGAAGATTCTGTTACGTCGCCGGATAGATGCCCGACGCATGCCCGGAGCACAGTGTCTTCGAGGCGGACGCGGTCGTAGTAGAAGCCGCGGGTGTGGCCGACCAAGCCTTCGTTGCCGTCGTCGAGGTCGCGTTTGCGGTGGGCCAACTCGTGGCAAAGAATCGGCAGGAAAGCGGGCTCGGCCTGCCCGGACTCAATGAGGGTGCGCACGGCGGAGGATTCCAGATTGATGCCGATGTCAAGTTCCCGATGGCGTGGGTCGTGCCCGACCACGGCTGCAATGGTCTCGCCTGCTCCCATTCCGTTACGGCCGTCCTCGCTGATCGGGTGCAACCGGATGCGCGATGGCGGATCGAAGCGACCGATGGCATTGCGGAACCATGGGCGGTTGAGCAGGTCTTTCAAGCTGCCCAGAAACGCCTCCTGCGGCGCGGTGAGGGTGCGCACCCGGCGGATCTGCACCGTCCGGCTTTTGAGGACGCCCTTGCGCGACAACTCGCGCTGCTTGTCCTCATCCCAGATGAGTTGATCCAGCGAAACCATCTCGAACCCCGGCTGCGCCTTCACGATGGATGTTAGGATGTCTTCAACGGGGCACCGCGTATGATAGCCCCAGATGGCTTCCATCACGATTCGCCGTTCGCACAGGATGAAGGGCGTATCCAAAGCCTGCTGGAACTCCTGGTACACCTCGGGCTCGCTCGCATGGAACACAAACCCACCCCCTCGCGACGCATCGAGAATGCCACGGATCGAGAGAAGTTGGCGGCTGCCGAAGACCTCAAAGGCGGGCGTATCAGCCAGCAGGTCGAGCAGCGGCGCAAGGTGGACGTGCGCCGGGGCCAGCGTCTCCCCCTTGAGGCGGGTGCCTAACTGATTACCAAGCGTGTAGGCATTCGCCAGCACATGGGCCACCGCGTGGGCACGCTCAGCGTCCGTCGCCTTGGGGGATGCCGCATTGGGCAGCAATTCCAGCAGGGCGTTGATGCGCGCCTCGTCGATGGCTTGTTCGATTTGACCAAAGGTCCCGTCACGCAGCAACTTGTCGCGCCCGACGGTTGGTTCTCCGTGCCGGGCGAGGACAATGATCGACTCGTGGTCGAGATAAGGTTTTGAATACACATTCTGGGCCATCTTGTCGCCGCTGACCCGAAACGCATGATAGGCCGACGAGGTTTTTTCAACGAGCATGCGCCGAAGGTAGATGCGCAGGTCGTCGCGCTTGCGAAAGCCCTGCTGACCTTCGGATGGGGTGGAGATGATGGCCAGAGGATCATCACTGCCGCCTGCAGCCATCACGTCGCCACGCTGGGCAATGAGTGCTTCCGGTTGGTTGCTGACTTCTTCCCCGTTGAAAACCGCTTTTACAATACAGTCTTGGAAGAACTCGTTTAACTCTTTGAGAACCTGGTCGTGAAGGGTTATGGGAAACAGAAATGAAATTGCGAAGCCGGCGACCGGTTGTGGCAGCCAGTGCAGATGCCATTGCGGAATGCCGTCCGGCTTGCTGCGGATCGTCACGCGGGCCGGGCGGCCGCAGACATTGGTGGTGATGAGGACGCGGCGCACGGCGAGCTTGCGGTGAAACGCCCCGACGAGCCCCATGCCGAAGCGCCCGATCTTCACGTCGCGCTCGCCTCGCTTCGAGGATTTGCCGATGTAGTGGAATGCTTCGAGGTTGTAGGATGTTAGACCATCACCATCGTCATGGAAGGTCAGACAGGCATGGCGCCGCCCGTCACGCAACTCGACGCGCACCGGCTGATCCTCCGCTTGCTGGTCAAGCGCGTTGGCAAACGGTTCGTGGATGAGTCCCTGGGTGAGACGCGCGAATTGGTTGTCGCGCAGCTTGTGGAATGCCTTTTCATTGTGGGCTTCAAACAGAAACGCACGTTCGAGAATGAGTTGTTGGTTCATGGCTGGCAGGTGTGGTTTGTATTGTTAGAGCAAGTCGATGGCGTTGCCGATGTCATCCATGATGTCCTCGATGCTCGGGAAGCTCCGGTGTTGGCTGCCGAAGCGCTTGCGCAGGTCCTTGGTGAGCAACTGCTCGCGGTGTGCAACGGGCAGCTTCTGGCCTTTGGCGAACAGAACCTCGCGAAACAGGAAATGCTCAGCCAACGCGCGTTTGCCGTTGTCCAGCAACTCCACGAGCCGCTGGATGTGCCGGTTGTCCAAGTTCAGGACGGTGCGTTCCGGTGAATCGAAGACATGCGCCGGCGTCCGGGTATCCGGTTTGCCATCGAAGCGCTCGAATCTCCCGCAGGTGATTGCCGTTGTGACCTTTTTCCCTTCCACGGCGAGCATGAGGCGGTCCAGTCCGGCGATGGCCCTGGGCAAGGCGAGAGCCTCCCGCAACCGCAGGGTGAGCTTGCGCATGTCGGCATCATTCTCGCCGACTGGCATGAGCTCGGTCTTTTTCTGGATAAATCGTTCGCCATAGCGTTTTTCCAGCCACTGGCGGAAGCTGTAGTGCAGATCATACATGCCGATGCAGACGGCGCCGTCTGTATCCTCCTCGTCGAGGCGGTCATCGAGGTGTTTACGTTCATACGAATAATAGATGTTGGTGTTAGATAAGCCGTCGAGTTCCCGGATGGAGAAATCCTTGCGCCGATAGAGCGCGGGCAGAATCGGGGCGTCGAGCACCTCGGGTGGGATGGCGAAGCCACGCTGGCCGGACTCGGTGCAGACATCGGCGAGCAGGCAGCGCAGCGCGGTGTCATCGCCCGCATGCCTGCGGCCCGCGGCAAACGCCTTGGCGAGTGCGGGGATGTAGCGGCCGAGGATGAGATTGTGGAAAATCTTGGGTAGCAGTTCGCTGACAAACGGAGTATCGAGATAGACGATGTTGCGACCGATGTTGGTATGGAATTGGAAGCTGTCAATAACGACGCGCAGGTTGAGGAATGTGAAAGGATCCGCGCCGGTCCAGGGCAGATTGCTCGTGCGTAACGCCGGAATGCGCCCGATGCAGAGGGTGATCGGACTGAGTCCCGATTCGAGTTTTTCCGGGCGTCCGCCGGCACTGTGGATGATCTCACCTTCGACCCCCATGGCCACTGACGCGCGGCCCAGCCCCGAGGCGAGTTGCACGTCCACCGTGTGCGCGAGTCGGCCGGGAACGGCGAGTGGTGTGTTGAGCACCTCCACGCCCCATTTGATAGCGTCGCCATCTAACTTGCAGGTCGTCGTTTTGATCTCCGGTCGCAGCCAGGCCAGTTCGCGCCTCAGCGATTCATTGATTGCAGCCACCTCGGCGATGAATGCCTCCATGTCGCCAACCGGATATCGGAGACGCACCAATGTACCATGTTCGGAGTCAATGAGCTTCGCGATTTCGCCGACTTCCACCTCGTAGAGTTTGCCAGAGTAGTCGGCGAGGATTTCGAGATGGTACCCCGGGCTGCCTTCGGACAGGGTGAAGAGTTGCAGTGATTCCAGTGGATAGACAAAAGCGGAGATGCGGCCCAGCGAGTAGTAACCGATACATTCCTCCCGGCCTTCCTTGCTGCTGTCGAAAAGCGTCAGATAGTTTTTCTCAATCACGTCGCGGGTCATGCCGCAGCCGTCGTCGATGAAATCCGCCACCATGCAGCCGTCTTCATGCCGGAAGCCGACGCGGATGCGGGTGGCACCGGCATCCGTCGAATTCTGACCAAGTTCGCGGAAGGCGAGGCGGCGGTCGGGGAATTGCTGGAGAAGGCTTTCGATGATATCGTGCGCCGCCACCCGGAATGCGGGGCGCGGTGATTCGTCGAGGATGGGTTGGCCGCAGTACGCCGGAATGGGTGGGCTGGCGCTCTGTTTCGTGCGGCCCGTTGAGTTGTGGTGTGGTTTTCTCATCGCCACGCCTATATGCGGGATGCGTGCCAGCGTTGAGGCCCTGAATCATAAGTCATTCACATTGAATGGAAAGCGTCCGGATATATTTTCTTCGGTAGGGAGTTAGGTGAATTGAGTTAGCCTGCAGAAGTTGAGTTAGGCAGGAGGATTGGCATCGTGCCTGTCATGGCCGACTGGCTTCCAGCCTGTCGTTTCATGTGCGGACAGGCGGGACGCGCTGTCTTCCTATCAAGATGCTCTCAGCGAGGCGTCTTGGGCAAACTCAACAGGCGATTGCCAAAGGTCCGGAGATTGGCTACGCTCGAACCGTGCAGACGGTGAAATATATCGAGATTGACGAGGGCATGGGACTGGCTGTCCGCGAATGTCGCCCTATGGAGTTTGGCGTGCGCACCGGGGAACAGGCCGGCAACCCGTGCGTTTGTGTGGTCCGTGAGGCGGATTGGGGCACGCTGGCCCCACTGTGCCCGGCCGTCGATGACCGAGGCACCAAGCACAAGGCCAAAGGGCTCAATGCTTACATGTTAGGGAGGGATCGAGTGCCGGTGATCCGCGCCGACTATGAACACGCGGGGCGCTGCCTCCAGAGCATCGAGGTCCTCCTGAAAAGCGCCGCTGAAACGCCGGGCACCCAGCTTTATGTTGTTGTTGTGGCCACAGGGATTTTTGACGAGTTGCTCAAGCGGGCGCAGGATGCCGCTGCGGGCACCTTGCACCGCAAGGCCATCCCGCCTGATATTTCATCCGACCCTAACGAGCTGATCCTCAGGCATCTTGGCCGTGTTCCGCCCGACCATCCGTCCCGGCGCAAGCTGATTGGCGCATCGGCCAAGCTCGAACTGGTACGCACCATGGCCGACCGGGCGTCGCACTGCGACATGCCGGTGCTGCTCCTAGGCGACTCGGGAACCGGCAAGGAAGTCACCGCGCGGCTGATCCATGATTGTGGTGACCGCGCGCGATCGGGACGTTTTCTGGCGGTGAATTGCGCGGCCATTCCCGACGAATTGCTAGAGTCAGAACTTTTCGGCAGTGTCAGTGGTGCCTTCACGGGGGCTACTAACAAAAAAGGGCTGTGGGAGATGGCACAGGACGGCACGCTTTTTCTCGACGAGATCGGCGATCTATCGCTCCGCCACCAGGCGAAAGTCCTGCGTGTGCTCGAAGAAGGCGTGGCGCGCCGGGTGGGCGGCGACAAAGATATTCAGGTCAATGCCCGCATCATTGCGGCGACCCACCGCGACATCGAAGGCAACGTCCGCACGGACAAGTTCCGCCAAGACCTCTACTACAGGCTTTACGGCATCCGAATTCTACTTCCCTCGCTGGACGAGTGCCCCGGCGATATTGCCCTCCTTGCCGCTCATTTCTGGAAAGGCATCGTCGGCAAGCCCGCCGCCAGACTGTCCCATGCCGTTTGCACCATGCTGGAATCAATGTCCTGGCCGGGCAATGGCCGTCAGCTCAAGGCGCTGTTGAAACGCATTCGCCAGCTTTTTGATACAGACGAACCCTGCGTGGAACATTTCCGACTCCTCGCGCTGCACGAAGGAAACGGCATACAAGCGGGCGCGCACCTGCCTGCCGCACCCGGTGTGTCCATGCAAATGGAATGCCTTGCCCACTTGCGGCGGACCGCCACCGCCCTGCACTCGGTCGAGTTGGTGCTCCGGAAACGCGACCGTCATGCGGCGCGTTCCGCCCCACCGGCGGATCTTTCCGGGATGCAGTGGGCGAATCTGAGAATGTCAGTCGAGGAGATCCGCGCCCTCTGCCGAGAGCCGCTGCTGTTTGGTTCCGAACCACTCTTCCGCGAGATCGAAGCCATCGTCGAATCCCTTGATGCAATCAACGGCATGACGGGCTCATCTCTTGACCCGGATGATTCGCACTCCGGTACCGCAAACGACCTGCTGGAGCGAATCCAATCCGCCATGCACGATGTTTTCTCAGGCACCCAAGTGCTAATCTCTGACTTGAAGCACTAAATACAAAGGCAAATCCGTAACGAAGAAGAAAAGAAAATCGCTCTTCCGGCCTCTGACCTCTGACCTCTGACCTCTGACATTCCAAAATTCAAAATCCATCCTCCCATGAATGGCGCTCCTGAACTTTTAGTGGGTGGCTGTTGCGGGCTCATGTATAGTTAGATCGCCTGCGATCCAGTATGCAATGGCTTGGAAGTTGCGGAATGTCTTATATCCGCGTGCCCGGCG
>CAIKDP010000175.1 GCA_903826205.1 Akkermansiaceae bacterium
AACGACGAGGCTGGAATCCTCATCAACGACCTGTCCTTCGACTTCTCGAATCAGGAGAAGACGGTTCTGAACAAGAGCGGCGAGATCATCGGCCTCGCACTCTATCAGGAGAAGGTCGAGATCAAGCTGTCTGGACTCGTCGCCAAGACCAGCCCGTTCGCTGGCAAGATCGGCGCGGCTCTCGCCCTGGCCAACGCGATGCCGGCCCACCTCCAGGCGGCCGCGGGCGGCACCACGATCATCAAGCAGATCAACCTCTCCCTCAACAACGAGGACTTTGAGAAAATCGACATCACCGCCACCCACTATCCGTTCGTGGTCAGCGGGTCGTGAACCAGCCTCTCCAATCCAACCCTGAAATCAAGATATGAACGCCATCACCCACCTGTCATCCACCGCCACCAGTAACACGGCCCTTGCCGCCGCCCTGTCGGCAGTAGGCATCGCGCTTGCCGAAAAACCCTTCGTCCGTGTCGTCGGTGACGGCATCCGCGGCGAGCGGGTCGTCTGGTTCTTCGAGCCGCAAAGTTCCTGCGGGAAACACCTGACAGCCGAACTCATCGCGGCATGGTCGGACAATGCCTGGCACCTCGCCAATCCCGAGCATCCGTTCGCCTACATCAAGGCCGCGCTCATGAACCGGGAGGCGCTGGTGACCAAGATCAAGCAGGACGTGCCAATTGCCTGCATCAGCCGTCGCGGGAAATTCGCCTTCCTACCGCTCAACGCATCCCCCCAAACCGAGGAAATGTTTCTCCGCTACCTCTAACACGCCATGAACGACCCAAACCGCCAGAAACTCCTCTCCACTGCCTTCCATGACGTTGAAGCCATCGTCGGAGGCCACGCCATGCGCCCGCTCTCACTCGCCAGCTACGACGTGCTGCTGCGCACCGGCAACCCGCTGGTCGAGGGCAAAATCCCCAAGGATGGCACGCCAGAGTTTACCGCCGCCATCATGGGATTCGTGTTCGCCCACTGCGCCGCGTGGCCGGAGGTGGTGCGGGCGTCATTCGACGACCAGACCTTCCGCGAGTCGGCCCTCATCTTCTGTGGCGGCCTTACTCCCGCCGACTTCCAGACCGCGTTCAAGCGGTTGGAGGAACAGAGCCGGGAGCTTGAAGCGGCGCAGGTTGAGACGATGGGAGGCATTGGCGCAAAAAAGCCCCGCCGTGCGACGAACCCGGTTTCCTAGCAGCCCAGGTGTTTGCCGTCGCAGCCGAAACCGGCTGGCCTGAGGAACGCATCATCTTCATGCCGCTGGCACGTCTCGCCCAATACCAGCACTGCCTGTTGCGGCGCAACGGGGTGCGGACGCACTGGAGCAGTGTCGGGACAGGGCAGGGAACCATTCGGGATCAGTTGGAGGCGCTGCGGATTCAGTGGAATCGGGCAGATGACGGGCAGACGGAATCGCCTTGATTGTCACGGTTTGAGCTTGACGGAACATTCAGGGTTAGCTAGAAGTCCGAACAAGGATCGTGATATGACCTACAACGAAGTATCGAAACAAGTTGAGCAACTGAATTATCGGGACAAGCTCCGATTAGCGCAGTTATTGATTCAGTTAGCTCGTAAAGAGGAAGAAGAGCAAAACCCTGAGAAGAGATCGTCCTCGAATACAACCAACCCGTCGGACCCAGAACTTATTCAATATGTCTCAGATAGGCTGAGAAAATTAAGACCATCCAAGAAAGAAGCAGTGCTTAATTCAATCGGAGCAATGTTTCAGTTCCAGGGATCTGTATCCGACGGCGACAAGGAGAAGATATTCTCTGAGCTTCTGAAAAAGAAATATATCACCATTGATGGAAACGGCCGCGTTCAGTATCCAGAGAAGGAATAGACCTATCGAAAGTTTGTGACCAGTCGAGATGTATCCGGTTGACTCCACTCCCGGCGCATGAGCGCCCTGACTGTCACCCTTGGAGCCGACATCACCGCCTTGCAGCGGGCGCTGGCTGGTGCCACTGAACTTGTCGCCGCATCCGCCCGCCGCATGGGGAAAATGACGGGCGCGGGACTGGCCGGACTTGGCAAAGGTGGCGCGGCTACGCTTTCCAAGGGATTCGATCTCGCCGCCATTGGTCTAAAAGTGGGCATCGGCGCGGCATTGGCGGGTGGTGCCGCCGCGATGGGCGTCGGCGTGAAGGCAGTCACCTCGGCAGCCAACTTTGAGCAGACCAAGGTGGCGTTCACCACTTTGATAGGTGACGCGGCCAAGGCGGAGCAGACGCTTGCCAAACTCCGCACGCTGGGTGCCGAA
>CAIKDP010000176.1 GCA_903826205.1 Akkermansiaceae bacterium
CGTGCTGGACTGATAAACCCGGAAGGTGCCATCGCTGGAATTCGGGCCACTTGGGTCCAGGGTGTCGTTTTCTTCAAGAGTGCCACCTTCCACAAGATCGGCCATGATGGTTTCAAGGTCATGCCAATTCCCAGCCGGTGCCGGGTCAACCAGTTCCCGGTCACCGTTGGCGTCCGGCGCGGTGACCAGCGCCAGGGCACTGCTCGGGTCCAGCGACGCTTGCACGACGACTGAGCCGTCATCCGCTGCCGAGTGAAAATAGGGGAATCCTCCAATTGGCAGAACCTCGATGCGATAAATCCCGGTTGGAACGGTGCCGAGTTCATATTCGCGGAGGTTGGACACATGGTCGCCATCAGGATCCGCAGCCGCGTCGGCAGGATCAAGGGGATTGAGAGCCCATTTTACTTCCCATGCATCGGGCATGCCGTCTTCATCGCTGTCGGCCAGGGGTGGGTCGGTTCCAAGAACGGCCTCTTCGGCGTCCGTCAACCCATCGCCATCGGAATCGACGTCCTCAATCTTGACGCGCCAGAAGAGTTTTTCGTCGGTGAGTTCGATGCCATATCCCCATATCGAACCGCTACCGATGAACGTCTCATTCGGGACGGCGAGCCATTCGATGAGATCGGGCGAGTAGAGCAGGGTGTATTGTTTGCCGGGAATCGTCTGCCACTCCATAAACATGGACGCTGGCGTGACAATAACGGAATCCCCGTTTTCGTCCGGTTCTGACCAAACGGCGGGGATGTTGGTGAGTTGTGGCCTGACAATCCCCTCGGGCGGGTTTGAATAGAATGGATTGGTGCCTGCGGCGGCTTCCTGCGCGTTGGTCCAGCCGTCGCCGTCCGCATCAGCCTGCGGGTCAAATGAGGGGCCGTAGAGTTGGCCGTTGTTATAGGTTCTTTCCCAAAGATCGCTCAGTCCGTTGTTGTTAGAGTCAACGAATGCGAAGGCGGGGAGTGTAGCGCAAAGCAGGGCGCAAAGGGGAAGAAGGCGCTTCACTTGGCTCCTCCTTTCGCTGGTGCTGGTCTTTCAGTGCGCCAGTAGTTGAGGGTGATGTTCTTGGGGCGGGGCGGGTTGGCCTTGAGTTCCGCCTCGCGTTGAAGTTGGGCACGCTCGCGGCCTTCGTAGGCAGCCTTCAGTCGGGCAAACTCATTGTTGTAGATGTCGTGGAGGGCTTGAATGGGAACAAGGACTTCCGGATCGGTGGCCGCGGCGCCAATAATCGAAAAGGTGGCTTTCCCGTCGGGAAACCGGGGCATGAGAGGGGCCTCATACGGGCGGTCGTGGGGTGCTTGGAAATCAGCCATGCTGCCGTCGATGTCCTCATAGCCCCACGCCATGAACATACTGTATGACTGGCCATTGGCTGCGGCGAAGTCACCCATGCCGGCTAGCAGGCCGAAATCGGCAGATGACCAGAAGCTGACTTCGCCCATGATGGATGGCCAGTAAGTGACCAGGGTGCGCGGCGGCGAATCCTTGGTGCGGAAGACGGTGGCACCCAGAAACAGGAAATCCCATTTCGGCTGTAGCACGCCAGTTTCGGCAAGTTCTTCTTGCAAGGCGGCTTGGTCGAGGGCGGTTTGGACAGGTGCGGGTTTGGGTGGCGGTGGCAGCGCGATGGGCTTGATCCTGCGAATGGTGATGGTGCGTCCGCCCTGCTGTTGGGTGGCGGTGGTGAGAATGTCCTTCGCGGCAACGAC
>CAIKDP010000177.1 GCA_903826205.1 Akkermansiaceae bacterium
CGTAGATAGGGAATGCAGCGCTTTCCACAACGAATCACCGGGATCACCGCGCTCATGGCGGGACTGTTAGCAGCAGCGATTTCTATCGGATCATCGCACGCCGCAACATGGGCGGAGTCGTTCGATGGCAAATTCTCGAAAAATTATTTTGTGGAGCCCCAGGACAAGGGCGGAGGCTGGAGCAACCTGAGGATCAATCCTGCGGCTGGATACTCTGGCAACGCGGGTGAGGTGAGTCTTGTCAAGACCCCGGCCCGCAAGGGGAGCGGGGCCATGAAGTGCGTGCGCAAGGAAACAGGCCGCCGCATGGAGTTCGAATTGGTGAACCGCGATGAAAATGCCAGCCCTCGCTTGAATCAACACTGCTGGGCCGCGATCAGCATCCTTGTTCCGGAAGGCAGTCTCACCCATTCAGGGATGGTGGTTCAATGGCACGGAGGAGTGCCCAACGCAGGCCAGGGCAAGGAATACGCCCAAGGCCCGGAGGCTTGCCTGCGGCTGGATAACGGGCAGTTCATCTATCGGACCAACTACAAGCAATCCAAGCAGTCCGAACCGGGCAACAGGGTGGCCACGCTCGTGGAAAAGGCCAAACCCGGGGTATGGTATGATTTCGTGTTTCATCATTACTTTTCCTTGCAAGATGACGGGTTGACGGAGGTGTGGGTTCAGGGCCGCAAGGTCTATACCCAGAAAGGTGGCAACGCATTTTACTATCGCGGCAAATTCGCATTCAAGTTCGGTTCGTATGGCAGCACAACGGGCGGCACGCTCTATTTTGACGAGGCCAAGGTGATGACCGGAGCGGGAAGTTACGAACAGGTCGCCCCCGGCGGTGCCAAGCCACTCCCGCCACCGGCCACATCAAGCACGCCGGTTCCTACTGCGTGCCGATGCAGTAGAGGTTGCTGTCTGCCAGGAATTTGCTCATGGGCTGGCCGCGTTTCATATCCATCGAAGGATAGGCGGCACGCACAGGTCGTCCAGAGTAATCCTTCGATATCCGGCATTCGTCAGGGTGATTGGCTGACGATCTGTAACTCGTTGATATTCAATATCGGCAATCTATCCAAAAACTGTCGTGATTAACGATTTTTCAAGGATTACGGGAACCTTGGTCAAGCGCCCTGGCAATACCAGAGGATTTGCGAGATTGTCCTTGGCATGTCGTACCGCAAGGCTACTGTTAGCCTTCGAGTGATAGTCGCCATGAACCCGCCGCCACCCATCATGAAACAATCCCTGCAATGCCTCTTGTTTGGTCTTCTCGCTGTAGCCGCTGACGCCCGCACCTGGAAGGAAGCCGGGTCCGACCGCACCATCGTGGGCGAATATGTCCGCACCGAGGGCGAGAATATCGTGATCACCCGGTCGACCGGTGTCACGGCGAAAGTCCCCCTGAGCCGGCTCAGTGAGGACGACCAGAAGTTCGTCGCCGAACAAGCCGCCGCCAAGGCCGCCCCTGTCGGCGTTTACAAGTGGGAAACCGACTTTGAGGTCGCCAAGAAGCGTGCCAAGGATGAGAAGAAGCCGATGCTGCTGGATTTCACCGGTTCCGATTGGTGTGGCTGGTGCATCCGGCTGAAGAAGGAGGTTTTCTCGACGCCCGAGTTCGAGAAGTACGCCAAAGACAATCTGGTGTTGGTGGAAGTGGATTTTCCGCGGGCCAAGAAGCTGCCCAAGAAGGAAGCCGAACAGAACGCGAAGCTGCAACAAGAGTACAAGATCCAGGGTTACCCGTCCATCATCCTACTGAATTCCGATGGCAAAAAAGTTGCCAACACCGGCTATCTGGAAGGCGGACCGGAGAAATACATCGAGCACTTGAAGGGCCTGCTCAAATAGGGTGGAAGGGCCCGCGGGGCATCTTCCTCTATCAATGACGGGATCATGGATTGTCACTGCGGAGGCATTCCCCCGGCGCTTGGACGTACCCGCCCATCAGCGTCGAAGGTGATGGGCAGAATGCCTGCCCGCTCAGTCCAAGGTGCCTTCGGATCGTGGCCGAAAAACGTGGACCACCACTGGCCCTGTGGGTCTTTGAAGAACATGTTGTGGCCGGCGTGAGGCAGGGCGAGATAGCGGTCACCGTAAGGGCCGTAGATATTGTCAGAACTCGCCACCATGCAGTCATAGGCTTTGTTGCCATCACGTTGATTGAATTCCGCGCACACCAATTGGTAGCGACCGTTGGCCTTGGTGATGAAGGCACCTTCGAATCCGACATGCTGAAAGTCGGCCGGCTTGAGCAGGCGGGGGTCCTCGGCCAGACCGCTCATGTCATCCTTGAGCCGCGCGATCTTGCCATCTTGATAGATAAAATAGACCTTGCCGTCGTCGTCTTGGAAGAGCGACGCGTCGATCTCGGCCGTGAGCGGCCCCTCCGGCTTCACATCGACGTAGGGGCCCTCCGCCTTGCCGCTGGTGCTCTTGAGCAGGCCGGTGCCGCCGCTCAGCCAGTTGACGCAATAGGCAAGCCAGAAGGTGCCCTTGAGATAATGAATCTCGGGTGCCCAGATGGCGCGGCGGCCGTTTTGGGACGCCTTCTGCCAGGTGGCATCCTTCTCCAAACTCCATACCAAGCCCAGCGCTTGCCAGTTTGTCAGGTCGGTGGAACGCCAGACGTGGATGCCCTCGTTGGTGGTCCACCATGTGGGATGACCGGTGGTGCCGGTTAGGTAATAGGCACGGTCCGGTCCGACGCAGATGGACGTGTCGCGCAGCGGGGAGTCCAACAACTTGCGCAGGCCCGGCAAGCTGCTGGTGGCCGGGAGCGCGGCGGCAGGGAGGGGGGCCCATGGGCCATGGGTGTCGGCGCCTTGTTTGGCCCATTTGCTCCACATTGGCGCATCCGTCAGCATCTTGATGAAGATGCCGCCCACCACCGGGCGGGCCTGGAAGCCCTTTTTCTTCGCATGGGTGGTGACATACCAATCGGCGAGCGGCACGCGCGACGGGGTTTCATTGGCGTAGCGCCAGACGGGATCTAACAACTGTTGGAAATCCGCGTCGTTGCGGGCGGGGGCCATGCTCCAGAGCGCCCAATCGATCAGCGAGGTGTCGGTGCGGTGATCCACCGGCAGACCGTATTTGTTCTGCACCTTGAGGTACCAGGCGATTTCGGCGTCGCCGACAGCCGCGGGGATGAGGTTAAGGCCTAACACACGGTCCCAGATCAGGTTGTGTTTCATGCTCCATGACCCCGGTTGGTCATAGGCGAGGCGCGTGTGGTGGTCGTCCTTGGCGAGATCCTGCCATTTGGCGGCATAGTCGCGGGCGATGTCCAGATATTTCCTGGCTGCATCGGGTTTGGCGGATTTCTCGCAGAGCTGGGCGAAGCCGCCGATGCCGATGATGGCTTTGAGCGCGAGGTTGGCATTGCGAGGCAGGTGGCCGAACATGTCGGCGGAGCACAGTTGTTTTTGCGGGTCGAGGCCTTCTTTCACCAGATAATCGGCCCACTTGGTGAGCATCGGCCAGTAGGGTTGGGCGAGGTCGGCGTTGCCTTGCTGGTTGGCGAGCGCGGCCAGCATGATGAGCATGTTGCCGCATTCCTCGACCGGCATGCGCATGCCGTCGTCGCCGTCCATGCCATAGACCTGGCCGGAGGCATGCGGGTAGGTGCCGAGGTCATGCGGCGCGTAGCCGTACGGCCAGCGCGGCGAAGCGGCGTAATCGAGCACCGGGATGAGCATCGCCTTGGTGAGCGCCGGGCTTAGGGCGAGGAAAAACGGCGCCTGCGGAAACAACACATCCACCGTGCCGATGCAGCCGTTAGAAAAATTCTCCTTGGGAAACATGAGTGGCTGGCCCTTGGCGTCGGCGCAGATCTTGTTGCCGGCCAATGTCTGCCGGTAGGCGAGGGTGCAGAGTTGGGCATACTTGTCACCTGCCTTGGACAGGTCGGCGACAAGCTGTTGGTCGAATCGGGAGCAGCGCTGGGTCAATGCCGGGTAATCGGCTGCGGCTTTTTTCAGCAACGCCGCCGCGTCATCACCGTTGCGGCGCCAGTAGGGCCGGAGGTTCTGCCCGAAATACTTGATCGAGAATTCATCGTCGTAGGCGAGTAGCAGCCAGCGGCTGACCGGTTCGGCGCCGACCTTGGTGAAATCTAACACAATTGCCGCCACCGGCGCGTCCTTGGCCGCCTGGGGCATGGCCATTTTCACCAGCGGGAACCCCTCACCGGCGGCAAAGCTGGCGCGCGCCATGGCTGCGGGCAAAATGTATGATGAAGTCGTCGGGCCCCTGGGTGCGGCCAGATAGAGGGCCCCCCAATCGATGCGGAGGTTGTCGCCCTGTTTTGCGAGCACCGGCTGCTCGTGCGATCCGATGTTGACCACCGACAGTTCGGGGGTGTCGGATTTCGTGCAGTTCACTTGCTGGGCCGGCTCGTTGACGGCCAGCTCCGCCGCCACATCCTGATAGATGGCGACCGCGTGGGGCTTGTTGTCGGTGGAGCTGACCTCGAATGTCAGGTAGGTCAGCGGGCGCGACAGCACGTCGAGGTCATCCGGCAGGGCTGGCGTCAGGAACGTGAGTGTAAGGCGGATGCCCTCACCGGCGAAGGTGTAGAGCGTGCGGGTGGGGGTTACCTCCAGACGGATCTGCGGCAGGGCGGGCACGGTGGCCGGCTCCGTGCCCATCAGGCGGAAGGCTTTGCCATCGACGCGCACCAGGCTGGTGAGGCGGTTGGGCTTGCCGGTCCAGTGGACGGTATCGGCGTCGGTGAGTTTGTCCGCCGGCGACCAGATGCTCAGATACGGGTCGTGGGCGACCAACGGCACCGACGGCGGGCGCAGCGGTTCGGTCGCTTGCGTGGCGAGGCAGGAGGCGAGGAGCAGGAGAAGGGTGAAATCGTGGTGAGGTAAAATCATGGGAAGAAAATGAAGAGGATGGCAAAATGATGATGAGGTAAAATCATGGGAAGAAAAGATTAGAGTGAAAGATGTGAGGAATTGCTGAGGGATGTGAAGGTAATGGTGTGGTGATTGAGATTGATCCAGTGAAGGTGGTCGAGGCGGGTATGATGGAGGAATCGGGTTAGGTGGGACTCGTATTCGGCTGGGTTGTCAATGATTGCGCTGATTGAAAATGCTGCATCGTCAGTTAAGAGGAACAATTCCTGTGCGCCAAGCGTGCGCGTGCCACTTAGGACTTCGATGGATCGGCATGCGTTCTTGGTGCCACCCAGAAAGTGAATGATGGCATCACGATAGAGAGCAACTTCGAGAAAGGCTCCCCAATCATTCAATAATTGCAGCATGCAGTTGCGAAGCCACGTTGCTGAGCAATCGTTCATGTTCCAGCGGCTCGAATCGATCTGAAACTCATGCCGCCGCCAGGGTGTGAGATTTGTTGAAACGAAGCGGTGCTCCACGCGCGAGGAGCGAAAATTGACCAACAGTCCGTGTTGCATCCCCGAAAGCAGCAAGTAGTTGAGAGATTGCCCATGGTGAGCAGGAGCGAGGCATTCGGCGGCCTTCGCTTCGACCATCAGACCTTTGGCCAGGACAAGATCCATGAAGTAGTCCTTGCGGAAATCCCCGTGCGTCAGACGTACCCGAACTTCTCGTTGGACTGGGTTGATTCCGGCATCCATGCAGCGCTCAGCCAACTCCCGCTTGCACAGTTCCTCGTCAAGAAAACGTCCGAAGTCATTGTGCACATCAAAAGCAAGGCGCAGCACCCGACGGCTCAAGGCGTGGAATTCCTCTTGGTCGAACACCCGAATCTCGCACTGGACCTCAATCGGCATGGACGCATGCAGTGAACTGGATTTTTAGTCGTCTGGCAACCATCTTTGGATGATTTCACCTCACCATGATTTTACCTCACCATGATTTTACCAAAGATCTTTGATGAAACTCGAATTGGCGTGGCGTGCAACCCTCCTCATCATTTTGCCTCCTCCTCATTTTGCCCAATTCTTTCCGCGCCCGCGGCGGCGGTGACCGGATAGATTTCGGGTTCAACGGCGGTTGCCGCGAGGTAATGGGAACGCACGGCGGTGGCAAACGCCTCGACTTGTGCTTCTTCCACAAACGCCACCATGCAGCCGCCGAAGCCGGCCCCGGCCTGGCGGGCGCCGATCACGCCCGGTGCGGCCAGCATGGCCGCCATCATTGCGTGCATCGCGGGCGAGGCGATTTCATAGAGATGGCAGGCGCCGTCGAACGAGGCGGCAGTGAGTTGGCGGATCGCGTCGCGCTCGCCCGTGGTGAGGGCTGCCGCCAGGGTGTAGACACGGGCGTGTTCCTCGAGGATGAAGCGGCAACGCTTGGCGACGCTCGCGGGCAGTTCGTGCGCATGGGCAGCGAAGTGCTCGGGCGTGACCTCGCGCAAGGCGGCACAACCTAACAGGCGAGCCCCGGTTTCGCATTGTTCGCGGCGCTCGCCGTATTCGGAGCCGGTGAGTTCGCGTTGTGCCCGGGTATCGCAGATGACGATGCGGATGCCTTTGGCGATGGCCATGGCGTGGCTGGAGAGGTCGCGGCAATCGAGGAGCAAGGCACAGCCTTGCTGGCCCATGCAGGAGGTGAATTGGTCGAGGATGCCACAGTTGACGCCGACGTGGCGGTTTTCAGCGCGTTGGCAGAGCAGGGCTTTCTGCAAGGGCGCGAGCTGCCACCCGCCGAGTGCCTCAAACACGGTGGCCACCGCGCATTCAAGGGCCGCGGACGAACTCAGGCCGCTGCGCAATGGCACGGTGCTGTGGATGACCCCGTCAAAGCCCGTGACGGACAAGCCATCTTCCTGCAACATCCGCGCCACGCCATGGACATAATCAAGCCACGGGTGGTCCGCACATTTCCCAGTGGCATCCAAGGCAAACGCCGCGTCGGCTCCGAGGTTCAGCGAGTGGAGGCGCACCGTGCGCGTGGAATTCGCCCGTGCGGCGATCCAGGTGTCGCGGCCGATTGGAAGCGTGAGGACGGCGCCAAGGTTGTAGTCGGTATGGCTGCCCATCAGATCGACGCGGCCCGGCGCGCGGCACCAAAGGTCGGGCGGCGCGCCGAATGTTGTTAGAAAAGTGCGGGAGATGAGGTCCCGGCGGTGTGGGTCATGGGTCATGGGGTATCCAGGATCTGTCTAATTGTCCTCGTCAATGACGACGCTGAGGCCGAAGACTTGCTCGAAGAGATCGGCCTTGGAGGTCATGGCGAGGCGTTCGACGGCGGCATCGGTGATGCTGGGGAGGCGGAGGCGCAGTTGGCTCGCGTCGCGGCGGATTTCTATCTGGGACACGCGCTGGGCATGGGTCCGCTCCAGGGCGTCGGCCACGCGCAGGATGGCGGCGAGCTTGTTGACCCGGATGCGATCATCGATGTTGAGGGCGCCGTAACTCGGGTGATCGGGACGGGGCACGGAGTGGCGGTGGTAACGCGCAATGAGCGCCACGAGCGTGACGTCGAGCCGGTCCAGCCCGAAGATCTCGGAGTTGAGAATGATGTATTCCGAGTGTTTGTGGTGGGCGCGGGGGCTGATATAGGTGCCCACTTCATGCAGGATGGCGGCCACTTGCAACAGCAGCGCATCGTGCGGCGTAAGCTGGTGCAGGTCGGTTAGGGTGTCAAAGAACCGCGTGCAAAGCTCGCCAACGTGCTTGCCGTGGCCGGGATCGGATTGGTAACGCTCGGCCAGAATGCTGGCGGAGCGGATGACTTCCTCGGCAAAGTTGCCGGTTAGATCGCGTGACAGCAGCAGGTCGTGCAACAAGCCCTGTTCGTATTCGGTGCTGGGGATGTGGATTTCGGCCAGTTTGAGGGACTCGGTGATGGCCAGGTTGATTTCGAGCGCGGGCACCAGGGCCTCCGCGGTTTGATAGTCGAGTTGGAAGCGCTTGACGCATTCCACCTCGCTGAGGATGGAGGTTTCCGTGGTGAACTGGCGCAGGAATCTAACGTGGCAGACGGCCTGCTTTTGAATCAGGTGGGTGGCGACGGATTGGATTTCCTCGCCGATGATGATGAGGCCCTCGATGGTGACGTCGGAGAAATCGTAGCGGATTTGGGCGAGGTTGCCCGAGACATGTTCGCGGATGACGCGCAGCATGGCGGGGCCTTCCGCGTGCGACCCTTCCACGGCCTCGCGGGTGCGGTGAGTGCCCATGCGGTAGCTGGTGTAGCGGGTGATCAGGCCGTTTTGAAACAGCAAGGCGCGGGTGTTGCCCGGACCGACGTGGACGACGAGGGTGGTGTTGTGCCGCAAGGCTGGCAGATCGTGCAGGCGGCGGCGGGTTTTCAGATAGATCAGGCGGGTCATTTCGCCATCGTCGATGGTGGTCACGCGCAAGCCGCAGGCGATGCGGATGCGGTTCATGACGGTTTCGTGATTGGTGGCCTCGCTGAGGATGTTGGTGGTGGCCGCGCGGGTGACGTTGTGGGGGTCCAGACCGAGTTCGGCGAGGGACTTTTGGAACCCCTTGATGATGGAGACGATGCGCTCGGTGGTGGCTTGGCTGACGCTGCCAAGGCGGAAGATGTCACGGGCGATGGGGGCGGGTTTCTCAAGGAAATCCACGGGCAGGAGCGAGCCATCCGGGTTGCGTTCGGCAACCATCATGGAGACGGAACTGGCACCGACGTGCAGGGCGCTGAGCAGGGTGAGCGGTGGTTTCGTCTGGGTCAGGGCTTTCCGAGCGGGACGCATCGGCGCATCACAGCGTGGAATGACGGGGAGATCAATTCCGATTATTGACCTGGGCGATCTTTCTCTGCTTGCCAGCGGCAGGGGCGGCATGAATAACTTGGGCATGCCAGTGAGGGGAGCACGCGAACGCTATTTGGTCAGACACGGATCGAGGGTTGATCTGGGGAAAATCGATGCCCAGGAGAAGGCATTGTTCGGGGATGGCGGCAAACAGGAGCATGAACCGCATTTCGAGCGTTTGCGCGCCGAACTCCAGGAATTGCAAAAAGTGCTTTACGCGCAGAACCGGCACCGCGTGCTGGTGGTGTTGCAGGCGATGGACACGGGCGGCAAGGATGGCTGCATCAAGAACGTGTTCTCGCGGATAGATCCGCAGGGGATCCATGTTTGTTCCTTCAAGAAACCGAGCGAGGAGGAGTTGGCACATGATTTTCTCTGGCGCATTCATTCCAAGGTGCCCGCCAATGGCCAGTTGGTCATTTTCAACCGCAGCCACTATGAGGACATCATCGCGGTGCGGGTGAAGCGGATTTTCGCCGAGGATGTGTGGGCCCGCCGCTACCGCCATGTGGTCGAATTCGAGCGGATGCTGGCGGAGGAGGGGACCACCTTGGTGAAGATTTTCCTGCACATTTCCAAGGATGAACAGAAGCGGCGCCTGGAAGCCCGCCTCGCCAACCCCGGCAAGCACTGGAAGGTCAATCCGGACGACCTCAAAGACCGTGCCCTCTGGGGCGAGTTCATGCAGGTGTACGAGGATGTGATCTCCCGCTCCTCGTCGCCGCTGGCGCCGTGGTATGTGGTGCCTGCCAACCGCAAGTGGTATCGTGACCTGTGCGTCGCCCGCATCCTGGTGGATACCCTCAAAAGTTTGCAGATGGAGTTTCCCCCGATCACTTGGGACCCCACCACCATCAAGGTGGAAGACTGAAAAGACATCCCTAACAAACCATGACACACCGATCCTTCATTCTCGCCGCCTTGGGCTTTCTGCTGTTTTTGACCGCCGTCATCCCGCTGCACGCCGAAACCAAGGCGCTCACTGAGAAAGCCAAAATCGAGGCGCTCATCGCCCACGTCGAAGCGCTCAAGGACGCCAGCTTCGTGCGCAATGGCAGCGCCGCCAATTCCCAAGCCGCCGGCAAATTCCTGCGGGGCAAATGGCAGGCCAACGACAAGGACATCAAGACCGCCGCGGATTTCATTGCCAAGGCGGCCAGCGTTTCGTCCACCACCGGCAAACCCTATCTGATCCGCTTCAAGGACGGTAGCGCGACTCCTTGTGGTGACTACCTCACCACCCAACTCAAGAAGCTGGAATCTCCCGGCAACTGAGAGATCGCCCAACATGACACTTCGTGCATACGTCAGGAACCCGCTTTTTTTGTTAGCGTGGTTGATTCCAACAACCACGTGGCTGGCGGCGGCGCCTGCCGGCAAACCCAACATCATCCTTTGCATGACCGATGACCAGGGCTGGGGTGATGTCAGCTACAACGGCTTGACCAGGATTCAGACGCCCAACCTCGATGCCATGGCGGCCGCGGGCCTGCGCTTCAACCGCTTCTATGCCCAGCAAAGTTGCTCACCCACGCGGGCCAGCGTGATGACCGGCCGCCATCAAAACCGCTGCGGCGTGTTCTGGCCGGGCATGCCGCTGCGCAAACAGGAAGTCACCCTCGCCCAGGCCATGAAGGCCGGCGGCTATGCCACCGGCCACTTCGGCAAATGGCACCTCAACGGCGTCGGCGGACCCGGCAAGGTCATGTCCGATTCCGATCCGCTCTCACCGCGCAATCTGGGATTCGATGAGTCGTTCTCCGTTTCTAACTATTTTGAGCTGGACTGGACATTCGGCCACAATGGAGTGCCGGAACAGGTGAGTGGCGACGGCTCGGAGGCCATCGTCGCGCAGGCGCTGAAGTTCATTGGCCAGACCGTGGCTAACAAAAAACCCTGCTTCGCCGTGGTTTGGTTTGGCAGCCCGCATGCCCCGCACCAACCGCTGCCCGCCGACCTCGCGGCTGCCGGAGGCTCGGGTTATTATGGGGAAATTCTGGCGATGGACCGCAGCATGGGCACGCTGCGCAGCGGACTGCGCAAGTTGGGCATTGCCGACAACACCTTGCTCATGTTCAACAGCGACAACGGCGGTTGGTTGGACCCCGAGAAGCCCGACGCCAACGGCACCAACGCCGGCCTGCGCGGACGCAAGGGCGACATGTGGGAGGGCGGCATCCGCGTCCCCTGCGTCATCGAATGGCCGGCACGCATCAAACAAGCGGCAGTCACCGACATCCCCGCCGGGGTGATTGATATCTATCCGACGCTGGTGGACCTCATTCAAGTCAAGGTCGCCAATCAGATAAAACCCCTCGACGGCATCAGCCTGCTGCCATTGATCGACGGGGTGATGAAGCAACGGCCCAAACCGCTGGGCTTCTGGCAGACCGGCGCGGGCTTTCCCCTCGTCGAAAAGGCCGACAAGAAAATGTCCATCGACTCCGGCCCGTCCGCCTGGAACGACAACCAATACAAACTCCTCAAGCGGGTCGGCGGTAAGTTTGAGCTTTATGATCTAACGACAGATCGGGCGGAAACCACCGACCTTGCCGCGACCCACCCCGAGATTGTCACGCGGATGAAGGCGGAGTTGGAGGACTGGCAGCGCTCGGTCATCCATAGTTGCCGCGGCCTGGATTATCCCGAGCAATGACCCCTATATTCCGTGACAGCGGCATCTGTCATGGCTAATAACTTTTTCCGCCATGCTCACCCGCCGACAAACCCTCAAATCCCTCGCCGCTTGGGCGACCCTTCAAATCGTGCCAAGCCGCGTGCTCGGTCTCAACGGCCAAACCCCGCCGTCCCAACAACTCACCCGCGGCATCATCGGCTGCGGCGGCATTTCCGCCTCCCACCTGACGATGCCCGGCAAGTTGCTGGCGCTCTGCGATGTGGATAGCAGCCATCTGGCCAACCGCATGCGCGACGCCGGCGCGGAGGCCAACGGCATCAAGGGCTACCGCGATTTCCGCGAACTCCTCGCCCGCACCGACATCGACATCGTCCACATCTGCACGCCGCCGCACTGGCATGCCCTGATCGCGGTTGAGGCCGCCAAGGCCGGCAAGGATATTTGGTGCGAGAAGCCCATGAGCCGCACCATCGGCGAGGGCATTGCCATGGTCAAAGCGGTCGAACAGCAACAACGCATCTTCCGCCTCAACACCTGGTTCCGCTTCCAAGCCGGGTTCTACGACATGCGCGTGCCCGTGAAAATGCTCAAGAAGGCCGCCATGCACGGTTTGTTAGGCTGGCCCTTGAAAATCACCGTATCCGGCGTCACCGGCTTCGATTGGAAGCTGGGCACCTGGGCGGGCAAGGTCGGCCTGCAGCCCGAACCGGTGCCGCCGGAGTTGGACTATGATATGTGGTTAGGCCCGGCCCCCATGAAACCCTACAACCGCCACCGCACCCACGGGACATTCCGCGGTTACTGGGACTACGATGGCGGCGGTCTTGGCGATATGGGCCAACATTATCTCGACCCCGTCCAATACCTCCTCGACAAGGACGACCAGGCCCCGGTCTCGGTGGAAATCGATGCCGACCCGCAGGACGCCGAGGCGGTGGGCGCGTGGCGCCGGATTGAATACACGTATGCCGATGGCTGCAAGGTGGTCCTCGATGGCGAGAACAAGGACAAGGAGGCCGTTTACATGCAGGGACCCAAAGGCTGGATTTCCAAGGGGCTCGAATCCAACATCCCCGACCTCCGCAAGACAATCGACGCCCTGCCGGACCCGCCACCGCAAGCCACCGACTTCCATGAATGCGTGCGCAGCCGCAAGAAATTCGCGCTCAACGAGCAGAATGGGTTTTGGTCATGCACCCTGGTGAACATGGGCATCACCGCCCATCGCCTCAACAAGAGCTTCAAGTTCGACTCCAAATCCCTGCGCTCCGACGACCCCGCCGTCAATGCCCTGATCCACCAGCCGATGCGCGCGCCGTGGAAAATCGAGGCTTGAGACTAAAGAGGAAAATGAACCGCAGGTGAACGCAGGTGGACATGGATGATACGAAGAATGCGGCCGCGCGGCGCTTGTGCCCGTAGGCGCATTCGTTAGAATGCGTCTGGGTCGATGGTCCGTCCGTGAGCCGCCGGCCATCCCCCCCGCGCTGTCACCAGCGCGTGTACGAAGAGCGCTGCCGCGCGGCGCTTGGGCCGATGGCCCGCTCACATGGCCCATGGCGGCCGGAGGTCACCACTCCTTGGGTGGCAGGAATGCTCAGCCGGTCAGATGCTCATTGGAAAACGCGAACATCGAACATCCAACGCTGAACATCCAACGCCGAACCGAAGAGAAAAGACGTCCCGCTGTAGCCGCTGCGCTCTTTGGTTGGATGTTCGGCGTTCGATGTTGAATGTTCGATGTTCGAATTATCTTCGTTGTCACCGCACTGGGCGGGTGGGATCGGTCACCGACAATCCGGCTCCGATGGCGCATGCGGCTTGGCGGTGGTCGGAGGTGATGAATTCGCGGGCACCGAGTACCAGCGCACTGGCAACGTGGAGAGCGCCCGCGCCCAGCTTTGACGCTCACGCCACGCGCTTGCCGCGGCGGCTGCGCAGGAACATGGCGGAGGACAGCAGTCCGGCGAGGCCCAGCAAACTGCCGGGCTCGGGGATGGCGCTCATTTCGGCAAAGCTCACTGACCAGCCGTTGAGTTGCATGGTGCCGCCGGCTTCCATGTCGGCGATGAAGAGATACCAATAGCCGTTGGCATTGGATCCCACCAGGTTGTCGAGGGTGGTGGCGGCGCGGGCGTCGCTGCTCACCACGGTGTCGGGGCTGGCCAAACGGCGGTCGGGCTGCCAGGTGCCGGTGAGGGCGCCGGTGCCGTCGAGTTGATAGGACTGGGCTTGATAGGTGTGGATGTCATAGGCCGCGCTGTCGCTGAGGGTGAGGTTGAGTCCGGCGTTGTCGTAGCCGGATGCCAGGCTGGCGCTGCGGCCCGGGCGGTTGAGCAGCACCATCATGGTGTATTCACCGCCGGGGATTTGGTGGGCCAGATAGGCATACACATCCCCGACGTAGCCACCATCGCCGCGGCCCTGGATGTTCAATGCCACATCCACGGAGTAGGCGCTGCCCGGGGCCAGCCCGGAAACCGCCAGGGGACGCAGGATGCCCGTGGCGTCATGATCGGCTATGGCCAGCGGCAAACCCGCGCCGGAATCGGGAATAATCAACGAGGCCGTGGCACCCGTGACGAGGGCCAAACCCATAACTAACTGTTGGATTGCGTTCATGGCTGATTCTTGTGTTCTTGATATCTTGGCCAAAAAAAAGGCAGGGGGTTGTAGTAACGGTTATTTCTTGAAACGGTAAAAGCGGGCGGCTTCCGTCGCACCGGGGTCGGTGATGACCAGGCGACCGTCGGCCCCGGCGGTGAGGGTGCCCAGCGGCGACCAGCTTTCCAGGTCGCTGCTCGCCTCCACCTGATAGACAAAGCCCGGGATGGCGGCGAAGGTGAGGATTTTGCCACCGCCGTCCGGAATGTCCACGATGCCGCCCTGCAACAGCGTGGCGGGATTTTCGGTGTAGCTGGCGCCGGGCACCGTCAGGGTGACCGTGGCGCTGGCGCTGCTGCCGGTGCCGTTGGCCAGCACGTAGGAAAACGTGGCCGGGGTGCTATCAGCCAGTCCGGCGGCGGGAGTGAAGGTGATCCAGCGGCCGCTGAGGGAAACATTGCCGCCGGATGGCGAGCCAACCGAGCTGATGGTGAGGGTTCGGCCTAACGGGTCGCTGTCATTGGCGAGCAACTGCGCCACGGCAATCTTGGTGGTGCCCTGGGACGAACGCTCCACTGCGTCGGCCACCGCCGTGGGCAGGGTGGAATCGAGTTCATAGGTGGCCTCACCCGTGAGCGCCGAGACATTGCCGAGGCCGTCGGCCGCCTGCGCGGTGAGCGTCTGCGTTCCGGCTATCAGGTTTTCACCGGGGGTGAGCGACCAGGTGCCGCCGGCGCCGGCGGTGGCGGTGCCTAACAGCGAGCCATTAAGGTTCACGCTGACCGTGGAGGCGGCGATGGCGGTGCCGGAGAACGTGGGGCGCAGCAGGTTGCTGGTGCCGGCCGGGGTGACCAGGGTGGGTGCGGGATAGCGGCTGCCGACGATGAATGGTTTCTCATCGACGAGCGGGCCGGTCACCTGGGTTTGGCTGAGCGTGCGGCCGCTGACCAGGGCGTCCGCAGTGGTCACCGAGATCCAGTGGCTGCCGTTCCATTGGTATAACAACAAATCGCTGCCGAGGCTGGCGTCTTCCTCGTCCGCATTCCAAGCAGCTAACAGATCCACGCCATTGGCCGCGTTGGCAGTTCCCTTGTCGAGCGTCCACGTCCGGTTCACCGCCTTCATCCACGAGGGTTTCAAGGTCACGCTGTCGGCCACTTTCACGCCGAACGTGTCGGCCGCGCCGCTGCGGTTGGTCAGGGTGAGCGGGTTGGCGGCGGAGCCACCCACGGCCAAAATCACCACCGCGTCACCGGCCATCGCCTGTTGGACCAGGCGGCCGGCGTCCACGGTGGCCAGCCACGCGCCGGTGCCGAGCGTCACCCCGGCCGGATTGTAAAACGTGCCTTTCACGGTGGCCCCCGCCGGCAGCGAAACCGGTGTGCCGGGTTTGACATAGAATGTGGTGTCGGCCTGTATGACCACGGCCTCGGGGAGAAACACCAAGTGCAGGGTGGATTCCTTATGGATATCGTAATGGGCCAAGGTGAGCCCGTCCTCCAGTTGTTCGCCGTCGAAGATCAACTGCTGCTGATACGGCGGAAGGTCTTCCTTGTCCTGGATCTTCTGTTTTACATTCTCAATGGAGTCGCTGGGCTCGACCTCCAACGTGAGGGTCTTGCCGGTGAGGGTTTTGACGAATATCTGCATCGCCGAGGCGTCCATCTGGCAGCACAGCGCGAGCGCCAGCCACCAGAGGCGGGAATGAAACAAGGATTTGGTTTGCATGGGAATGTTTGGTTTAGACTGAAAATCGGAATTTCTAAATTCTTGAAAACTTTGCGTCCTTTGCGGCTCTGCGGTAAATCTTCATGTGAGTCGGGAGCATGTAGGGTCCGGAGTTGTGGAATGATCGCTCACTTCGCCTCGAGCGCATCGAGGCGCTTGAGAATGGCGGCGTTCTGGGCTTTGATGGCTTCGTTATCCGCCTTGAGCGCGTCGTTTTCGGCCTTGAGGTCTTGGATGGATTTGACCAGCAGCGGTGTTAGACGGCCGTAATCCACGGACCACGGGTTGGTTTTGGCGTCGTCGCCGCCCACGGTCACAGCATCGGGAAAGACCGTGTCCAAATCCTGGGCGATGAAACCGGTTTGCACGGTCTTGGCCTCGTCGGTTATGAAATTGTAATCCACCGTCTGAACCTTCATCAGATCCGCGAGGCCAAAATGCGTGGGCGTGATGTTCTCCTTCAAGCGCCGGTCAGAAGTGGTGACGTACGAGGTTGCTGTTGCAGTCGCCTCCACCCTTCCGACCTTTGTGCCAACTGAATTTATGAAACAGATAGGGGTTCCTCCGTTCACAAAGGTGCTCTTAGCAGATATTCCCCAACTGGTATTTCCATCATACAGAATATTCAGTTTTGAAGGGGAGGTGTTGAGTTCCGCAGTCGTATTGATCATGAAACCAGCATTGATGATACAGACCGGGGAGCCGGCGGCGGATGATTGGTAGATTGCAGAGTTTCCCAAGGTGGTGCCATTCGTGAAACGAGGCAGATAATCGGCGGTGCCGCTGCCACCAATCGTGCCGCCGCCGACGGCGGTTCCGTTCACTCGGAAGGCGCCGGTGACGTTCACGTCGCCCGCGACATCCACGGCATAACTGGGGCTTGAGTTCTTCACGCCAAGACGGTTGTTGGTGCGGTCCCAGACCAAATTACCACTGACGCCCGGTGTACTGTTCCCTTCGCCATACAGAACATAGCCGCCGGGATAGCTGGTTTCGGTGGTTTTGCCGGTGCCGCCATTGGCGACGGGCAGGGTGCCGCTGACATGGGTGGTCAGGCCGATCTTGCCCCACGCAGGGGCCGCGCCCACGCCGCCGGAGATCAGCGCATTGCCGGTGGCAACGTCGGCGAGTTTCGAAAGCGTCGTCGTGCCCGAGGCGTAGGGCAGGTCGCCGACGGCGTAAGTGGTCAGGCCGGTGCCGCCGTTGGCGACGGCGACGGTGCCGGTGACATTGGCGGCGGAGCCGGTGATATTGCCGGAGATGTCGGCGGCGGGGATGGTGGCCGAGGCGGTCATGGCGGAGATGCCCGATCCCTTGACATAGCC
>CAIKDP010000178.1 GCA_903826205.1 Akkermansiaceae bacterium
GCCCAATCACGCACCGTTTTCTGATAGAACGTGGCCATGTCATAGTTCATCAGCAGTGCCTCGCTGGTGGCGACGATGTCACCGCCGTAGCCGAGGCGTTCGCGGTGCGGGCAATCCGACTGCACTCCGACGAGGTTGGAGACAAAGGTGCGGCGGCACATTTGTTGGATGCGGTTGAAGCGCTCGTTGGAACAGGCGAAAGAACCGGCATCGGCCACATCGCTGTGCATGCGCAAACCGGTGAGGGCTGCGAGCGGCGGTGCGGCGGGTAAACCGGTGATTTCCACATAGCGAAAACCATGGAAGGTGAAACGCGGGGTGTAAGTTTCCTCGCCGCCGCCTTTGGCAATATAGGTGTCGGTCTGCCAGGCAACCTTCGGCGCGCCGGGGCCGCCGGTGTTTTCATCGCCCTTGCTCTTGATCTGGCCACAGACGCTGGTCATTGGATTGAGCGAGCCGTCCGGATACAGCAACTCACCGTAACGCATGACGACCTTGGTACCTGCCGCTGCGCTGAGACGCAAACGCACCAAGCCGGTGAAGTTCTGGCCGAAGTCGTACACAAACACGCCGGCGCCCGACTCGGACACCTTGAGTGCGGGGAGTTCCTCGGTCACGCGGATCGGTGGCGCGGATTGCGCGTGCAGCGCCCCGCCTGGTGCGATTTCAATGGCCGGCGCGCGCCATGTCCGGTCATCAAAGCCGGGAGTGTCCCACCCGGGCACTTCCTTGCGTGCATCGCAGACCTCCCCCAGATAGATGCTGTTAGAAAGAATCGGGCCATCGGCTGAGCGCCAAGTTTCGTCAGAGACCACCTGTCTGGTGGTACCGTCGGCATAGTCGATGTTCAACTGCACGATGACGCGGGGCCGGCCAATGGCGAGATGCTCGCGCAGGTTGAGATGCCCCCACAAGCGCAGCGGCAGCGGGTTGAACCAGCCGTTGCCGAGCATGACACCGAGCGCGTTGTCGCCCTCGCGCAACAACGCGGTGACATCGTGCGTGGCATAGGGCACGCGTTTGGTGTAAGGAGTCCAACCGGGATCCAGCAATTGATCCCCCACCCTGTTGCCATTGAGCCGCAATTCCTGATAGCCCAGGCCGGAGAGATAAAGCCGCGCCCGCTTGATCGGTGAGGTGAGCTTGAACCCCTTGCGCAACAAGGGCGCCGGTGCGGGAGCGTAGAAGTCTTCATCCTTCTGCGGCAGGGCCTTCCCATCGGAGATCCACTTGCCGTGCCAGTCGGTAGGGGCCAGCAGCGCCATTTCCCACCACTGCGGTTGACCATACGCGCCGGGCTCGCCATCGCGGTCCCACACCCGCACTTGCCACCATACCCGCAGGCCGGAGGTGAGCGGTTTGCCTTGATAGGAAATGCCGAGAGATGTAGCGGAATCCACCTTGCCGCTGTCCCACAAATCGGGCTGACCGGCGGTCAGCAGTTTCGGGTCGCTGGCGGCCAATATCTGATAGGCCGTCTGCCGGTCGCCGCGGCGCGAGGACTCGAGCGTCCAGCCGAGCGCCGGTTGCGCCACCTCGATGCCGAGCGGGCAAACCCGCTGTTCACACTTGCCTTGGTTCAGGGTGAGCGATCCGGCCAGCGCCACGCCCCCCGTCAATATCATCATGCATGCAACGCCAATCGTCATGCCCGCCCATAGGGCACGGCGGGCTGACATGCAAGCGCATCCAAATGAAAGTACGAGGACTGGGACTCGAACCCAGGACCAATTGGTTAAAAGCCAACTGCTCTACCAACTGAGCTATCCTCGCGTTTTTTTCTTGGCAGGCGGGCGGACGATTACGTGCCGGCGGGACCCTTGGCAAGCTCCATTTGAAAAAAATATCTCCCAATTCCGAGAAATCGGGCCAGCACTCTGGAAATCCCGCCCTTGCCGGGGGGGCTTCCGTGCCAACCCAACGGCCCCCCACTCCAAAAACCCGCGTCTGCCAAAATCAGGTTAATTACTTGAGAGTTTCAGCTTGCAAGCCGCACATCCCCACGCTAAGAAAGCGGCCGCACAGCTTCTGACGAAAGAAAGGAGTGGGTCTCGCACCCACTCCTTTGCGTCCCCAGACGCCACCTGCACCGCCAGCACACACCGCCCGCCATGACCAACGACATCGTCGCTCTCATCGAATACTACGAAAAGGAAAAAGGCATCGATCGCGATCGGATCGTTGCCGCGCTTGAGTTCGCCTTCATCTCAGCGTATCGCAAAATGGTCCCGGGTGCCGATGCCATCGAAACCCTCAGGGCCGACGTCAACACCCGCAAAGGCGAAACCCGCATCTTTGCGTCGCTGACGGTCTGCGCCGATGGCGACCAGACCGACAAATTCAACCAGGTCCAACTGGCGACGGCGCTCAAGAAGAACCCGGCCGCGCAGGTTGGTGACGTGATGGAGTTCAACGTCACGCCCAAGGATTTCGGCCGGATTGCCGTCCAGACTGCCAAGCAAACGATGATGCAGCGGCTGCGCCAGGCGGAAAAGGAAATGATCTACGAGGAGTTCAAGGACCGCGCCGGGGATATTGTCTCGGGCACCGTCCGCCGCTTTGAACGCAACGATGTGATGATCGACCTCGGGAAATTCGAAGGCATTCTGCCCAACCGCGAGCGCGTCCAGGGTGAGGATTATAACATAGGCGACCGCATCCGCGCCTACGTGCTGGCCGTGGAAAACGAAGGTCGTGGCCCTGAAATCATCCTCTCCCGCAGCCACCCGAACTTTGTCCGCCGCCTCTTCGAAGCCGAGGTCAACGAAATCTCCGACCACACCGTCGAAATCCGCGGAGTCGCGCGTGAAGCCGGCTTCCGCACCAAAATCGCCGTTTGGAGCAAAGACCCCAAGGTTGATGCGGTCGGTGCCTGCGTCGGCATGCGCGGGGCCCGCGTCAAAAACATCGTCCGCGAACTCAACAACGAAAAAGTCGATATTATCCGCTGGAGCGAAGATCCGAAGGAATTCGTCCGCGAGGCGCTCAAGCCCGCCGATCTCAAGACCATCACCATTGATGAAGACGCCCACGTGGTGCATGTCACGGTGACCGACGAGGACCTCAGCAAGGCGATCGGCCGCAAGGGACAAAACGCGCGCCTGTCATCGCGCCTGATGGGCTGGGACATCCAGGTCCGTCGCGACGAATCCAAAGAAGAACAATTCAAGGAGAAGATCGGCGGTGCCGCCCACACCCTCTGCGAACAACTCGGCATCTCCGAAGAACAAGCCAACACGCTCACCTTGGCCGGTGGACTCTCTCCGGAATTGGTGGTAGACATGCCCGCCGAATTCATTGCCACGCTGCTCGGCCTCGACGAGGCGGGAGCCACTGCCGTGCTCGCGCGCGCCAATGCCTTTCTGAGCGGTGCGCCCGCCACCAGCGACGAAGCTTCCTAACAACCTTTTCCATTCCCATTTTTTCCCGAACTACGTCAACCCGCCGGATGCCAAAAAAAAGCGACAGCTCTAACGAGAAACCAAAAATTCTCGATCTGCTTGAGGACTCAAAGAAACTCTCGCGCCGCGAGCGCAAGCGCCTCGACACCGAGCCGCCACCCGCAGTGCCCGAGGTGCCCAGCGCCCTTGAAGCGGCAAAGCTCGGGGCCCTCGATCTTTATGCCGAAGAGAAGATGGCCAAGGTGCGCAAGACCGCGCGCCCGGGGAAATCCGTCCTGCCGACGATCTCCAAACTTCTCGATGACGAAGAACATGCGCCGGTAAAAGGGGCCAAGCCCGTGGTTTCCACCGCCCCGGCTGCCGACCCTGAGGGCCCCTCCCCCCTCCCGCCGGAGCCCCCGGAAACCGTCGACGATGAGGTCTCGGACGATCCGAAACTGATCATCATCAAGCCACCGATTCTGGTCGCTGATTTGGCCGCCCGCATCGGGCTCAAGCCATACAACATCATGGCGGACCTGATCAAGCTCGGCGTCTTCCCCGGCCCTAACCAGCCGATCGATCCAGAGATAGCCGCCAAGGTTTGCGAGGTCCACGGGTTTGTTTTCGAGCGCGAGAAGCGCGACAAAACCAAAGGTGTTCACCTCACCGTGGAAGTCATCAAGGAGCCGGAAGTGCCGGTGGAGGAACCCGAGGACCTGCTCAAAACCCGGCCGCCCATCATCACCATCATGGGCCATGTCGACCACGGCAAAACCTCAATCCTCGACTACCTTCGCAAAACCCGCATCACCGCGGGCGAGGCGGGCGGGATCACGCAACATATCGGTGCCTATCAGGTCATTCACCACAACCAACCGATCACCTTCCTCGACACCCCCGGCCACGCCATCTTTTCCGACATGCGTGCCCGCGGTGCCGACATCACCGACATCGTGGTCATCGTCATAGCCGCCAATGACGGCATCATGCCCCAGACGCTGGAAGCCATCAACCACTCGAAAAAGGCCGGCAAGACCATCATTGTGGCCATCAACAAGTGTGACCTGCCCTCCGCCAATCCGGATCGCGTCAAGGCCCAGCTCGCCAACATAGGCCTGCAAACCACCGACCAGCAGGGCGACACCGAGTTTGCCGAGGTATCGGCCGTGACCGGCAAAGGCATGAGTGAGTTGTTAGATCTCATGTCACTGCAAGCCGAGGTGCTCGAACTCAAGGCCAACCCGCGCGCCACCACCCGGGCCTCGGTCATTGAAGCCCGCGTGGTCCCCGGCCGTGGCACCACCGCCACGGTCATTGTCGAAAGCGGCACTCTCAAAATCGGCACGCCTTTCATCTGCGGCCCCTACGCCGGCAAGGTTCGCTCGCTCATCAACGACCGCGGCGAGAACGTCAAGGTAGCCACCCCCGGCACGCCGGTCGAGGTCATCGGTTTTGAAGAACTGCCCAACGTCGGCGATCACCTCACCGAGATGAAATCCGAACGCGAGGCGAAAACCCTCGCCACCGAGCGCCAGGAAGAGCAACGCCTCAAGCGCCTCAAGCCGCAACATCGCAACCGCCTCGAGGATCTCTATTCGATGGTCAACGAGGGCAGTGGCAAGGCCCAACTCAAGCTCATCCTCAAGTGCGATGTGCAAGGGTCGGTCGAGGCTATCAAGAAAGCCATCCTTGCCATCGAGTCTGACAAAGTCGAGTCCACCTTCATCACTGCCGCCGCCGGGCCGATCACCGAAACCGACGTCCAATATGCGACCTCCACGGAGGCCATCATCCTTGGCTTCAATGTCAAAGTGGAGGCCAAGGCGGTCAAAGCCGCCAAAGCCGCCGGTGTCCAGGTCAAGCTCTACTCGATCGTTTACGAACTGATCGATCAGGTGCGAGAGGCCATGCTCGGCCTGCTCGAGCCGCTCAACCGCGAATCGGTCATCGGCCATGCCGAAGTGCGCAAGGTGTTCAAACTCTCCCGCGGCCGTGCCGGCGGCTGTTTCGTCACCGATGGGCGCATCCACCGCAAGGCCCATGCCCGCGTCATCCGCGATGGTGTGCCTGTCTTCGATGGCAAGATGTCCACCCTGCGCCGCTTCCAGGAGGAAGTCGAGGAAGTGCGCAACGCCTTCGAATGCGGCATCCGCCTCGGCGAATTCAATGAGTACCAAGAGGGCGACATCATCGAGTGCTACAAACTCGAGAAAATCCCGCAGACGCTTTGAGTTCAGTTATAGGTTAGAGGTTATTAGTTATTAGGAATACGCTTCGCGCTTGTTCATGCTATTTTTCCCCCACTCACGTGGAGCCATTCTCCCTCTTCCCTAATAAACCCATAACCCATAACCGATAACTCCCCCTTCCACCATGCGCCGCCTTGACCGAGTCAACGAACTCCTCCGCCGTGAAATCAGCGCGGTCATCCAACGCGATTACGAATGGCATGGCGCCTTGGTGACAGTGAGCGACATCGACATCACCCAAGACCTCAAGGAGGCCAAGGTTTGGGTCAGCATCATGGGCGGCAATGTCGCCGCCGTATTGGAAAAGCTCAACCGCGAACATGGTTCCATCCAATCCCGGATCATGAAACGCATCGTGCTCAAGTCCACTCCGGTGCTCCATTTCCATCATGATGCCTCCGCCGTGCGCGGCGTGGATCTGGTCAACCTCCTCGACGCCGTCGAGCAACTGCCCAAGGCCCCGGTGGAGGAAGAGGAAGCCGGGAATTAAGTGATTACGTTGGTAGGTGAGTAGGTGATCAAGTTAGAAGCATAGTATCCTCGCGCATGGCCTTCTCCCTGCATCCCCGGCTTGCCGCGGGCGGATTTGAAATCGGCCGCATCGCCGGCTGCCGGCTGCTGCTGAAGAACAACGCGCTGTTTCCATGGTTCCTGTTAGTCCCCGAGGTGGACGACGGGATCGAGGATTTGCATCAACTCGCGCCAGACCGCTACGCCGAGGTCGTGGCGGCCATACGCCAGGTCTCCGCCTTTGTGTCGGAGCACTTTCGCCCGGAGAAACTCAACGTAGCGTGCATCGGCAACCAAGTCCGCCAGATGCACATCCATATCGTGGGCCGCTCGACCGGTGATCCCGCGTGGCCGGGAACCGTGTGGGCGTTCGACGGGAAACAGAGCTATACGGACGAGTCGGTGAGCCGGATCAAGACCGCGGCCGGAAAGTGGCTGGATTGTTAGTCAAGCAATCAACGACCGCCGCCACCGCCACCCCCGCGACGACCGCCGCCCCAGATGGATTGCCCCTCGGCGACGCGTTGTTTCTGGTCTGCGCTAAAGGCGGTGGAGTTTTGGACGTAGGTTTTTGCGGCCGCCGGATCTTCCTGCATCCAGCGCATGACACCGACGCTCAACGACTGGGTGCGGCTGTGTTCATCGGTGATGGATTCGGCCACTTGAATCAACGCGGCGGGAGCGCTCTTGCGGTTGCTCATGATGTAGGCGGCGGCGGCCCGGTCGCGCACCGCACCCGCTTGTTGGGAATTGACGAACGCGAGCGCCGCCTTGTCGTCCTGAGTGACCCAGTTGGAAATCACATCGCCCATGGCACGGCCGCTGGCCGTCTCGTCATTTTGTTTCATGAGCCAGGCCACGGCATCCTTGGGGTTGTCGCGGGACCAATTTCTAACCAAGGTATTGACGGCCTCGTTACGGGCATCGCCCTCGGGCAGGGCGGCGATTTTGGCCGAGGCGAGTTGCGGGTTGTCCTTGGAAAGCCCGGCGAGGGCGGCAGCCATGGCGGCGCCCTGTTGGTCGGCCGGCAGAGTGCGGATCCAGAACTCCGCATCACTGAAATTCTGGCTACCCCATTTGCGGGCGATGTCCTCGTAGGCTTGGCCGCGGCCGGCCTCATCCATGCTGGCGACCATGGTGGCGGCCTTCTTGGGGTCGCTGCTGGCCACTTCGCGAATCACCGAGGACATGGCCGAGGATTTTTCGTTACCGGTCAATGAACCTGCCCATGCGAGGGCCGCGCTAGGGTCCTGCCTGGCCCACTCGGAGGCGATGACCGAGGCCCCGCCACCGCCACCGCCCATGGGACCACGGCCGCCCATCATGCCCATCATGGCGAATTGACGGCTGTTTTCCGAATAGTATTTGGCGGCGGCTTGGGGATCCTTGCTCGCCCAGCTTTGCAAAACCGTGGGCCGGACGAAGTTGCCGGTGAAGCCCATTTTGTCAGTGTAGGCCATGGCGGCGATCGGATCGGTCTCCGCCCATTTGCCGAACAACAGAAACGAGGCCATCAGCCGCTCATTCATCGGCAGGTCCTCGAGTTTGCCGGCCTCCACTTCGAGTTGCGCCGGGCTGAGTCCGGCATAGTAATCCATGAGCGCCTGGATGCGGTTGGTTTGGCCGGGCGAGCGATAGATTTCATCGATGCTGCGGGCGCGTGTGCCACTGCGCTTGGTCATCTCGTGGGTGCCGGCGTCCGGACGATTCTGCGAGCGGGTCCGCGGCGTGGTCGTGTCCTTTTCGGCTACCACGGCCGGGGTGCTGGTGGTTTTACCGGCGAAGAAGCCACCTAAGGCACCAAAAACCAGCGCGGTGGCAGGAAGAATCCAGGGATTTTTCATGGAGGGATGGGGTAGGCAATAAATCTAGGCGGGTAGTAAACCTTCTCAAAGCAGAAAAGTTGCCCTACTTTTTCGGAATCGTGTGAATATCCAAATCGATATCCGGGCGCAGGCGCTCACCGACGCGTTCGATGTCGGCAAAAAACGCGCCGAGGATGCGTGCGTCCGACAACTGACCGGTGAACCATGCCTCCAAATCCAGATCCCCGGCTGCCATGTCCATGCTCAGGGTCACGGCGGTGGCACCTTTGAGCAGATTCATCTGCACCTCGCGCTTGCCGGCGCGGATATGCACGGTGCCGGCCTTGAGCTGGCCGATTTGGGCGCGTTCCGCCGCGTCCGCCTCCGCGGGGAGTGGGGAGAGCTTGATCTGATAGTGGCCGTCGCTGGCGGCGTGCAGTTTCCAATGACCCGAGGTCTCCGCCACGGCTTCACCGTGGGACAGCGCCGTGAGCGTGCGCCGGATGGCGGACTGGCTGGACTGGCTGGCGGCCGACGCCGCCCCGTTGACCTCGCGGCTGGGCCACCAGTCGTTGGCTGTTAGATGCACCACCTTTTGGCGGGCATCGCCGATGAGGTAGCGGACCGGTTCCCGCAGCGTCGCCCTAAGGCCATTCCACCAGGCGCCGTAGCCGGCCAGCAGGCGGGTGGCCACCTCGGGCTGTGCCTCGAAGACATTGTGGCGCTGGCTTGGATCCGCCGCCATATCGAACAACTCCAAACCGCACAGGCGCCACCGGCTGTCGCGCACGGCAAAGCCCTGCAGGCGGTGCCGGTCCGGCGAGTCATCCCCGGGCCAGCCCCCGATGTGAGTGAACAACAGCCGGTCTTGGGGAAACCCGGCCTTATCTAACAAGGATGGCGCGAGATCCAGTCCGTCACCGGCCCAAGCGGCAGGCAATGCCACCCCACAGAGGTTGGCGAGTGTTGGGAACCAATCCATCGGCGATGCCAGCGCCTCCACCACCCGTCCGGCGGCAATTTTTGCGGGCCAGCGGATGCATGCGGGAACGCGCACGCCGCCCTCGTCGACGCTGCCCTTGATACCACGCATGCCGGCATTCCAAGTGCCGAGGGCCGAGCCATTGGCCCCGAGAAAAACCACCACCGTGTCGGCCGCCAGTTGCAGCCGCTCCAGTTCTGTTAGCAAGTCCCCCACCCCTGCGTCGAGATCCTCGATGATGGCATAAAACGAGGCGGCCGGCTCTTGCAGCGCGGTCCGCTCTAACACCCTTTGCGCCGTCCCTGCGGGAGCCTCATAGGGCGTGTGGGGCGCGTTGAGCGCCAAGTGCAGGAAAAACGGCTGGTGGTCCGCCGCGCGCGCGCCAAGCCAGCGCTTCGCCTCGTCCACCAACACCTGCGTGCAATAACCGCGGGTGGCCACCCAGCCGTCGTTGCGTCGCAGCCATGGATCGACATAACCGTTACCCCAGCGGTCCGGAGTTTGGCCAAGGCCGTCGCCGCCGAACACGCACACGTCTTGAAACCCGCGGTCCTCGGGACGGCACGGCAGGGCCTCGCCCAGATGCCACTTGCCAATGATCGCCGTGCGATAGCCAGCCGTTAGAAACACTTCCGGAAGCAAGGGCACCTCCGGCCGGATCAGGTTCCGCCCGGCCAGGCTGTGACTGACGCCGCAACGGAATTCATGCTTGCCACTCAGCAACTCCGCCCGCGTTGCCGCGCCGCCGGGCGCCGCCAGGCAGCGGGAAAAATCCGTACCTGAGGCACGCAGGCGGTCAATGTTGGGTGTCCGCAGTTGCGGGTTGCCGCTCGATGACAGGTCGCCGTAGCCCTGGTCATCCGATAGGATCAGCAGCACGTTCGGATGCTGCGCGACCACCCGCGGCGAAAGCATCGCGAGGATGGCCATTGCCAGCAGCCGGGTTGCGTAAAGCATCGCGTTCATCAAGTCACTGATGTGCACCGCCCGCAAGCGTTTTCCTGTGGTCCAACCACCACAGTGATTTGAAATTTCAGATCTAAGATTTCAGATCCAAATTTCAAATTTGAGATTTGAGATGATTAGAGACTGGAATTGTTAGCGAAATTCTCGAGCTTGCAAGAAGAAAGCGACATAAGAAAGCGACAGAAAGCGCGCTTGTCGCGCCTAACTGCCGAACGGAAAGAGCTTGAAGAATTGCAGGAAAAATACCGCGGCGACGAGGTAGCCGATGGGGGTGATGGATTTGGGCTTGCCCAGGGCAAGAGCGAGAAGCGCGGCAGTGATGAGACCGATGCCGATGCCTTCGGCGATGCTGAAAGTGAGGGGAATTCCGACAATTGTGAGCACGGCAGGCGCGGCCGCCCTGAAGTCGCTCATCTCGATGTCGACGACCGATTGCAGCATGAAGATGCCAACCACCACGAGCGCGGGTGCGGTGGCGGCAGCGGGCACGATCAGAATCAACGGCGTGAAGAACAAGGCGAGCAGAAACAACGCGGCGGTCGTCAGCGAGGTCAGGCCGGTTCGGCCGCCAGCCTCCACACCGGCGGCACTCTCGATGTAACTGACCACCGTGGAGGTGCCGAGCAGCGCGCTGGCAAGGGTGGCCAGCGAGTCGGCAATGAGGGCGCGCCCCGCCTTGGGCAGGGAACCGTCAGCGGCGAGCAGGCCGGCGCGTTTGGTGACGCCGATGAGGGTGCCGATATTGTCGAACATATCGACTAACAACAGTGTCAGGATCAGCGGCACGGCCACGGCGAAGGCGGACCCACTGGTGAGAAACTGAAACGTGAGTTTGAGAAACACGGGTGCCGGCGAGTGCGGCAAGGCCACCAAACTGGTGGGAAATTGGGTGACCCTGGCGCCGGCGGCGGTGGGCACAAAGAGTCCGGCAACCGTGACGATGGCGATGCTGATAACGATGGCACCGGGCAGGCCGCGCGCGACAAGAATGATGGTGAGGAGCACGCCGGCGAGGCAGAGGGCAACCGGACCTGAGGCAAAATCGCCGACTCTGACGAAGGTGACGGGATCGGAGACGATGATACCGCCATTTTTCAGGCCGATGAAAGCGATGAAGAGCCCGATGCCGCAGGTGATGGCGGTTTTCAGCGAGTATGGGATGGCGGCGATGATTTTCTCGCGGATCCCGGAAACGGATAGGGCAAGGAAGATCAAGCCGTTGACGAAGACCATGCCCAGCGCCTCGGACCATGGCAGGCCCTTGCCCAGCACGATCGTGAAGGTGAAAAACGCGTTGATGCCCATGCCGGGTGCGAGAACAATCGGATAGTTGGTTAGAAAGGCCATGATCAGCGTCGAGAGCGCGGCGGTGAGCGCGGTGACGGTGATCAGCGCACCCTTGTCCATGCCGGTGTTGGCGAGGATGGTGGGATTCACCGCGAGAATGTATGCCATCGCGGTAAAAGTTGTCAGACCGGCTTGGAATTCGCGGCTGGCAGTGGTCCGGTGGCGGTCGAGTTGAAAGGATTGGTTGAGCATGGAGAAAGGGGGGCTGGCGCGGAGGATGGTTGCGCGACCCTCCATTAGCGGGTTTTCCTCCCATGGGGAAGACAGAAGACAAGAAGGTTAAGATTATTGATAGACGCCATCGCCCTAACGCGTTGTCACCAACGCGCCTGCGAAGATTGCGCCAGCGAAGAGATCTGGTGCTCGCAGGCACATTCGTGAGAATGCGGCTTGGGTGATGGGGCGTCCATGAGCAGCCGGGCGTAGCCCCCCCCGCGTTGTCACCAACGCGCCTACGAAGAGTGTGCGCCTGCGAAGAGAGCTGGTGCTCGCGGGCACATTCGTGAGAATGCGGGCTGGCAAATGGCGCGGGTATGGCCGTAAAATCCGTGCGTCCGCCATGAATCCCACCCGCAAACCCTACCGAGTCCTGTTTGTCTGCATGGGCAACATCTGCCGCTCCCCTGCCGCCGAAATCATTTTCCGCAAGCTGGTGGCCGACGCCGGGCGCAGCGCGGACATTGAAATCGATTCCGCCGGCACGCTCGGCTATCATCATGGCGAACCGCCGGATTCACGCATGGCGGCAACCTTGGAACGCAACGGTTACCACATCGCCGGCCGCGCCCGCAAGATCAGGATAGACGACCTCAAGTCCTTCGACCTGATCGTCACCATGGATGAGGACAATCTCGCCGAGGTCCGCGCGCTGGACCCCGAGGGTCGCTTTCACCCTAAAATCCGGCCGTTGGTGGGGTATTGCAGCACGCACCGCGAGGCCCGCGTGCCAGACCCGTATTACGGCGGCCAGCGCGGCTTCGATCATGTCATCGAACTGCTCGAGGACGGCTGCGCCGGCATCCTCAGAACCATTGGTGTCGTCGATCCTTAAGTGTGGCGCGGAAGCCATAAGGAGCCACCACATTCCTGTGGTGGGCGCGGATGCATGGTGCAGCTCAGCTCATGGGCAGTCCTTCCGCACGACGACAAAAATGTCGTCGCTCCTCAAGTCTCAGCGCTGGATGAGGAAGATGCGGTTCTCGGTGTAGGTGATGACGGCATCGAGTTCGCGCATGAAATCCGCGCCGAAGAGGCCGACGTAATCGAGGTTATCCACCTCGCCGCGGCGCACCATGTCGGTGGCGAGGACCTTGCGGTTGGTTAGAACCGCCTCGCCCATGCTGAGCTTGGCGATATGGGTCACGCCTGCCGGAGCCTTGCCACCGATGCCCCAGACTTCCTTGTCCATCGGGCCGACTTCGCAGGCGTATTTTTTGGCGGCGGCGAGGTGGAGCAGGCTGCTATCGGCGCCGGTGTCGATCATGTAGGTGACCTTGTTGTCATTGAGAGTACCCTCGACAAAGATGTGATTGCCGCGGCGTTCGAATTGGAACGATTGGTATTTGCGCAAAGTCAGCAACTCGTTGATGGTGAGGCTCTGGCAATATTGCAGGAAGGTGGCACCCGCCTCGCTCCAGGCTTTCAGATACGCCTCGTCTTCCTTGACGAAGCCATCAATAAAGACCTGGGATTTCTTGCCATCCACCAGTTCGAGGGTGACGGAGGTGGGCGTTTTGGCAATGACCTTGCCGCGGAGGGTCTTGCCCTCCTTGGTCTTGAACAAGCGGAACGCGAGCCCTTCCTCGCCTTTGGCGGCTTTGACTTCGCTCTGATCCGAGCGGTCGGGCCGCAGGAAGATGCGCCGGTCCTGATAGGATATGACGGCATCCAGTTTGTTCATGAAATCCGCGCCCAGAATGACATCCTCGCGCGACTTCGCGCCGGGCGGCTTGTCCTTGAGCAGGTCGGTGGCAAGAATCCGCCGGTCCTTGAACACCGCCTCGCCGAGCTGGATGCTGGGCACCGGCGTCCAACCCGCCGGCGCCTCACCCGAGACCCCATAGATTTTCTCGTCCATCGGCCCCACCACCAGACCCACCGAACTGGCAAACGGCGCGTGCAACAGACTGGTGCCCGCGCCGGTATCCACGAGGAAACGGGCCGCCTTGCCATTGAGTTTTCCATCAATGAAGATCGAGTTGTTTTCCAGACGGAACTCAAACGACTCGTAGCCGCGCAGTTCTAACAATTGCCGGATGGCCAGCCCGCGGCATTTCTGGACGAAGACCGCCTTATCCTTGGACCACGCCGTCACATACGCCTGGTCCGCCTCACTGAGGCGGTCGAGCGGGATGGTGGCGCGCTGGCCGGTGCGCAGCAGCAGCACCGCCTCGGTCGCGGTCTTGTCGAGCAGCACGGCCTGGATCACCTTGCCGTTGCTGCCCTTGAAGTCGCGATAATCCTTGTCCGGAACGGTCTGTGCCCATGTGTTGCAAGTGAGCAATGCGGCAAGCGCGAGTGCGCGCGAAAAATACGGGACCATGGTGGGTGAATTATTTAAAGTCTCCTTCGACGATGAACTTCTTCCAGTCCGCCTCGAACTCGGCGATACTGGCAAACCCGAAGATCTTGGCAATTTCAATGGCCGGCGGGATTTGGTTGGATGACTCGATGCGGCGGACCATCTTGGCAAACGCACACAGGCGCTTGGCGTCGCTTTCCATGTAGTAGGCAAAAGAATAAATCAACACCAAGCGCTCGGGGTTGAGGTCCGTGCCGGTCCATTTGAGCATGGGCTCCAACTCCACCTTGACCTTGCCCTTGCGGACCAGCGGGCGGAGGGTTTTGGCCCAGGACGTGCCGTCCTTGAACCCTTGTTTCGAGCTGATGTCATCATTTTGGGAACCCGACACATCGAGCAAATGGGTCTCGGTCTTTTTGGCGAGGCTGATTTCCTTGAAATAGGCATGACCGGTGACGATGGCGAAGTAGCCTTCCGCACCGAAGGAGTTCACGCCGCTCATTTGTTTGGCCAGCACGGTGCCGGCGATCGAATGGGTCGGGAACGGGCTGAGCGGTTTGCTGTAGCTGGCAGCCTCGGTGATGTTGAAAAGAATGGCCGTCGGATGCAGCTTGTATTTTTCCATCGTCTCAGCAGGCACGCCCAACTGGTTGGAGCCGGCCTTGTCCCACACGTTCTTGCTGCGCTGGGCGGCCTCCGCCTGCCCTTCTTTCGTTAGATAAGTGGCATACCAGTCACCGAGCGCCTTGTAGACGGCGCGGTCATCCACCAACAGGATGAGCATGCGCTTGTCGCCCCAATCCTTGCGGAAATTCATGTGTTGGAAGGCCATGCCGTGCCAGATGCGCTCCGCGGTTTCCGCCGTGTCATGACCGCGAACCTTGCCCGCGCTGGCAACGAGGAAATGCGCGCTTTCCACCAGTTCAAACTTCAGCAGGCTGTTGTCCCCCAGGTTCAACTTGGTGGTGAGCTTCTTGATGGTGGCGGCATCAATCCGGGCTTCCTTCTCCGGAGATCCGGGCTCGCCGCTGGTGATGATGGACGGCTCGGCACCACCGAATTCGACGAGATGCTGGCGGTCGGCCAGGCTCAAATCCTCAATCTTGAGTTTGATTTCCTTGGTATCCTTGGTGATGAGAGTCACCTGGTCGCCACTGATGCCGCCCAATTCCGCCTCCATGGTGCCACCTTTGCGCGACATCCAGGTGCGCATCTCAGCCGCCTGAGCCATTGAGACAACCAATCCGAGCGCCACCAGCAAACCTTGGGTATGTTTGATTTTCTTCATAACTGCGCGAGCATAGCGAGCCCGTCGGCGATATCCACCTAAATCTTTCCAGCGGCAGGCGGGGATTTCCGCACGTGCGCCGCAGCCTCACATCTCGATCTGCGTCCCCAATTCGATGACCTTGTTGGGCGGCAACTTGAAAAACTCCATCGCACTTTGGGACCCGCGTGCCAGCAGCGCGAAATACTTTGCCTGCCACAGCGGAATGTTGCGGCGGGTGGGAATGATCGTTTCCCGGCCGAGAAAAAAGCTCACCTTGTCCGCACTGGCGGACAAGCCATGGGCCGCACAGGCTAGCAAAACGGCCGGCACATCCGGTTGTTCCATGAATCCATAGCGCGCCACCACCCGCCACACGCCCATGCCCAACTCCACCACCTCCAGCCGCTCCTCCTCATGAACCCGCGGGGTGCGGATCGCCTGGATGGTTAGGATAATCGTCACCTGGTGCAGCACCTGATTGTGCTTGAGATTGTGCAACATCGCCGGCGGGGTGAAACCCACCGAGGTGGATAGATAAACCGCCGTACCCCGCACCCGCGTCACCCCGCCCCGCTGCAGCGAGCCTATCAACTGGTCAACCGGCAGGCTCAGCTCGGCGAACTTGTCCGCCAGGACCGCCCGCCCGCGCTTCCACGTCAGCATGGTCAACAGCAACACCGCCCCAATCCCCAAGGGCACCCAGCCGCCTTGCGCGATTTTCATCAGGTTGGCACCCACGAAACTCAGCTCGATGAGCATGAACATGCCACACACCAACAGCACCTGCCACAGCCGCCAATGCCAGAGCTGGCGCGCAATCTGCGACAGCAGAATCGTGGTGATGGACATGGTCAAGCACACCGCAATGCCATAGGCCGCCGCCAGATTGCTGGAGGTTTGGAACACCAGCACCAACCCGATGCTGCCCACCATGATAGCCCGGTTGACTTGTGGCACATAGATTTGCCCGTGCTCGCTCTCCGAGGTGTGTTTGATGGCCAAGCGCGGCAAATAGCCCATCTGTACCGCCTGCATGGCCAGCGAAAAGGCGCCGGAAATCAACGCCTGTGAGGCAATCACCGCGGCCATCGCCCCCAAAATCACCAAGGGCATCTTGAACCATTCCGGTGCCAATTGGTGCAACGGTGAAATCAGCGTGTCCGCCGATGGGTCCGAGAGCACCAGCGCACCCTGCCCGAGGTAGTTGAGCAGCAGCGCCGGCAACACCACGGCAAACCATGCCAGACGAATCGGATTGCGCCCGAAATGCCCCATGTCCGCATACAAGGCTTCGCCGCCGGTGATGACCAAGCACACGCCACCCAAGGTGTACGCCGAGGCCACGCCATGATGCTTCAAAAACTCCAACGCATGCCACGGATTGAAGGCAGCCAACACCCCGGGATGCAGCAGGATGCCGCGTACGCCCAACACGCCGATGCTGATGAACCACACCAGGGTGATGGGCCCGAACATCGCCCCCACCCGTCCGGTGCCACGGTGCTGGATCGAAAACAAACCTAACAGAATAACCACCGTGATCGGCACAATCGCGCCCTCCAGGGCCGGCGCCGCCACCTTCAACCCCTCCACCGCCGAGAGCACGGAAATGGCCGGGGTGATGATGCCTTCGCCGAATAGAAACGAGGTGCCTAACAAGGCCAGCACCACCAGCACAAAATGGCGGCGGCTCACCGCCGTACCGACCTTGGTGGTTTGCGGCACAGCCAGCGCCAGCAAGGCCAGCATACCGCCCTCACCATCGTTATCGGCCCGCATCACCACCGAGATGTATTTGACGGTGATGAGGGCCAGCAACACCCAGATGATGAGCGACAGGATGCCGATCACATTCTCAGGGCTTGGGGCCACGGCGCCATGTCCGGCCTGCCCGCCAAGCGCTTCCCGCAAGGCATACAAAGGGCTGGTCCCGATATCTCCATACACCACGCCCAAGGCACCAAGTGCCAGCAGGGCTTTGCGACGCGATGTCGATTCTGAAGGATTGCTCATGCCGGAGGGGACTGCGTCGGCGCGGGGGCAGGCGGACGCGCAGTCAAGCCGTTTCCCCCTGCCAATGCAATCCAAAGTTTGAGGGAAAATCCTTGGGCCTGGGGGGATTGGTCACGGGCCGCTCACACCTCAATCTGAGCCCCCAACTCGATGACCCGGTTGGGTGGCAGATTGAAAAACTCCATGGCGCTTTGGGAACTGCGCGACAACAGCGCGAAATACTTCGCCTGCCACAGTGGCAGGTTTTTGCGTGTGGGAAGAATCGTCTCCCGCCCGAGGAAAAAGCTCACCTTGTCCGCGCGGCAGGACAAGCCATGCGCGCCGCAGGCCACCAGGATTTCGGGCACATCCGGTTGCTCCATGAACCCATAGCGCGCCACCACCCGCCAGACGCCGGAGCCAAGCGAAAACACCTCCAAACGTTCCTCCTCGGTGACCCGCGGCGTGCGTTCCGCCTGGATGGTCATGATGATGGTCACCTGATGCAACACCTGATTGTGCTTCAAATTGTGCAGTAATGCCGGCGGTGCGGCGTTGCCAGCCAGGGAAAGATAGACGGCGGTGCCCTGCGCCCGCATCGCCCCGCCCCGTTCCAAGGAACGGATCAGATCACACAAGGGCAGACTCATGGCGGCAAACTTCCCCGCCAAAATGGCCCGCCCCCGCTTCCACGTCAACATGGTCAACAACAACGCCCCGCCAAGCGCCAAGGGCACCCAGCCACCTTGCCTGATTTTAAGCATGTTAGGGATCACAAAACTCAACTCGATGACCATGAACGTCCCGCAGATAATCAACACCTTCCACAGCGGCCAATGCCACAGGCGGCGCGCGATCGACGCCAAGACCAGGGTCGTGATCAACATCGTCATGCACACCGCGATGCCATAAGCCGCCGCCAGATTGCTGGACGTTTGAAACCCAAACACCAAGGCGATGCTCCCCACCATCAGGGCCCGGTTGACCTGTGGCACGTAGATTTGACCGCGCTCGCTTTCCGAGGTGTGCTCAATCGCCAGACGCGGCAAATACCCCATCTGCACCGCCTGCATCGTCATGGAAAACGCGCCGGAAATCAACGCCTGTGAAGCAATCACCGCCGCCATCGTGCCCAGAATCACCAGCGGCAGTTTGAACCATTGCGGCGCCAATTGATGCAACGGAGAGATAAGCGTCTCTGCCGATGGATCGGCCAACAGCAAGGCTCCCTGGCCCAGGTAATTCAGCAGCAGGGCCGGCAACACCACCGTAAACCATGCCAGGCGGATCGGATTGCGGCCGAAATGCCCCATGTCCGCATACAAGGCCTCGCCCCCGGTGATGCACAAACACACGCCACCCAAGGTGACGGCCGAGTCCAGTCCATGATGATAGATGAATTGCAAGCCATACCATGGGTTGAACGCCATCAGCACTCCGGGGTACAGGAAAATCCCCCGCAAGCCCAAGACCCCGATGCTGATGAACCATACCAGGGTGATCGGCCCGAACAGCGCCCCCACCCGCCCGGTGCCGCGGTATTGAATCGAAAACAAACCTAACAAAATTGCCACGGTGATCGGCACAATCGCCTGATCCAACCCGGGTGCCGCCACTTTGAGTCCCTCCACGGCGGAGAGCACGGAAATGGCCGGGGTGATGATGCCGTCGCCGAACAAGAACGCGGTTCCCAGCAAGGCCAACAGCACCAGCACATACCGGCGGCGACCCACAGCCGCACCGGTTTCCTTCGCTTGTGGCACCGCTAGCGCCAACATGGCCAGCAAGCCACCTTCCCCATCGTTGTCGGCCCGCATCACCACCGAAATGTATTTGACCGCGATCAGGCTCAACAAGGCCCAGATGATCAGGGAGAGAACCCCCACCACATTATCGGCGAGTGGTGCCATCATCCCATGCCCCGCATGCCCAACCATGGATTCCCGCAAGGCATACAAGGGACTGGTCCCAATATCCCCGTATACCACGCCCAAGGCTCCAAGAGCTAACAGGGCTTTGCGACGGGAGGTCGATTCTGAAGAATTGCTCATGCCGAAGGGTGACAGCGCCGGAACCGGAGTTCGCGCGGGCGCGCAGTCAAGCCCCTCGACCCCGCCAATGCAATCCTAAGTTTGGGAAAAATCCACGCCAATCGCCTGCTCCACCATGGCCGCCGCCACCTCGCAATCCCCGACACTGCGGGCATGGATCCGACACATCGGCTGCCCGCGATGCACCACTTCACCGCATTTCACCAAACGGTCAAAGCCCACCGCGAAATCCACCCCATCGCTCACCCGCTCGCGGCCGGCCCCCAATTGCAGCGCAGCCTGACCGATCCGGCCGGCATTGACCAGGGTCACCCGCCCGTCCCGCGGGGCGCCCACCTCGCGCATGACAGGCGCCCGGTGAATCTCACCCAAGCGCAACAAGTCCGCGGGGGCCCCACCTTGGGCCTCCACCAATTGGTCAAACTTCCGCCGTGCACTGCCATCGTCGAGCCATCCCGCCAAGACCGCCCGCGGCACCCCGGCGACCGCCTCCGCCAAATCCAACACCAAGGACCGCAAATCCTCCGGCCCGCCACCCTCCAAACACTCCAGCGCCTCCACCACTTCCAGCGCATTGCCGACCGTCCGACCGGTCGGTTCGTCCATCGGGTTGAGGATCGCCTGCACCTCCACCTGCATTTCCCGACCCACTTCACGCATGCTTGCGGCCAAGGCCTGCGCCTCCTCGCGGGTCCGCATGAAAGTGCCCGACCCGAATTTCACATCGAGCACCAGCCGGTCTAACGACTCAGCAAGTTTTTTTGACATGATCGACGCCGTGATCAGGGGAATGGATGGCACCGTGCCGGTCACATCCCGCAGCGCATACCATTTTTTATCGGCCGGGCAAAACCGTTCGGTCTGCCCCATCATTACCACACCCAGGCGTTCCAGTTGGGCCGCCGCTTCAGTCAGGCTGATGCCCACCCTGAAGCCCGGAATGGCTTCCAACTTGTCGAGGGTGCCGCCGGTGATGCCGAGGCCCCGGCCGGATACCATCGGCACCCAGCATCCGGCGCAGGCCACCAAGGGGGCGAACACCAACGACACCTTGTCACCAATGCCGCCCGTCGAGTGTTTGTCGACCACCGGCGGATGCCCGGTGCGGTGGGTGAAGCACTCGCCGCTGGTCCTCATGGCGTGGGTGAGGGCCGCGGTTTCCGCCGGGCTCATCCCCTGGAAAAACACCGCCATCGCAAAGGCCGACATCTGGTAATCCGGCACCTCGCCCGCAGTGTAGCCCGCAATCAACCCGCGCAGTTCCGCGGCAGACAATTCCCCGCCGTCGCGCTTGCGTGAAATCAATGTTGGAACATGCATGACAACTCGTGGTTCTAACTGTTCTGCCGGGCCGGGCGGCAGCCTTGACCATCAGGGCTGCCGCTGGTTGCCAGCATGCCTCCGCGCCGCGGCGCCTGACAAGGAAAATGCGGCACAGGGGTGATAGGGAGTGCCATTCAAAACGGCGTGTCCTCGCCCCAGGCATCATCGCTCCAGGGATCGACACCACCAACGTCCCATTCCTCCACCAGATCGGCGGGAAAATCTCCGAGAAAACGCGACGGGCTGCACATCACTTCGCCGCTGTATGACTTGGGATTGGTCATTGGATAGGTCAGATAGAGATGATCCTTGGCGCGGGTGATGGCGACGTAGAACAGGCGCCGTTCCTCCTCCAGCATCGCCTGGTCATCCGCATCCATGATGCGGCCGTTGGGAAACTGCCCCTCCACCAGCCAGATCACAAACACCACCTGCCATTCCAGACCCTTGGCCTGATGGATCGATGACAAGGTCACCTTGTCATCGTCCTGCCCGTCATCGCCCGCGCCGGGCTGGCCATCGACCGAACCCATCAATGACAACTGCGAGAGGAATTCCACAATATCCTCAAAGCCGCCGCCATATTGCGAGAGTTGTTCCAAATCCCCGTGGCGGCTGTCGTAATTCTCAAAGCTGGCTTCCATGTAGTCGTTATAGACCCCTTCCAGCACGCTGTAGATCATGGCGTCAGGCTTGGCGAAAAATCCGTTAGGTGCCAACTCGTCGAGGGTATAACACAGTTGTTGCCACTGTTTGAGGGCCTTTTTCGGCACCCTTTTGAACGGCAGCATGATCTCGGAGAACTTGACGGGCAGCTCATCGCGCTTGGCCCAGCCGCTGTCGAGCCACTCGCGCCAGAGTTTCGCGCCACCCACCGGCCCGCAGCCCGGCAACAACAACACCATCCGCAAAAAACTCTCCTCATCCCGGCGGTTGACCACAAAGCGCAGGAATGCCGACACGTCCTTGACGTGCGCCTGCTCGAAAAACCGCAAGCCGCTGGTCAGCACAAACGGAATCTTGCGCACGGTCAGCTCCATCTGGATTTCCAAACTATGGAAATGCGCGCGGTAGAGCACCGCCATTTCACGGAAAGGAATCCCCTCGTCGCGCAATTCCAGCATCCGCTGCACCACAAACCCGGCCTGGGTCCGCGGGTCCGGCAACGCGACCAGCGCGGGCTTCACCCCCGCCGCGTCGCGTGACGCGTGCAGGTCTTTCTCGAAGCGCCCCGCGTTGGCCCGGATCGCCGCGTTCGACAAGTCCAACACCTCCGGCACACTGCGGTAGTTCGTCTCAATCGTGAACACCCGCGCTCCCGGATAGCGCTTGGGAAAACCGAGAATGTGCGCCACGTCCGCGCCGCGCCACGAATAGATGGATTGCGCGTCGTCGCCGACCGCCATCAGGCTGTTAGACCCGCCGCTCAGCAGGTCGATCAGCCGGCCCTGCACCGCGTTGGTGTCCTGGTATTCATCCACCAGGATGTGACGGAACTTTTTCTGATAGATTTCGAGCACCTCCGCGCGTTGCTCGAACATGCGGACCGTGAGCACCAGCAGGTCATCGAAATCCAGCGAATTGCTCGCGCGCTTTTTTTCAACATAGCCGAGGCGGACCTGCTCGATCTGCCCGAGCCAAGCGTAAAACTTGTCATAACTGCCCGCGATGACATCCTCCAAACTGGCGCCGGTGTTTTCCATCAGGCTGAAGATGGATGCCAGCACATCCGGCTTGGGAAAGCGCCGCTCCTTGGTATCGATATCGCAGGCGGCCACCACCTTGGACAGCATCGACTTCTGGTCATCGCGGTCGAGTATGGAAAACGCCCGGGTGAAACCCAGATCCTCGGCGTGCCGGCGCAAAATGCGGCTGCCAATCGAGTGGAATGTCCCGGCCCACAAGTCCGAAGTGTCGCCGGCTATCAACTCGCGCACCCGCCCCACCATCTCGCGGGCCGCCTTGTTGGTGAACGTCAACAGCAGGATCTGCCGCGGCTCCACACCATGGTCCAACAACCACGCCACCCGATAGGTCAGGGTGCGCGTCTTGCCCGAACCCGCTCCGGCTATGACCAATGCCTTGCCCGGCGGAGACGACACCGCCGCATATTGCTCGGCATTGAGCGCGTTAACGTAGTCAATGCCGGATCCGGCAGGCGCCGGGCGGTGAAGGGTGTAGTGACGGGCCATGCGAAGATATCGGGCTGCCCCCACCATCGACCGGAACCACGTGCCGAAGCAATCGCAAATCCAACTCATGCGTTTGCAATAACTTTGGACGGGCGTCCAAAGTTATTGCAGGGGGGACATTCGGGAGTTGCCAGATTGGGATCGGGCGCGCTAGTATCCCGGCCATCGCAGCGCCCGACCCCGTCCCGGCGGGCGAGCCAACCCGACACACTCCCCCAGCCTCAGCCGCCCATGAACCTGTTCCGCAAAAAGCCCATTGAGGTGATCGTCGCCTCCGCCGACGCCACCGAAGCGTTTTACGACACACCGACATTGAAACGCACGCTGAACGCGTTCCAACTGGTCACGTTAGGCATCGGCGTGGTGATCGGGGCGGGGCTGTTCTCGCTGACCGGCAAAGTGGCGGCGGACAACGCCGGGCCGGCGGTGGTGTTTTCGTTTGTGATCAGCGGCATCGCCTGTGCCTTTGCCGGCTTGTGTTATGCCGAGTTCGCCTCGGCGGTGCCGGTGGCCGGCAGTGCCTATTCCTATTCTTACGCCACCATGGGCGAGTTGCTGGCGTGGATCATCGGTTGGGATTTGGTGATGGAATATGCGATCGGCGCGGCCACCGTGGCGGTGAGCTGGTCGGCGTATTTCGTGAAGTTTTGCAAACAGATGAACATGGAGATGCCGGTTCAATTCGCGCTCTCGCCATTTGACTCGGAGAAGCTGGCCGACGGCACGGTGATTCACGGCATCGCCAACCTGCCGGCCGCGGCGATTGTGGTGCTGATGTCGCTGCTGCTCATCCGCGGCACCAAGGAAAGCGCGTTGTTCAACACCCTCATGGTCGCCGTCAAGGTCATGATCGTGCTGCTGGTCATCGGCATCGGCTGGGCCTACATGAACCCGGCCAACCACTCACCGATGATCCCGGCGCGCGTTTCCGAAGTGGTCAATGGCCACACCCTCTATCATTTCGGCTGGCAGGGGGTGATCACCGGTGCGGGCCTGATTTTCTTCGCCTATATCGGGTTTGACGCGGTCTCCACCGCCGCCCAGGAGGCGAAAAACCCACAACGTGACCTGCCCATCGGCATTCTCGGGTCGTTGTTCATCTGCACGATCCTCTATATTTTGTTCTCGTGGGTCATCACCGGGCTGGCCCATTACACCGAGTTTCGCGGGGTGGTGGACAAACTGGCGCCGGTGGCCACCGCGCTCAGCCACCTGCCCAAACAATTCCATTGGCTGCAGCAACTCATCGTTCCGGCGATCCTGGCGGGGTTTTCCTCGGTGATCATGGTTTTATTGTTAGGCCAGAGCCGGGTGTTCATCACCATGTCGCAGGACGGCTTGCTGCCCAAGATGTTTTCCGACATCCACCCGACGCGCCACACGCCGTGGAAATCCAACATGTTGTTTGCGGTGGTGGTGGGCGTGGCGGTGGCCCTGCTGCCGGGCAATGCGTTTGGTGAAATGTGCAGCGTGGGCACCTTGCTGGCCTTTGTGCTTGTCTGCATCGGGGTGATCGTGTTGCGGCGCACCAACCCGGACCTGCCGCGCAAATTCCGCTGTCCATGGGTGCCTTTGGTGCCGATTCTGGGGGCGCTGCTGTGTTTGGGAATGATGGCCTTCCTGCCCAAGGACACGTGGTGGCGCTTGTTCATTTGGATGGCGGCGGGCCTCGTCATTTACTTCTCGTACAGCCGCAAGCGCAGCAAGTTGAACAACGGCAACTCGTGACCGCCACTAACCGACCGGCCGTTTTCCGCACCCCGCCTGAAAGACAGCCCACCCCGCCTACGTCATAATCCCCTTGCAAGTCCGCCAATTCGGATTAGCCTAGCCCCCCACCAACACAACTACACTCATGGGACCCATTGGAATGCCTGAAATGGTGATGATTTTCATCATCATCCTCCTGCTCTTCGGAGCAAAAAAACTGCCGGAACTCGCCCGTGGCATCGGCAAGAGCATGGGGGAATTCAAAAAAGCCCGTGAGGATTTCGAACGCGAGATCACCGCCGGCGAGACCGAGGTCAAAACCAAGACCCCGGAAGTCAAGGAACCTGCTGACAAGGGACCGCAGGCCTCATGATCTCATGCACCTCGCCCGGTTCGCAGGAGACCTGAAAATCCGCCCCCAGGGCACGCGGGCCATGGGCCGCCCGCATGGTCTCGCCGCCTTGGGATGTGTCCTTGCCTTGCTGACCAGCCCGGCCTGCGGCAAAAAACACGCCTCCCCCGCATGGAACAGTCCTGCGGAGTCCCCGCCAGCGGCGGCGACGGACAAGGCCCCTCCTGCGACCAAAGCCACCAAACCACGCCACGCCATCCCCCCAAGCGCCGCCGCTGACGGCGCGGGACTGCGCTTCGTTGCCTACAACGTCAACAACTGGTTGACGATGGATCGCACCATCGACCGCACCGAACACAAGAACATCCCCAAGCCCGCCTCAGAAAAACGCGCCGTGGTCCAATTGCTCTGCCGTCATGCGCCCGAAGTGCTTGGAGTCTGCGAGATCGGCACCCGCGGCGACCTAACGGAATTGCAGGAGGCGCTCAAAGCCGGTGGTCTTGATTTGCCACACTCTCATTATGCCGGAGGGGGCGACGAGCAGCGCCACCTCGGGCTGCTATCGCGCTTTCCCATCACCCGCAGCGCCACCCCGGCCACGCTCGAATTCAAACTCAATGGCACCCACCATACCATGAGCCGTGGCATCCTCGACGCCACCATCGAGGCCCACGACAAACCCTATCGCTTGCTCGGGGTGCATCTCAAATCCAAGCGCGAAGTGGCGGAGGGCGATCAGGAAGCCATCCGTTTCAACGAAGCCAGATTACTGCGCCAACACGTCGATACCATCCTCAAGGCCGATCCCGCCACGCGCGTGATCGTGTATGGGGATTTCAATGACACCCGCGGCAGCGCCGTGCTCAAGACCATCACCGGCAACTACAACGATCCAACCTATCTCACGGCCATTCCCGTCCAGGACCGGCAGGGCCAGCGCTGGACCCACTTCTGGAGTCTTCATGACGTCTATTCACGCTTCGACTTCATCGCCGTCAGCCAAGGCCTCAAGCCCGATGTGGATTTCAAAAAATCCCGCATCCTCGATGACCCGGAGTGGAGCGACGCATCCGACCACCGCCCGCTGCTGGCCATTTTCAATTGATCTCCCCTAACATACAACCCCAACCACCCCATACCACCATGTCTAACAAACCACTGAATGTCGGATTAGTCGGAGGAGGCAAAGGCGCCTTCATCGTTCACCCCCATCAAAAGGCCATTCATATGGATGGCACCCGCCGGATTGTCGCCGGGGCGCTTTTCCCCGACCCGAAGATCGCGCTGGAGGAGGCGGCCAACTGGCCCTATCCGATCAAGGGGTACACCTCCTACGATGAGATGATCGCCGCCAATGCCAGCCTGCCGGCGGCGGAAAAGCTCGACTACATCCTGATCGTGACGCCCAACTTTGTGCATTACGACCCGGCGATGAAGGCGATGAAGGCCGGCATCGCCGTGTTCTGTGAAAAGCCACTCTGCATCACCGCCAAGGAAGCCTCCGAGTTGGTCAAAACCTCCCACAAACTCAACGTGCCCTTCGCCGTGGCCCATACCTACGTCGGCCACTGGACCAGCCGCCTGAGCCGCTACATCGTCCAGAGTGGATTGTTAGGCGACGTCCGCTGGGTTGATAGCTATTACATCCAAGGCTGGCTTGCCACCAAGCTGGAAGCCACCGGCCAGCAACAGGCGAGCTGGCGAGTCGATCCGAAACGCGCCGGCGGCTCCGGTTGCGGCGGCGACATCGGCACCCACGCGCTCATGCAATTGCGCTACGTCACCGGTCTGGAGGTCAGCCAGGTTTCCGCGCACATGGAAACCTTTGTGGAAGGCCGCCAACTCGACGACCACTTCACCATCTATTGCAAGCTGAACAACGGCGGCAAAGCCTTGGTCCGCGCCTCGCAAATCTGCATCGGCCACAAGAACGACCTCGGCATCACCATTGCCGGCACCAAGGGCACCCTGCGCTGGCGCCAGGAAGACCCGGAATGCCTCACCGTTTGCCTGCCCAACCAGCCCGACCGCGTCTATTGGCGTGGTGCGGTCAGCCCGGGCGATGGCTTCCTGCCGAAAAACGTCCCCGCCGACCTGATGGCCGAGCCGACGATCCCGGCCGGTCATCCCGAAGCGTTTCATGACGCGTTTGGCCGCCTTCACCGCTGCTTCGAAGCCGATGTGCGGAGCTGGAAAGCCGGCAAGAAATTCGCCTGCGACGGCAGCAAATACGCCAACGTCGAGGACGGCTGGGCCGGCCTCGCCTTCATCGAAACCTGCATCAAGAGCAGCAAGAAAAAGGGCGCATGGGTCGCCATGCCGAAGAAGATCTAACCGAAATGGACGACGACAGCGCAGACAGCGTCCTTTTCAGTGACAATCCGCAGTTGCGGGGAGGGGTGCTGATCTGGCGGCTATGGGTGCCCATCTGGGTGCTCGTGTTGCTCGCCGCCATCGGCGGGCTTGGCCTTGCAGCCAAGCCCGCCTACCGCGCGTACCGCGCCTATCGCATCAATCAAAACCTGGAAGCGGCAACGGCGGCCGATCGCGTTAATGACTGGGGCACCGCGCGCGACAAGGCCCGCAGCGTGCTGCTGGCCCGGCAGCAGGACTTCGAGGCCTACCGCATCTGGGTCCGCGCCCTCGGCAAGCTCCACGAACCCGGCGCCGCCATGGCCAGTGCCGGACTCTTCGGCGACCCGAGGGCCAGCCGCGACGACCGTTTGGAAATGCTCCGGGTGCTCGCCGTCCAGGCACCGCAGGCACTGGCCTTGCGCGCCTACGCCAGCCTGCCGGATGAGCTGCACAAGCAGGCCGACTTTAGCGCCGCCATCACGCCTTTGTTAGTCCAGCGCGGGGAGTTTGCCTTCGCGGAAAAAAGCCTGCGGGAAGTCCTGCAACCGCAGGCGGGACCCAAGGCCCGCCTCGAGCTGTTGCGCACACTCTGCCACCGCCCGGACGTCTGGCGCACGGCGGAAGCCCGGCGGATATTGGCGGACCTGATCGCCGCCAAGGCCGATGCGGAGGCATTGGACGCGCTGTTGCTGCTGGCCGACATCCCTAACGCCCTCGCCCCGGGCCTGGCGCTGCCCGATCTGCCGGGATGGCTCAAAACCCAGCCGCAAGCGACGGCGATTCACCACTTGGTGGCGATGCATCCGGCGCTGGAAGCCGACCCGGCGTCCGCCCCGCGCCTTTACGCCATGGCCATCGAGCGCTTTGCCACCACCGATCCCACCGTGCTGGGCAATTGGTTGGCCCGCCATAACCAAGCCGAAAAGGCCGCCGAGATCCTTAAAGAGCCGGCCGGCACCCGCTCCGATGCCTACATCGCCCGCGTGCAGATCTTGCTGCGCTTGCGCAGGGCCGAGGAAATCGATGCCATGCTGGTCGCCCCGCCAGCTGCGGTCGATGCCGTCGACGTCGAGATCGCACAAGCCCACCTGGCGTGGCTGCGCGGCAAACCCGCTGCCGCCGAAGCCGCCCTGACCCGCGCCATGAACCGCGCCGCCTTCGACACCAAACACAACCGCTTTATGGAAATTGCCCGCATCGCCCAAAGCAACGGTGCCAGGGATGCGGCCATCGACGCCTGGGTGGCTGCCGTCCGCCTGGGTTGGGGACAAGTGCCGCTCTACAACGACCTGCTCCCGGTCATCAACGCCTTGGCCGCCAAAGGCCGCAGTGAGGATCTGCTGGCCATGTGCCGCACCTTGCTGCACTTCGAGCCGTTTCATACCGACCTGCGCAACAATTTCTATTACCTCGCCCTCATCCACGGCCTGCTGCCCGCCGACAAGGTGGCCACCGCCACGGCACAACTCCTTGCGGAGAATCCCAAGCGGCCGGGGTTCAATTCCACGTTGATGCTGGCCGAGATGCTCGGCGGCCGCCCGGCCGACGCCCTGAGCCACCTGTCGGACTTGCACCAATGCAAGGATGTGGACCCGATGATGCAGAGCGCGCTCGAAGGCAGTGCCCGCGTCCTGGTCGGGGAAACCGCCGCCGGCGCCGCCTTGTTGCGCGAAGTCCGATGGGAGCGCCTCATGCGCCAGGAGCGCCTGGTCTTCCGCGATTTGTTAGTCAAACTCAAGATCGCCGCCATCCCCCTGCCCGAAATCAAGAGCGATCCCATGGCGGCCGCCCCCGACCAAATCCCCGCTTGGCGCAAGGCCATGGAAAATCTCGAAAATGACCGCAGTACAGCGCCTCTCCCCGCCCTCCATACCCCCAAGAGCGACATCCATCCCGACCAAAACCCGGCCTGGCGTAAAGCCGTCGAGCAACGCCAGAACGACCAGTCCTCCGACATTCTCCCCGCCCTCCCCGCCCCCCACGTCCACGGCTCCGAGCCTCCCAAGCCGTGAGGGATGGTGAATGTTGAATGTTCGTTGTTCGATGGGCGCCAAAAAATTCCCGGATCCCGCATTTTTTTCTTCACCTTCCCCGGGTTTTTGCCATTTTTTGTGGCGGAGCAATCTAACCCAATCTCAAATCCAACCCACAATTCCATCCGCACCCCATGACCCCCCCCACCCGCATCCTCTTCGGCCTCGCCGCATTGCTCGTATCAGGCACGGCCCAGGCGAGCTTGATTGTTTACAGCTCAGTCGGCTCAGGCTCATGGACGGCCCCGACAGGCGTCACCAGCATCAAGTTGCTGGTTGTCGCGGGTGGCGGCACTGGCGGAGCACAGGCCGGCGGCGGCGCTGGCGGCGTACTCTATAATTCCGCGTTCGCGGTTACGCCTGGCACATCTTATTCTTACTCGATCGGTGCCGGCGGCAATATCAGTGTGGGTAACCAAAACGGATCTAGCAGCTCATTCGACTCCCTAGTGGCCGTGGGTGGTGGGCGTGGGACGTGGCACGACAACACACCAACTGGCCTAAGCGGTGGCAGCGGTGGCGGTGGCGGTTGGGATCAGTATAACGTCCACGGTAAAACGTCTCCTAATGGTGATCCAGGTGCCGGGACCGCAGGTCAGGGCTACGCTGGTGGCTATGGCTACGCCCCAACCTGGGCTAATTTTAATGGCGGCGGCGGCGGTGGTGCCGGCAGCAAGGGGGGCGATGCAACGGCCGCAGCAGCGGGAAACGGAGGTATCGGCCGTGATTTTAGCGCTATTTTCGGCAGCACTAGCTTCGGTGTTTTAGGATGGGTAGGCGGCGGTGGTGCTGGTGCTTGCGGCACCGGGATTAACGGCATCGGCGGCGGCAGTGGCGGCGGTGATGTTGGCGTGTCTGGACTTGCTGGCACGGGTGGCGGTGGCGGCGCTAGTGGCATTGGCGGCGCTGGTGGAACTAACGGCGGGTCCGGTCTGATCGTGTTCTCCTACGAAATGTCCGCCGTCCCCGAGCCCTCCAGCATGTTAGGTCTGGGCTGTCTGGTGGGTGCCGGGGCGCTATTGCGCACGCGCCGCCGCAACGACTGTGGCCGGGCTTATTGGTTTTTTTTTTCACGCGGGGCCGCTGATCGGATCGATCGGCGGCCCCGTTGTTTGTGGGGAGGGCCGAAGAAAATGCGAACATCGAACATTGAACATTCAACGTTGAACATCGAACGGAAGAGGTGAAAGCAACAGA
>CAIKDP010000179.1 GCA_903826205.1 Akkermansiaceae bacterium
ATGTGGGCAAGGCGCCCACACTCCTTGAAATGCGCGGGGCCGCCGGTCCGCACCAGCGGCCCCGCCGTTTCCGGGAGAAAACCCATTAACTCCGGAAAGGGGGGGGAGGATGTTATCAGATATTAGTTATAGGTTATTTGTGGAGCTTGCACGTTGCGTAGTAGCTGCGGCTTCCAGCCGCAGTCTTCTTCTGTCTCCTGCCGTGGTGCTTCTTCTCTTTACTTGATCATTGGAAATTGAGAGTTGGATGTTGGATGTTGGAAATCTTCCTCTTTGGAATCCGTGGTTGCCGTGACTCAACATTCAACATTCACTTTTCAAGTGGAAGAATCGACGCTGCAGTGGCTCTTCTGTCTCCTGTCTCCTGTCTCCTGTCTTCTGTCTCCTGTCTTCTGTCTTCTGTCTTCCGATAACCCATACCCGATAACCCATAACATCTCATTCAGTGGCCAGGAGGCGGCCGAAGAGCTTGCCGCCACTCGCTGCGGCGGACGCCGGAATGGTGGCTATGATTTCGTCATAATCACCATTCGTTGTGATAGTGAAGATGACGCCACCGACCGTCGAGGTTGATTCCGGCACCGCTGCTTGATGGCCGATCCAGAGGTCGGCTTGACCGAGGTCCTTGCTATACTGGACATACGGGATGGCGGACCCGCGCATGGCCGCCTTCAGACAGCGGAAGCTCATGACCAGATCTCCGTTGAGACTGCGGCTGGACTTGGGTAGGAGCGAGGCACTGTTGGCGGACGAATTCGCCGCACCCAGCAACCAAGCCAGGCCGTTGGCCACGCCGTCGCTGTTGGCGTCGGTGTCAAAGGCCACGCCGCCGCCCCATGCTGCAAACTGGCTCTGGACGGTGAACGCGCCGCTGCTGCCAGTCTCACTGCCGGCGGAGTTGCTCACCGTGAGGGTCACTCCCGTGCCCGCCTTGCTCAGCGTCACGCTCTGGCCCAAGCGCACTCCGTTTACAAACGCGCTGGACGTCGGTGGGGTAACCGTGCCGCCGCTCCCGCCGCCGGTTTCACTCATTGCCACGGTGCCATTGAAACCGGTCACCGTGTTGCCACTGGCGTCCTTGGCCGTCACCGTGACCATGAACGTCTCACCCGCCGTCTGCGGCGAAATGGCCGTAACATCAAAGTGATCCAGCAGAGCCGTCCCGCCGGGGCCCGTCCTAACGGTCAGCACGCCACCGCCCGTGAAATAGGTGGTGTTGATATGGTCAGCTCCCGAACCGGACCCACCCCATGTGCCTGCGGCCTGCGGCTCACCATCAATGAACAGTTCATCGACGGTCCCTGTGCCGAAGTTCACCGCGATCGGCCCGCCATCGTTTAACTTGAGGGTGCCACCGCTGAATGTGATTGTGCCGGTCCACACGGGCGTACCGCCATAATAGTTTTGCGGCTTAATGCCTTGGGCACCGAGATTGAGCGTGCCACTGGAGAGCGTCAAGGAACCTTTGTTATTCCAATTGGCCAGCAAGCCAAGGAGGTTCGCAGTTCCGCCCGAAATTGTGAGTGTGCCATAGTCGTCCGCGCCAAAGGTTGCAAGACCTGCGGTGGCCGTCAACGTACCTCCGGAGAGGTTATAGGATCCGATGTTTGGATAGCCATACACACCCATGCTCAACCGGCTTCCTACGCCGTTACCGGTTTCGGTTCCCGTGACGGTCACCGATCCACCCGATTGGTTGACAATGGCCGTAACACCGAACCCATTCAGAAACTCAGTGCATGAAAGAGTGACGCCGTCTTGAATGTTGAGCATAAGCGGGCTAAGGCCGCCGCCACTGCCATCGTTGCCAAGCCACACATGGCCGTAGGAATAACTGCCACTCGCCAAGGTCAGGGGGCTGTTCGTTTCTACAACGACGAGATCGCCCGTCGGGGCAATCGGATTCACCGTGATCGACGAACTGGTGCCATTCTTATCACCGGCGGTCGCGATGAGGGTCACGCCTTCCGCCACATTGTCCTTGGTGTTGATGGTGAACGTGCCGTTGGTGAGGATCTGGGTGCTGTCTCCGAAGGTGCCGTCACCGTTGCTGTCGAACTGTGCGCTGCCGCTGCTGGTCATCGTCACCACGGTCGAATTGTCTGTCGTCAGCGCGTTGCCGCTGCCGTCCTTGGCCGTCACCGTGACGCTGAAGGTCGATCCGACTGTCTGCGGAGAAGTTGCCGTAACATCAAAGTGATCCAGCGGCGCAGGCCCGCCTGCATTCACTGTGATCGACGAACTGGAACCGGTCTTCCCCCCACCGGTCGCCGTGAGGGTCAGGCTTTCCGCCACGCTGTCTTTGGTCGTGATGGTGAATGTGCCGTTGGTGAGCACTTTGGAGTTGTCTCCGAAGGTACCGTTGCCGTCGCTGTCGAACTGTGCGTTGCCGCTGCTGGTCATCGTCACCAGCGTCGAATTGTCCGTCGTCAGCGTGATGCCGCTGGCATCCTTGGCCGTCACCGTGATGCTGAACGGCGCTCCGGATGTTTGCGGCGAGGTCGCCGTAACATCAAAGTGGTGCAACGGACCCGGACCGCCGGAGCCACCCTTTTCCACCAACTGATATCCGGCAATTGTACAATAAGTTGCTGGGTACGAGAAACTGAGAGCGCCACCTGCCGAGGGGGTGAGACCCGTTAAAAGCGCATAGTCGTAGCTCCCATTAACGTCGGATGAATTGGTATCCCGGCGGAAACTAAGCGGATCGGCAGGCGGCATTCCAGAGTTGTTAATATGAAACGTTCCGGTCAATCCCGTGCCGGCGGTCTGGGTCACGGAAACCTTTGTGTTGGCATCACCGTTAAAAGAACCGACCAAGACATACAAATCATAAGTTGAGGCGGGGTTCAAACCGCCGAACGACGCCGTGGCAGCTTGACTAAGATAAACGTAAGAATCGAATATGCGGCTGCCAGTTGCGGAAGGGCTGCTCTCCCAGGCACCGCCCGAAGCCGTAAATGTCACTGTCGTGTCCGGGCCAGTGGACGTTTTGAGATATCCTGTGAGGTAGCTATTGCTGAATCCATTCCATGTTTGATTGATGGTGATAAGATCAGCCGGCCCCCTAACATCATTGGCCGGAGTGATCGCAGAACCTCCGCCCGGCTGGCGGTTCTGGCCGGGGAGGACGTTATAAACGGTGTCCGCCTGGGCGGCGCTTGACAGCGCCAGCAGCGCCGCCGTGAACAATCCCTGCCGCAGGGTCCTTAGAATTCCGTATTGATGCATGAGCGTATTTTGGGTTGGTTTTTGTATATCGCCTGATGATTTCCTCTCAGTGGCAGCGTCCAGTTCTGGTGCGTTGCTGGAACATCACAGATTCTCCGCAACCTGCCATGTCGGCAAAACTGCCGACATGGACGGAACCCGCAAACGCCGGCCGGATGAGGCGGAGGAAGCCGGGGATTTCGTCCATGGCTGCCTGGTGGGCGCATGCGGGGGGGGGGAAGTTGATAGCTGAAATGAATAGGAATGCGTTAGATGCTATTAGTTAGTTGCTAGAGGAAGGGGAGTGAAGGGTGGTGCCAGTCAAGCAAGCGATCGTTGACGGAATCACGGGGGGTGTCGAAAACAATTATGGGTCACAATCGGGTGACAAACAATGACCCTAATCCCGCCGCCGCGGCTGCGTCGCTTGGCGGAAGTGCGCCACGGCGTCACGGCGGGTATGGACCTGAAGTTTTTCGTAGGTACGGCGGACCAGGGTATGGATGGTGTGAAAGCTGAGGTTCAAGTCGTTGGCAATTTCCTTGTATGAGTGGCCACGGGCCAGCAGGCGCAACACCGCCAGTTCGCGCTCGCTGAGTTGCTCCATTTCCGATGCCTGCTGGGTCGGCGGCGCGCCTTGGAACGCTTCCACTATGAGGCGCGCGATGTTGCGACTCATCGGCGAGCCACCCGCCACCACTTCGCGAATGGCCGTCAACAACTCGCTCTGGCTCGAGCGCTTCAACAGATACCCGGTGGCCCCGGCCGCCAACGCCTGAAAAATGAGGTCCGGCTCCATATACGCGGTGACCATCACAAATTGGGTGTCCGGCAACAACGGCTTCAACTGCCGCACGCATTCAATGCCGCTCTGCCCGGGCAGGTTGATGTCCATCAAAACCACCTCAACGGGATGCTTGGGCAGGTCCGCCAGCGCGGTTTCGGCGTCCGGATAGACACGCCCCAATTTCATGTCCTTGGCCGTCCCAAGGCACTCGGCCATGAGTTGGCGCAACGGCGCGTTGTCCTCAACGATGGAAACTCCGATTTGCATGATTTGTGTTATCTAATCAATGGCACCTCAAACACGACCCGCGTGCCACCACCCGGCGCACTCTCCACCTTGCAGCGTCCGCCGACCGCGGCCAGCCGCGACTGCATGTTGTCCAAGCCATTACCGTCATCCGCGCCGCCGGCCGCAGTCGCCATGGGGTTGAAGCCGCGACCGTCGTCCTCAATGCTCAGGACAAACCCCGACGACTGCTCGGTGAGCTGGATGTGCACCCGCCGCGCCCCGGCATGGCGCAACAGATTGGTCAGCGCCTCCTTGAACGCAAGAAACAGGTTGTGCCGCACCGGCGCGGCCAGCGGCCGCTGCGGCAACGGACTCGGAAAATCCACCCGCGACTCGACGCCGGCCGCATCTAACAATTCCTGGGCGTAAGCATCTAGATACATGGCGAGCCGATCGAGACGGTCGTTGCGCGGGTTGACCGCCCACACAATCTCATCCATGGCGCGGGTCATTTCAAGCGCGGCGTGATGGATTTTGGCCAGCTTGCCCACACCCGGCGGGGGGGGCGTGCCGCCGGTCTCGCTGAGCATGAGGATGCGCGCCAAGGTGGAGCCCAGATCGTCGTGCATGTCGCGGGCAATGCGGGCGCGTTCCCGGTCGAGGGCATGCTCGCGTTGGAGTCGCAAGCCGACCAGATACCGCCAACCGGTGAGCACCAGGCTGACCACCACCATGGCAATCAGCAACCAGAACCAAAGTTGCTGCGTCACCGGCAACATGACCTTGAAAGCCACCCGCTGCGCTACTCCGCGCTGGCGCTCGGCAAGGCCGATACGCCACACGTATTCGCCGGCCTGGGCAATCCCGGTCACCACGCAACCGCTCGCCGCGTCCAGCACCAAGGGCCAGCGGCTGTATACGAACAGATCGCCGCTGCGCGCCCCGGCATCGGTCAGATCGAGCCGCAGCGCACCGCGCTCACTCACGACGCGCTGAATCTCGGCGGCCCCGCAGAAAATGTGCAGGTTGGACCCGACCACCACCGGCTTGTTAGGCAAATGACTCAGCTCGGTGAAGCACAGCTGTTGGGAGGCCGACGGTGCCAGCGCCGGGGTGGTCCACTCGCCCTTGGCCACGCCCAGATAGCGGTTGTCCCAAAACGACCAGACCGCATAGCGGCGGTTGGGATCCAGGCCCGCCCGGGCGAAATCCATGCTGATGGCCCGCTCGGTGTCGCCGGGATTCCACAACAAGGCGACGCTGAAGTTGCCCCACTCGCGCATCACATGGCTCACCAGGCGCGGCCAGTCGCGGCTGATGCCCAAGTCAAGCACCGCGGTGCGTTCCTTGGCCGGCGGCTGCATCGCCTCGACGTTGCGCCAGTAGGGTTTGAAGGAATCCCACTGCCACGGATCGGAGGTGATGGCGGTGCCGCAGGACAGGCCGACCATGCTCATCCAGGTGCGCACCAGCGGCCACCCGCCGGCAATCTCGCTGACATTGGCGAGGTCCGTGCCCATGTAATAGTTGCAGTTGTCCACCGCAAACCAGCGGTTGTTAAGTTGATAGGAACGCAGCACGTCATCCATGGCGGCCCGCACCTTTTCGCGCGGCGCGGCCACACCGGTGCGGCTGGCATCGACCTTGCCAATCGTCGCGCGGTCGTGCTCGCGATTGCAGTATAACAGATAGGTCCCCTCGCCGGCGGCTTGCCGCAAGCCGGCGAACCCCTCGCGCGTCACCTCCAAGGTGGTTTTCTTCGGTTCGGCATACCTGTCGATGGCCACCCCGTAAAAATCGAGTTTCAAGTAGGAGAACCCGCATTGCACCGCGCGATGGATGCGTTGGGAAATGGTGACCCATTTGGGCGGGTCGATCAAGACCATCGCGTCGCGGTCCGTGATCAACCCGACTTGCAGGCCCGGGCGCGCACTGCTGGCAGCGATGCGTTGGGCGTAGTACGCCAGACCTTCCGGAAACTTGGCGTTGGTTTCCTTTTCGCCGACCAGATCCTCGTAGCCGCTATCAATCTGAATAACCGCGGGACGCAACCGGTCTTGCGAGGCCAAGGCACCGTCCACCACCTCCAACACGTCCTTGCCGGCGACGTCGCCGCCGAGAAAATACCAACTGCTCCAGCCGGACAGCGCGCCCTTGGCGGTGCGCGCGCCATGGGTTTTTCCAACCCACTCGGCCCAACGCTCTAGCGCCGGCTGGGGCTTTTCCATCAACAACAGCACCTGCTGCCCCCAACGAGTTTCGCCCGGATCAACTTGTACCCCGTCCATCTGGACCGTTAGATCCAGCCCGATGCGGCCGTTGCCGCTGTGGGTGATGCAGGTGTTGAGGTAGGCGATGGGCGTCCCCACCGGCCCGAAAAGCAAACCGGTGCCGTCACTGCGGTATAGGCTGCCGTTTTCCCAAACGTGAAGCTGCATGCCGCCGAGGCCCGCTGCCTTGGCCGCGTCGGCGGGGTTGGCGGGGTTGCGCCCCATGCCGATCTCGCTCACCCGCCGCGTCAGGTAATCATTATTGGGATGCAAGTTGGTGACCAACCAGTCCGTCACTTCACCGCTCAACTCGCCGCCCAACGTCACCGGCTTCAGCGACAAGAGATTAACCGGTGCTTGGCTGGTATTGCGGATGCCGGCCTGCGCCAACACCCCCACCACGCCGGCCACCCGACCGAGCCGAAACATCACCTCCACCGGCTCGTTGGCAAAGCGCAGGGTCGCCGCCGTCACCTCGGCCATGCCGTAGGGCGTCTGCTCTGTTAGATGCCGCACCGGACCCACCACCGCGCCGTCGGTGGATGCCAACACATGTGTGTTGCCATCAACGGAAATTCTGGCGGAAAAACCGCCGTGAAAGCCCATCAAGCCAGGTGCCGTGAGCGTGAACCCGCGCGCGTCGGCGGCGAGTATTGCGTTCACCGCCGGACCTGCATCCGGCGCGGCGCAGACGGTCGGACTAGCTGCCAACAATGCCGGTGCCAGCAATGCCAGCGCCAGTCTGCCCGTGTTCCATTGGCCGTGCCTCACACCCGCCATCTGTGGATCAGCAAGGCGGCCAACGCAAGCGCAATGTGCGACGCAATACAGCCCTTGCTGCAATTTTGCCTGGACGCGCATGGAGTTAGATGATGTCCAGTTTGTCAACATACGCGGTGGCGCCCGGACCAACTCGCGGACCTATCCCCTAAGTGAAAAGGGAAGCAAGCGCCATGAAATATCCTGGGAAGAGCGCAAACTGGAATGTGCCGGCAAAGGTAAATCCGAAGGCAATGAGCATCGAAGTTTTTGCACCAAGCCTTTCAATCATGATTCCTGATGGAATGGACATGATTCCATACGCCAGGAAAAACGAAAATGGGAGGAAGGCTGCCAGTGTCAGACCCAGCTTGAAATTTTCGATAATGACCGGCATCACCGGCCCCAAAATATTGGTTATAAACGAAATCACAAACCATATGGCCAGAATCAGGAATACCAGGAATTTGCTTCGTTGCATTGTTTTTATGGATTAGGCGGTTGTTTCCAAGGCATCTTTTGTGATCAGACAGTGTGCATTGGGGTGAAGCCAGAGAAAAGAAGCCGGAACCGAACTGCTGACTTTTTTCGATAGGAATTGATGAACAATTGCCCTCTTATCTTTTCCCGCAATCAGGATCAGAATCATTTTCGCATGCAGGATATCCGCCATGCCGAGGGTCAAACCAAAGCCTGGCTTGACGCGCATTTCCGATGTCATGGCATGTTGAAGGGTCATTGCAGAAAGTTCGGCCACATGGCTAAAGGGTTGTAAAAAGTCCGCAGGTTCATTGAATGCCAGATGGCCGTTCATTCCTATACCAAGGATACACAAATCAATCGGACCTTCCGTGGTTAGTTTTGCCTGAATTCGCGCACATTCCAGACCGGGATTTTCGGGATTGCTGTGAAACCCGGTATAGCGCGATTCGGGAATTCGCAGGGGCTGGAGGAGGTTTTGCTGCAAATATTGTTCGCAGGTTCCCGGTTGATCCATTGGCACTCCGCCCCATTCATCGAGTTTGATGATTCGCAACCGGGCAAACAAGCCCGGATTTTCCTGATATGTGCTAGATAGAAGTTGGTACATACCGGCAGGACTGCCGCCGGTGGCGGTACAAAGCAACAAGCGCCTGTTCTTTTCAATTTCCTGAACAACCCGATTTTTAGCCATCAGGCTTAGGTCAGCATACGAGTCTGATATTTCAATGTTCATCTTTTAAGTTCCCCCAGATTGAAAGAGAATGATGGCGAGTGCAGTACAACCTTGTTGCCTGTTCGCAAAACCGATGGAGCGGCATCCTTCGATACCTGGGTCGACTCCATGCCTGCTACAAGCATGGCGGCCGACATGGCCATGGCAATCAACGCGGTTACTTTCTGTTTCATCAGCTTCTTTCTCAGTGGCGGAATTCTATTTTGCCAGATATTTGGCCGCCTTTGCCGCATCGACATAGTTCGTCATGTCCCGCATGGCGATGACTGTGTAGTTATTATCTTTCAAATACTGCATGCATGTTTCAAAAGCGGCGGGTTCAGTGCCGACGCCCGGATGCTCCAGATCCGGCACACCGTGAAAGGTGAAGACAACGATCCGCCCGGGTTTTGCCTCTTTAGCCGCGTTGATAAAACCATCCTTGTTCTTCAATGCAGTATCGTGAAACGAGAACGATGGTGTGTTCAGCGGGTTATCCACCGTCGGCACATATGCGCGTTCTCCCGCAAAGCGTGGATTGCCTCCCCGCCCGAACAGATAGCCTTTCTCCAGCATCACGGGCAGAAATTCCTTATTCACCCTGAACATGGGCCAGCAAAAGGTCGTGGGTTTGGCCACTTGGTTCGACAGGCAGAGGCTTTCAATCCCCATCAGTTCCTCGGCACATTTCTCCACACTCTGCTTGCTGAACATCTCATGACTCACCGAGTGATTGCCGATCTCGAAACCCATATCCTGCAGGGCTTTGATTTGCTCCCAGGACATCGACTTGGTTTTGTCCTTGAACGCATCTGTAACGTAGAACGTCCCGCCGAACCCCAGCTTCTTCAACAGCGGGCCGACAAACGTCGCGTGACTGACGCAGGAATCGTCAAACGTCAACACCACCACTTTCTCCGGAATCGGCTTCAGACGAACACCATACGGATCGTCTGGATAGGCTCCGCCTTCCGTGGCATCGTTAGCTTCTAGAAAACGCTGTAACTCGCGGTATTGCAACCAGAGTTTTTGGTTCAAGGCGCTGAGTTCCCCAAGTTCGCCGCGGGAACGGACCCGCCGCGCAAAGGTACGGAACAATTCCTCGACCGGTGCCTTCGCCAGTTCGCGCCGCGCGGCCGCAACTTGCTGCGGCAATTCGCCTGCTGGCACCTCACCGCGCAAGTATCGCTCTTGCAGCGCGTATGCCGGTTCGAGTTGCCGTCCGACCTCATCGAGCAGCAGCGTGAAGCGGAAGTTGTCGGCCAGCCAATCGAGATTCGCGCGATGCTCCGCCACAGCAGTATTGCCCTTGATCCGTTCGACCAACGTGATGGCGTCTTTGAGTTGCGCGGCCAGTGCCGGCGCGACACGTCCCCACCAGGTTGGCGTGTAGGGATAGAATTCCGGCGAATCGAGGCAGCCGAGTTTCTTCTCATTCTCGAAGCGCAACAACAGCGGCGCAAGTTCATCGACCGATGCGGGCCCATAGCGGGTGGCGCAGTGCCGGCGGTAGAGCTCCCCTGCGGCCGGTGTGTGGCCCGGATCATTGGCGGTTATGGCTAGAGCTTCGAGGTTCGGCCGGATCTCCTCGGTGCGCCAGTGAATGCCGACCACCCCACTGAGCTTGGCGGCATGCGCCGCCTCGACCTGTTTGCTAACCGCAGCCGCCCGCAGTTGCAGGTGCCAGAGCCAGCCATCGTATTCCAACCACGGCACCGCCCAGGTTGGCCGGTGCCTGGCCACCTCGGCGAGCACGGGCGAATCACTCAGGCAACTGAACACGATGTCCGTTGGCAGCGCCCGGTCCAAGCCTGGCAACACGGGCAGCAAACCGCCCCAGCCACCGATCACCAACCGGGTCGTGGGCGAACGGCGCGCCAGGTAGGCGTGAACCTGCCGGATCTGCGCCAACGCCCACACCCCCGTGAACACGTCGTGTTCGTTAGGCGCAGTGCTGAAATTGGCCTTCTCGCTCTGATAGAATTCGCCAAAGCGGCCGGAGAGTTCCGGTGCTGCCACCAAATGCGAGTGTTCGTGGAGCCACAGCCATACCCAGTCGATCCCCGGATAGGATGTTAGAACATCCTCGACCGTGGCTTGCAAGATCCCGATGTTGGCCGGATGGGTCGGGTCGGGCACCAGCGCGCCGGCAAGCCGCGATTCGGGTGGCACAATCGACGCCAGTTCCGGCGGGTGGATGCCGAACTCAAACCCCATCGCCACTTGAATGCCGCGCTCGTGAGCCATGCCGGTGACCTTGCGCATCAGCGCCTGCGCCTGGCGGTAGCGGTCCTCGTTAGAGATAGCTGTCACCGCGCAATCGGCACCAAACGCTTGTGCACCCTGCGGCAGGTTGAACAAACGCTCCGTTCCATACGCAAACTCCCGCACGCCCAGCGGCCGGTACCCCCAGCGTGCTGTCAACGAGGTGTCGAACCCGGCTTCCGGCAACACGTCGCGATACTTCACCCGGATCAGCGGCTCGACATACGGGGCATAGCGCTCCTCGCCGCCGGTATAACAATGGAACGCGACGAAGTTCAAGCCCTTCGCCGCGAGGTCATCGAGATAGGCGCGGTAGTCGCTTTCGTTCCAGGCACTCGGCCCCGAGAGGAAATTATGCCACGGCAAGGTTCCGCGAATGGCAAATGCCGGCTCAGCCGCACGCAGTGCAGTCAACGGAACGAGCAGCAGGCAGGCAAGGGCATGGGCGATGAGCTTCATGGGTGGTGGGGTAAGGCTGGGAGAAGAGTCGGACTTGTCGGACTTGTCGGACTTGTCGGACTTGTCGGACTTGTCGGACGGGACGCGGAAGATGTCGTGGAAGAAGAGGAACTCGTCGCCAAGATCCACCTTGGGCACCCGGTCGGGACGCTGGTGGCGGATGGCGCAAAATGTGCGTTCACGGCGGTTCATTTGAGTTGAAAATCGCGCAGGCTGCGCACGGGCGCGGCACCCGGTTGGATGAGCGTGGCCTCGAGCTGATAGTTTCCCGGTGACGCGGGCAGGTCGATGGGAAAAGCCAGTTGTGTCCTGCCGAGCGCCGGCACCTCACACGGCTGGAATTTTTCCAGCACGGTGGCGCCGTCACGGAGCAGGCGGACACGGACCGCCCCTTTCCACTCCGCATACAGGTCGTTGATCACGGCCACCGGGAACTCCCGCGACTGGCCGGCTGGATAGGTTTCCTCCCATGCGTCGATCATAACGCCAACCGGCGCGAAGGCGTCGCGGACGTAGTTATAGAACTCCGGCTCCCATTCGAGTTTGTTGACATCGAGCCAGTGATCGCTGGTGGCGCCGGCGGGCCGCGAATAGCCGAGCGCGGTGAAATGCAGCACTCCGGCCAGCTTGCGATGGCTGCGCCAGAACTCGGTATCCGCCGCGAGGTAGCGCGCGTAGCGGTGGCGGCGCTGCCCGCTCGTCGCGTCCTTGCCGAGCATGTTTTGATAGAGCTTGTGGGTCAGGGTGGTTGGGGAGCCGTCGCGGTTGAGCCACAGCCAGCCGTATTCATTGATGATGACGGCATGTGTGCCGTTATTGCGGTGGCCGTTGCTGTTGAAGACACTGTCGCCCGATGGATCGGCGGTTGCCAGATCGGCCAGCCTCGCCTTCGCATCGTAAAAATGATAGGGGTGCGCTTCATGACAATCGCCCGGCTCACCCGGCGGACCCCAGCCGTTGTCCCACGGCCTGTTAGACAAATCCAATCCGCGCACCCGCTGAATGGCCAGTCCCGTTTCTGGCACATTGGTTTCATTGCAGGCATCCCAGATGACCACGCTGGGATGGTTCCAGCGCTCCTCCAGCCACTGGCGGAACTCGCCCGCCAACTCGCCGGCGTCGAACTTGCCGGACCAGATGGGAAACTCGTCCTGAATGAGGATGCCCTCCTCGTCGGCGATGCGATACCAGAATTCCGGCGGGAAGCCGATGCAGTAGCGCAGGCTGTTCCAGTGCATGTCCTTGACGCGCCGGTGAAGTCGGCGCACCCAGTCGGGGTTCCACGGCAGGCCGCCGCGGGCGGGATCCTCGAAAAACCGATAGAGTGTGATGTTGCTGCCGCGCATGAAATACGGCTTGCCGTTCAACACCGCCCGGCCGGTCACCGGATCGAACTTGAACTCGCGCATGCCAAAGCGCGTCGCGAACACATCGCCGCTGGTCCGCGCGGTCAATTCATACAGAAACGGCGACTCGGGCGTCCATAACTGGCAGGCTGCCAGTGGCACCGTTAGATCGAGCACCTGTTCGGGCGCCGCGGTCAGGCGCGCGGAACTCTTGCCGACCACCCGCTTGGATTTCACCTCGCAAACCTCCACCGTCACCTCACCCACGGCGC
>CAIKDP010000180.1 GCA_903826205.1 Akkermansiaceae bacterium
CATCCTTGCAGTCGATCTGGCCACGCAGCACGATCGAATTGTTAGCCGAGGGATGGGCCACGCACTGGGCATCCTTCTGGCGCTTGAGAGTGAGCCGGAGATTGAGGCTCTTGGGCTTGCTGGCGGTGAACTGGCCGACAATCAGGCCGGCCGGGGCCGAGGCGAACCATTCGCGGGTGTAGGTCGTCGCGTCCTGGGTGTAGGTGACGGTGGCGACCGCGGTGGTCACATCGAGAGTCCGGCAATAGACCGAGGTGCTTGCGGCGGGCGGTGTCTCTATCAACAATTCACCGAGCGACTGATAGGGACGGACGCCGGCCGGCCGGCCCATCATGTTGGCGGCGGCCAGCGCCTCGGCCTCCTTGTTTTTGCCCTCAAACAACAACTTGCGCACTTGCGGCAGCGCCTTGAGGGCATCGGGGTTGCTGGTATCGAGCGGGTAGCCGTCCCACAGCGAGTCCTCGTTGAGTTGCAACCGCTCATCGGTCACCCCGCCGAAAACCATCGCGCCGAGCCGGCCGTTGCCCAGCGGCAAGGCCTCTTCCCAGACTTTCGCGGGCTGGCGATACCACAGCGTGCGCGGGCCCTCCGGCACGCCGGCCGCCTCGCCGCCGAGGGTGGCCCGATCCTCCCACCGGGCATTGAGGTTGTTGCGTTCCAGTGCGGGCGGGGCCGCGGCGTGGACCAGCGTGGCGGTGGTCCAGAGACATCCGGAGAGAAGAATGGGCGTGGTTTTCATGGATGGTTCAGAGCTGAGTGCTTGGGAAAAAGGTGAAGAACGCCTACTTCGGCGCTGGCGCGCCGGCGGCCTTGCCGGTCAAGCCCTTGTAGACAGCCTTGGCGATCTCGGCGGCGCCTTCATTGTTAGGGTGGACCTTGTCGGGGATGAGGGCATCCTTGCCCTTGAGCGCGGCGTGAACGTCAATGATCCCGGCCCGCGTGGACCGGGCCACCTTGTCCACCATCGGAATCTCGTCCTTGGTATTCGGCTCGTTGATGCCAAAGTTGCCGTTGTTGGCAATGTATGGCGGATAGCAGATGAAGACCCGTGGCTTGGATGGCAATTTGGCAAACTGGTTGACCAGATCGGTGTAGTCGGCCACAAAATGCTTCTTGTTCTTCCAGTTCTGCGGCTTGGTATCGTTGGTTCCCAACAGGATCACGACCACATCCGGGGCGAATTCCATGGCATTCTTGAACGCCGCCTGTTTCTGATAGGGGTTGTCACCGCTGTTGAGCAGGGTGGTGCCGCTCACACCGAAATTCTTGACCTCCCATTTCTCGCCGAGCAACTTGGCAATCTGGTCCGGCCATGACATGCCGCCCGCGGCACCGACACCCTGGGTGATGCTGTCACCCACGCAGGCCAGTTTGATCCGCGCCGTGTAATTCGCCTCCTTGATGGGCGACGCATCCTGAGCCACCGCCGCAAGCGGCAGCGCCAGACCTAACATGATGGCGAGAAAACGACGGGGGGGATTTGACATAGGGTCTCCTTGATGGGGTGGGTGTGCCTGCTTGGATAGCCTCCCGCATGGAGGCTCCCTCACGAGCCCGAGTCTGCCCCATCCCCCCCCTGGCGCAACAAAAATGTGCCCGGCACACGACTAACCCAAGGCGTTCGGCTGACTGAATAAGGACCTGCCATGAACCGCAGTTGCAGGATAGTTTCCAGGAATTATCCAGGAATATCTTGGACAGGCAGATGGAACACGACAAATTCGGTGACGATCGTCAGTGAATTTGTCGTGTTTGCCG
>CAIKDP010000181.1 GCA_903826205.1 Akkermansiaceae bacterium
ATCCTCAATCCTCAATCCTCCGCACGTCCTCCCACCACCCCATCATGAAACCCCGCACCACCCTGCTCGCCCTCTGGGCCGCCAGCCAAATCGTCGCCCATGCCCAAGTGGGTGTCGGCACCACCACCCCGAACGCCAGCGCCCAGCTCGATGTCACCTCCACCACCCTGGGTTTCCTGCCGCCGCGCATGACCTCAGCCCAGCGCGAGGCCATCGTCAGCCCCGCCGCCGGGTTGCTCGTCTATCAGACCGACGGCAGCCCCGGCCTGTATGGCTATGACGGCAGCGTGTGGAGCACATTCAGCGGCAAGGAAAGCGCGCTGACATTCGGCACAGGATTCAGCCGAGACGGCAATACCATCACCACGACCCCGGCCAGCGGCACGGCCTCCGGCGCGCTCGCCAGCGCCGATTGGACCACGTTCAACAACAAGGTTTCCACGTCGCGCAGCCTCGCCACCACCGCCCCGCTCACTGGCGGCGGCACGCTGGCCAGTGACCTCACGCTTTCGTTGCCGGTGGCAACGACCTCGGCCAATGGTTATCTCGCCAGCGCCGATTGGACCACCTTCAACGCCAAGGAAAACGTGCTGACCTTCAGCAGCCCGCTGAGCCGCAGCACCAACAGCATCTCCCTGCCCGCCGCCACCGGCTCCGCCAACGGCTACCTCGCCAGCGCGGATTGGGCTCACTTCAACACGGCCTACGGCTGGGGCAACCATGCCTCGGCGGGCTACCTCACCAGTTTCACCGAAACCGATCCGGTGTTTGTCGCGAGTGCCGCGCATGGCATTGTCGGCACTGACATCACGGCATGGAACGCCAAGGTGCCCGCCACCCTCACCCTCAGCACCACCGCCCCGCTATCCGGCGGCGGCGACCTCAGTGCCAACCGCACCCTCGCGATCGCCCAGGCCAGCGGCACCGCCGACGGCTATCTGTCCAGCGCCAACTGGAGCACCTTCAACGGCAAGGTCGGCAGCGTGGCGGCCACCAGTCCGCTGGCCTCCAGCGGCGGCACCACACCCACGCTCACCATCCTAACCGCCAGCGCTTCCCAGGCCGGCGCACTCGCCAGCGCGGACTGGAGCACGTTCAACGGCAAGGAAAACGCCCTGAGTTTCAGCAGCCCGCTGAGCCGCAGCACCAATACCATCTCCCTGCCCGCCGCCACAAGCTCTGCCAACGGCTACCTCACCAGCACCGACTGGACCACGTTCAACGGCAAGGTCGGCGGCAGCGGCACGACCAACTATGTGCCCAAGTTCACCGCCAGCGGCACCGTGGGCAACTCCGCCCTGTTCTCCGACGCCAACGGCAACGTCGGCATCGGAACAATCACACCAACTGGAAAGCTGGAAGTTATTGATAACGGGGCCAGTTCAGGTGGGAATACCGCCCGGTTCTACAACCCAAGCTTAGCCGATGCTGGGGTTCATTACATTTCGATAGGAAAAAGTTCCGTCAACAATGAGTGTGCCTTAATGGGTTTTAGCAAACAAGCCACAATTTCCAAGGCATGGTTAGGAGTGACTGGGGATGACATTATCGGTGGTATCGGGCTGACAGTGCAGAAAGGTGGCAACGTGGGCATTGGAGAAAGCTCACCGGCTTATAGATTTAGTGTTTTTAATAATATTTCTGGCGACTACGCTGCGCGAATCTATAATGGCAACAACTCAGGTACCGCTCATGGTCTTCTTATAAGGGCCGGATCAAATGGTAATCCTTTTGGCTCTGTTATGCTTGGTTTTCAGAATATTGATGGTTCGGCAATTGGTAGTATCAGCCAAAATGCTGCATCCACTGTTTCTTACAATACCTCTTCCGACCGGCGCTTGAAGGAGAACATCACGCCCACCCACTTTGGCCTGGCGGATCTGATGAAGCTGCAAGCGGTGGATTACAACTTCATTGCCGACGCGAGCAAGACCCCGCAAACCGGCTTTATCGCGCAGGATTTGGACGCCGTATTTCCCGACGCCGTGACCGAGGGTGGCGACGACGCCAAAACCAAACCGTGGTCCGTGGATTACGGCCGGGTGACCCCGCTGCTGGTAAAATCCATCCAAGACCTCAAGGCGGAGAACGACGCGCTCAAGGCCGCGAATGACGTGCTGCAAGCCCAGAACGCCGACATCCTCCAACGCCTCGCCGCGATTGAAGCCAAGCTGGGCAAGTAAGAGCCGGTGAGAGAGTGTAGGGCCATGAAAACCGCCCATTGCAAGCTCCGCAGCCAATCCCGGTGGCGGCTTTGCCATCATCTTGGAAGGATGCATGGGAAAAGCTCCGTTAGGAGCGCCATGTTTATAGCCACGACCACCCCAGAAGCCCTGCCAAGCTCCGTAGGAGCGGCATGGATGGGGGGTGTGGCCCTGCAGCAGGGGCTTGGCGAGTCCGGCGGCGCATCTGGCCACAAACATGCCGCCCCTACGGGGCTGGGCGATTCGTGCGGTGCGCTTGGCTATATACATGTCGCCCCTACGGGGCTGGGCGGATTGGGCGGCGCGATTGGCTGTCAGCATCCTGAAAGGATGTGTGCGAAAAGCTCCGACCGGAGCGCCATGTTGGTAGCCACGACCACTCGCGGGTTAAATCCGAAGGCCGAAGCCCGAATCGCCCTCGGCAGCGGGTTTCGGTCTTCGGATTTCGGCACTCGGCCTTCTTTCG
>CAIKDP010000182.1 GCA_903826205.1 Akkermansiaceae bacterium
CCGCCCGCCAACGCCAGCAGGAGCAAGCCCAACAAAAAATCGAGCAAACCCGCCTGCGGCAGCAGGAAGAAGCCAACCAACTCAAGGCCCAACAGGCTGACGCGCTACGCCAGCGCGCGGTGGAGGAGACCGCCCGCCAGCGCCAGCAGGAGCAAGCCCAACAAAAAATCGAGCAAACCCGCCTGCGGCAGCAGGAAGAAGCCAACCAGCTCAAGGCCCAACAGGCCGATGCCCTACGCCAGCGCGCGGTGGAAGAGGCCCGTCAGCGGCAGGGTGAAGCGGTCCGCCAGCGCCAACAGCTGCAACAAAACCAGGAACAGTCGCGCCAACATCAGGTGGAACAAGGCAATGTCCAGCGGCAACGCGCCGCGGAAGACGCGCGCCTGAAAAAGGAGGAGGAGCGCAAGCAGGAGGAGCGCAAGCGCTGATAAGAACACCACCGCTTTGCGGCTGGCTCATTCGTTAGAATTCGGGGTGGGCGCCCGCGAGGTTCCGGCGGCTTTTCTTGACAGCATGTCAAACGCAGCCTATTTTTCCGGCCATGGATGTGAAGCCCGCCGATCAACCTGCCATGCCTGCGTATCCGGAACGCAAGGAGTTTTTGCGCCAGCGCAATTTGTTAGGCGCGTCGCTGCTCGGAGCCGGCATGCTGCTGGGTGCCTGTGACCAACGGCCCGTGCGCACCGGCGGAGTGCCCGCACCCGCGCCACGCCCGTTGGGAAGTCGGCCCATGCCCACGGCCCATCCCAGCAAGGCGCAACCACCCGGCAAGACACCGGCCACGCCCAAGACCGTGGATCCGCCGAACCGCACGATGGGCAAGATCAGGGTGGAACCGGTGCCCATCGAGCCGCCGCCGCGCTTGATGGGGGATGTCATGGTGGTGCCCAAGCCGGATGCACCCGTGCCGGATCCAACCAAGCAGGAAGACCCGCCGCGGGTTCCGGGCGAGCCTCCGCCCCGCTGAGCGCTCATGGACGTCACTCTCTGCCTCACGCACGCCTGCAACCTGCGCTGCGATTATTGTTACGCGGGAACCAAGTCCGGCCGCCGCATGAGCTGGGAGACCGCCCGCAGCGCGCTTGACTTCGCCTTTGCCCGCACCGTGGAGCAGGCGGATCTAACAAAACGAGAGTCCGTCTGCCAACTCGGGTTTTTCGGTGGCGAGCCGCTGTTGGAGTGGGACTTGTTACAACGGGCCACCGCGCATGCCCTAACGGAATGCGCGCGCCTCGGCATCCGCCTCAAGCGCACGGTGACCACCAACATGATATTGTTAGATGAGGCCAAGGCCGACTGGCTTCGCGCCAACCACTTTCATGTGGGCCTCTCGCTGGATGGCACGCGTGACATGCACGACCGCCACCGCCGCACGCCCACTGGCGGGCCGTCGCACGACCTCTGCGCACCCGCGCTGCGCTTCTTCCGCGGTCCTGCGGCCAATGGCGAGGTGATTGTGGTCGTCGATCCCGGCACCATCGGGCTGCTCGCCGGGTCCGTGGCCTGGCTCATCGCCGGGGACATCCGGCGCATTTCACTCAACCCGAATTTCACTGCTGACTGGGACGCCGACGCGCTCGCCCGGTGGGAGGAGGCCTACGAGCGCATTGGCGACCTCTATATCGAATGCTTCCGTGACGACCGGCCGGTGGCCATCAACATCATCGACGGAAAAATCCGCGCCCACCTCAACGGTGGCTACCGGCCGTGCGACCGTTGCGGGTTCGGTGAAAATGAAATCGCCGTCTCCGCCGCCGGTTATTTCTATCCGTGCGAGCGGCTGGTGGGCGACGACTCTAACGAAGCATTGCGCATCGGCCACGTCACCGAAGGGTTCTATCCCGCCGCGCGCCACCGGCTGCTGGCCGCGCGCGGCAACGCGATGAGCGAATGCGCCAGCTGCCAGGTGCGCGAGCGTTGCGTCAACTGGTGCGGCTGCGTCAACTATGCGGGCACCGGCATGATCAACCGGGTGCCCGGCATCGTCTGCCACCACGAACGGCTGTCCATCGCCGCCGCCGACCGGGTCGGCGGGATTTTGTTTGCCGCAAACAACCCAGCCTTCATGCGCGGGTTCTACCCTGAATAATGCACCGCAGGGGTGAGAGATTTGGCAGGACAATTCTGGACAGGAAAAGGACTCGCGACAAATTCTGCGACGATCGTCAGCGAATTTGTCGCGTTCGTCGGTGATGAAGTGAACAGAGGTTGGGCAAGCTCCCGGAGTGGGACTCTGCAACTCGGGCCGGCGGAACTCGGGCTTGACATGGCCATGGAGTAGGCCACCTTCTTAGCCATAAGTACGAACGTCAACATCGCGGAATTCAAAGACCGCATCTCCGAATTTCTCGCATTGGTGGAAAAAGGCGGCGAAGTGATCGTCTGCCGTCGCAATGTGCCCTTGACTCGTGTCGAGCCCATTCGCCAACCCAAGCGTGCCCAACCCAAGCGCAGTGTGTTGGGTTGCATGAAGGGCACCATCGAAATACACGACGACCTAACCAAACCGTGCATTCCCGAGGCGGATTGGGAGATGCCCCGCTGAATCATGCCCTATCTAACTGAATTATCGACCCACGCCCTGCGGGGCTGGCTGCCATCGCCATGGCTGGAAATCGTGCTGGTGCTGACGGCGGTTGCCTGCGGGGCGATTCTGGGTGCCGAGCGCGAGCGCCACGAGAAACCGGCCGGCTTGCGCACCTTGATATTGGTCTGCCTGGGATCGGCCATTTTCACGATGATTTCGTTTGTATTCACCACCAGCACGGGGGATTCGGGGCGGGTGGCGGCGCAGATAGTCACCGGCATCGGGTTTCTCGGGGCCGGGGCGATTCTGCACTCACGCAATGGGGTGAGCGGCATGACCACGGCGGCCACGGTGTGGACCACCGCCGCAATCGGCATCACCGTGGGCGCGGGGTTTCCCTTGGCAGGGCTGGCCACCAGCGTGTTAGTGCGGGGGGTGCTCGTCGCGGTGCTCAAATGGGAAATCCACCACTTGGGCGGCATTCAAACGGTCGCCATTGAAATGGTGTTCGATCCCGATCACGGCAAGACCCGCATCAAGATGGAGCGGCTGCGGGAGGAATTCCGGGTCACCGGGCAAGCCTTGTCGTATGAGAAAATGCCGGAGGGCATCGTGCGGGCGCGGCTTGACCTGCGGCTGCCGCGCCGCCACCTGCGGGAGTTTCTCGACGAACTGGCGTCGCTGTCCGGGGTGCGCTCCATCCACGAACTGGGCCGGGAGTGATGACCGCGGCGGCGGCGCGTCCCCAAACTTGGGCCTAGCGCTGGCACATTCATTGCTGTATGGTCCCCGGGCGAGCAGCATTCACCCACCTTTCACCCCCCCTTAATTTCACCATGTGCGGAATCGTCGGATACGTCGGAAAAGCGGATGCGGCCACGGTGCTTATCAATGGCCTGCGGCGGCTTGAGTACCGGGGCTACGACTCTGCGGGCATCGCCATCCTCGACGAGGATCGCATGGTGGTCACCAAGGCCCCGGGCAAAGTTTCCCGGCTTAGCGACAAGGCGCACGCCGAGTTGTCGCCCGAGCTCTTTCAACGCGCCCGCATGGGCATTGCCCACACCCGCTGGGCGACCCACGGTCCGCCCACCGAGATCAACGCCCATCCGCATCTGGACAAATCCGGCAACATCGCCCTGGTGCATAATGGCATCATCGAAAACTACCGGTCGATTCGCGCCCGGCTTGAAGGCCGGGGCCACTTTTTCTATTCGGAAACTGATACTGAAGTCCTTGCCCACCTCATCGGCGACTGCGACAAGGGCGACATTTTCCAAGCGGTATGCGATGCGCTGCACCAAGTGGTGGGCACCTTCGGCATTGCCGTGCTCTCCGCCCACGAACCGGAGCGCATCATCACCGCGCGGCGCGGCAGCCCCATTGTCATAGGCATCGGCGATGGCGAAACCATCATTGCCTCCGATGCGGCCGCCATCCTCGCCCACACCCAACGCGTGATCTATCTGGATGACGACGACATTGCGATTGTCACCGCCGACTCGGTCGAGGTGCGCGACTTGCACAACATACCGGTCACGCGTGAAATCGCCCAACTTGGCATTGATGCCGCCGCCGCGGAAAAAGGTGGCTTCGAGCACTTCATGCTCAAGGAAATCCACGAGCAACCGGACGCCTTGGGCAACGCCATCCGTGGCCGCCTCGATTTCAACCTCGGCACCTCCGTGCTTGCCGGCATGGGCAGCTCACCGCGCGAACTTGCGGAAATCGGCCGCGTGGTATTGCTCGGCTGCGGCACCTCGCTGCACGCCGGGCTCGTCGGTGAGTACGCGTTTGAAGACCTGGCCGACATTCATTCCGAAGTTCAACAAGCCGCCGAGTTCCGCTACCGCAATCCCATCCTCGGCAGCCACGATCTGGTGGTTGCCATCTCCCAATCCGGGGAAACCGCCGACACCCTCGCCGCCGTGCGTGAGGCGAACCAAAAAGGCGCGTTTGTGATGAGCTTGTGCAATGTGGTGGGCTCGACCATTGCGCGTGAAACCGGCCGCGGGGTGTATCTGCACGCCGGCCCCGAAATCTCGGTGGCCTCCACCAAGGCCTTTACCTGTCAGGTGGCGGTCTTGCTGATGATGGCCCTCAAACTCGGCCGTGGGCGGCGCTTCTCGCGCGAAGATGGCATCCGCTTTGCCCGCGAAATCGAGTCGCTCCCCGCGCTGGTTGCCAAGGTCATTTTGCAAAACGCGCGGATCGCCCAGATCGCCGCCGAATATGCGCATAACGAGCACGCCTTTTTCATCGGCCGCGGCCCGATGTATCCGGTGGCCCTCGAAGGGGCGCTCAAGCTCAAGGAGATTTCCTACATGCACGCCGAGGGCTACCACGCCGCCGAGCTCAAGCACGGGCCCATCGCCCTGCTGCAACAGGACACGCCGGTCATTGCCATTGCCTGCGATGTGCCCGGCAAGGACAAGATCCTTGGCAACATCGAGGAGTGCTGCGCCCGTGGCGCAAAGGTCCTCGGACTGGTCACCGAAGGCGACTTTGAAACCGCCGAACGCATGCACGACGCGATCTTCATCCCGCGCTGCCATCCGTTGATCGCCACCATTCCCGCGGCGGTCGCCCTCCAACTCTTCGCCTATCACGTCGCCCTGCTGCGTGGCTGCGAAATCGACCAACCGCGCAACCTCGCCAAGAGCGTGACCGTGGAGTGAGGGACAGAGGTCAGAGGTCAGAGGTCAGAGGTCAGAGGTCAGAGGTCAGAGGTCAGAGGTCAGAGGTCAGAGGTCAGAGGTCAGAGGTCAGAGGTCAGAGGTCAGAGGTCAGAGGTCAGAGGTCAGAGGTCAGAG
>CAIKDP010000183.1 GCA_903826205.1 Akkermansiaceae bacterium
CCCCCAAGCGCGGCAAGCACGGCAAACCCGTCGCCATGGCCAGGTTCGGCTCGGCCAGCGTGCCGGTCTATCGCTGTGGGTCGGGCGGCAGGATCCGCTTCGCCATCTCCCACTACCGGGACGGCAGACGCCTGCGACAGTTCTTCACCACCCTTGAGGCAGCCAAAAAGGAGGCACAGTTCGTGGCGCAGCGAATCCAGGCGGGCATGCAGCACGTCACCGACCTCAAGCCGCACGAGCGCGACAATTTCAAGGCGGCTGAAGGGTTGCTGGCAAAACTCGGGATTCCCCTGTTTGCCGCCGTGGAGGATTACGTCCGTGCCCGTGAGCTTGCCGGTAGCGAATCCCTGTCAGTCATGGCCACGGAATACGGGAAGATGTTCGGCAAGATTGTCCGCCGCGCCACGACACCCGAGGTGGTCGCCGAACTGCTCAAAATCCGTGAACAGGACGGGGTGAGCGCCGCCTATCTCGGCCAGCTTCGCACCACCCTGAATCGCTTTGCCACCCGGTTCCCCGGTCCCATCCTCGAAGTGACCGGCCCGGACGTGGACGCCTGGTTGCGCGCCCTGGAAATCTCGGCGGTGACACGCAATTCCATGCTGCGCTGCATCAAGGTGCTCTTTTCATTCGCCAAGGGTCAGAACTACCTGCCCGATGAAAAGACCACCGTGGTCGAGCAAGTCCAACTCGTGCGCGTCAAATCCGACGACGTGGTGATCTTCACGCCCGAGGAAATGACGAAGTTGCTCCACAACGCGCCGCCCGAGCTGGTTCCCATCCTCGCCATCGGGGCGTTTTCCGGCATCCGCATGGCCGAACTCAACCGGCTCGACTGGAAAGCGGTGGATCTGGACCGCAGGATCATCGAGGTGCGGGCGGGCCAAGCGAAGACAGCCTCCCGCCGGGTCATCCCGATCAGCGACAACCTCGCGGCATGGCTGACACCTCTGGAACGGAAAGGGAAAATCGTCAGGGCCAAGGAACTGCAAACCCACGTGCCCGCGCTGGCCCGCGCCCTCAAGATTGAGTGGCCGCGCAACGTGTTGAGGCATTCGTTCATCAGTTACCGGATCGCCGTGGTGCAGAGTGCCGACCAAGTGGCCTTGGAGGCTGGCAACTCGCCGTCGATCATCTTCAAGCACTACCGGGAACTCACCACCCCGGAGCAGGCCAACAAGTGGTTCGCCATCGTGCCGAAGGATGGTCAGTGGGAGAACCGGTTTTTCTTCGACCGCAAGAAGGGGCGCGTGGTGCTCAATGGTTCCGAGGTCGCGTGACCCCGTTCAATCCGCGCGCCAATGGTGAATGTTAGACGCGGATGGTGCATGAGACGGTCGGCCATATTGCCATACCTTGTGCGGCCGGCACGTGCCCACACGCGGCACCAAACGCAAAATCCGGGGCTGGGAAAAACGTCTCCCAACCCCGGATTTATGACGGTCGAAAAATTGTGTCCGCTCAGCCCTTGAAGCTGGAGTTGGGCTTGCCGTCGTCAAGCAGGTCGCCGATGCGGTTCACGGCGTCCTTGAGGATCGAGGCGGCGGCGAACACGACCACGCCAACCGTGGGATCGACGAACGGGATGACGTTGAGGGCGGAGACAAGACCGGCGACCTTGCCGACGAAGCTGAGGTATTTGAGTGCTTTCATGGTGACCGGGGGGCGGTGTCAACGCAGTGGTGCTCCGCACACGAATTCCGGTTATCCTGCGAGAGCAGATTTGCTTGCAACCGAGGCACGAAAGTGCCTGATTGTGGACATGCAACCACTGAACGACGCCATAGCGGATGAATCCTGCCCTTTCGGGTCAGATTCACGCCTGCTTGACGACCAGACTGACTTATCCTCCCAAAGGCGACTGGTCACCCAATAACAATGTTAGAACTGTACTGTGCTTTGACCTTACGGAGAGTCCAAGATGTCGTTGAGAGGGTGTGCTGTATCCCCGCCGATTTTCACAGGCGTGGCGATGTCTCTATCGTTCGTCTATTGGCGGAGTCAGGTTACGACACTGCTAGTAATGCTGTCACTGTGACCGTGATTCAGCAGCATCTGGAGAACCACCCGCAGATGATCGATGATTGGGCCGCTTATTCCTGTGACAAGCGATGCGAAGGCTGGTTTTTTGACTCGTATTTCTCCGTGGGACATTATTCCACCGTTGCAGGCGTGACGTGCCAGCAGACATTCAGCAAGCGATCACTGGCTTGCGCAGAGTTCATCAAGCATGAGTTGGATTTAATACTTGAGAGGATTTCCTAACCAGTCACTTCGCACGAAACTCAGCCCCGTTTGACCGCTGGGCATTCTAGTATGGAAACTATGGCGTTCGGCCTAATACATCACATCAAACAATGAGCATCACACAAAAAGACATAAAGTTATTATGGGGAAGATCGGGCAGTAGATGCGCCATCTGTCGTATTGAGCTATCACACGAAGCCGTAAATTCCAATAACTCATATGTCATTGGCGAGCAGGCACACATTGTAGGAGAGTTGCCGACCGCGCCTAGAGGAAATAGTCCATTGCTGCTCGACGAGCGGAACACATACCACAACCTAGTTTTACTCTGCCCAACACATCACACGGAAATCGACAAGAATGAGTCCGACTGGCCGATAGAAAGACTATACCAAACTAAGTCCACGCATGAGCTTTGGGTAAGAGAATCGCTGAGTTCTGTCTCTGACCTGAATGCTCGGGCAAACGAGCTGATTGTGTCATCAATCATTGATTCCGTAGTTACATTGCTTAGATTGGAATCATGGTCGGAGTGGACAAGCTTCGCTCTTTCGCCCGATACCTCATGGCCCGACGGTTTGGGCGAGGACATCTATTCCTGCGTTCAGAAGCTCATGGGCGCAATTTGGCCACCAGAATTCGACGAACTGAAACGGTCAGCAATCACTCTCGCTCGCCTTGCCCATAAGGCATCTGAAACATTTCTGAAGCACGCGGTGAAACAAGAAAAGTCGTGGTTTGCAATTAGATTCTATTCGGAAGGAGGATGGAATCCCAACTATGATGCCGACCTTCTACGCTTTACTCAATGGCAGCAGGAATGTTTTCAGTTAATCCACGAAGCAACGAAAGCTGCAAATTGGTTTTCAGACATTGTCAGGCGAGACATAAATCCGTTGTTTTTCGCCGAGAAAGGAAAATTTCTGATCGAGGAAGGACCGTTTCTTGACGGGACATTTAGAAGTTATGTTCTGCAGTTTACAGATGAGCAAAAAGCCAGCTTGCCAGACGCCATCTTTGAAAATAGTTGTCCTGCCGAACCTGCGGATGGCAACCGGTCTTAGGCGTCTCAGCCTACTAACTAGCATATTCAACCCCGCGACTGCCATCGCCCAAACGTACTCTACAAACGCCGCAATTTTCTGATCATGCTCACCAGTGACAGAATGCCGACCAACAAACCGACCACGAGCGAGGCGGCCCGCAGGTGCCATTCGATCTGCTCCTGATAGGACGTGATGACGCCCAGCACCGGCGAGGCGGTGCCGATGATGGCGTTGCGAACATAGTCAATGTCGATGTCGAAGGGC
>CAIKDP010000184.1 GCA_903826205.1 Akkermansiaceae bacterium
ATGCCATTGGTGGCTAGGATATTGCCCGCTGCGAGCGCAATCGTGGCGGCGGTGGTGGTGTTTTGCAGCAGCGTGTTGACGGTCGTTGTGCTGGTCCCCAAGGTTATGCTGCCACTCGTGCCCGCGCCATTGATCCTCACGTTGGTGGTAATATCGCCGGTGAGCGTGCCGCCTAGCGCGTTGATATTGGTGTAGCCGGCGTCCGGGAAGGCAAGGATGCGGAAATTCCCACTGCCAACGACATCCTCAATGCCGTCCGTCCACGCCCAATTGGCGCCGCCCACCGTGGCCCATGCTCCGAAGAGACTGTTGTCGTCGACGCCGCTGCTGGTGCTGGCTATGCTGGCCGCTCCAAAGTTGACGATGCCCACACCCGGAGTGATGGCATTCAGGCGCAGGATCGAATTGCCACCCGTGCGGGTGATATTGCTTAGCCCCGCGTTGAGCGTGGTGGCGGCGATGCTTTCAATGTATAACCCGGCCGCGTTCTTGAGGTCGAGAGTGCCGCCACCCAAGGTCAGGGTGCTGGTGTCGGCCAACTTGCTTTCCGCCACGGTGTAATCCAAGGCCAGCGTGCCTTGATTGACAAAGGTGCTGCCGCTATAGCTGTTGGCCCCTGAGAGGGTGAGCAAACCGCTGCCTTCCTTGATCAGGCTGCCGCTGCCGCTGATGGCCGTCGAGATGCTGGAGTCGGCCTGGGCGGTGGTGATATAGGCCGGGCCATTGAGCACCATCGTGCCCAAACCGGAGACGAGCGCCCCCGGGCTGCCCGCAATGAGCCGGCCACTGTTGAAGTTGAGTTTTGCGTCCGGGTTCTTCAGATAGACGCCCGGGACAAACGACGAGGTGGCACCAATCCGGGCCGTGCTGATGCCCGTGCCATTGCCCAGATTGAAGGCGGAATCCACCCCCATCAGATAGATGGAGGTGCCGCTCGGCGTCCCCGTCGTGAACGTGAGCGAGCCACCGCTCAGGATATCCAGATGGTTGCCCTTGGCGTAGGAATCGGTGATGACGTTGTTTGTGGTAATTCCATCAATAACCCACGATTGAATATTTCCGCCAATGGCCCACGGCTGCACATGGTTGATGCGCATTTGCGAACCGAGACCGGTGATCACGACGGCATTGTTGTTGCAGCCGTTGCCGCCTCCAATGGACCAAGGCCTTTTGTTCTCGCCTCCGCTGTTGTCAAGCAGGACGACGGCCTGGTCTGCCGTGGTGAAGGAATTGCCTGAAGCATTGGTCGAACCGCTGATCGAACTGGTCGAACCGCCGACGGTGAATTCAAGCTGGTTGTATGTGTTGTCGATGAAGGTGCCGACGCCGGTGATGGTGGCGGAGTTGTTGTTGGATCCGGCACCCCGACCCACGATGATCCGCTTGGCGAACAGGAGGGCTCCCGCGCTCAAGGTCAGACTGTTGTTGTTGCCGCCGTAGCCGATCGTTAGGGTCGAGCCGCTGCCAGAGATCCGGGTTAGCAAGGTGCCGGCGCCGGTGATGACAAGGGAGTTGGAATCGGCACCCACACCAAAGCCGATGTTCCACAACGAATTGCCGCTGGTATATTGATGTCTGTACTGCGCCCCGTTGCGCAAGGTCAGACTGTTGTTGGAAGAAAAGCCACCCAACAGGAGAGAATAGGTTTTGAGTGACGGCGAATTGCCGCCGGCAGGTGTCGAGACATCCAGCGAGTTATTGCCAAAGGTGCCGGCCCCGATATAGAGAGTGTTGCTGACTGAGGTGGTCAATGTTCCCACGCCGCTGACGTTCAGGTTGTTGCCCGCCGAATTGGTTCCAATGCTGAAGGCGTTGGCAAAAACGTTCTTGCCGGTGAGCGACACCGTGCCACCGCCGTCCACCATCAGCATGCCGGAAAGATTGTTATTTCCTGCCAGTGTCAGATTGCCGGGTCCTTGTTTGGCCAGGGCGTTGACGTTGTTGCCGGTGGCTTGCTTGCGCAGCGGTGTGTTGATGACCAGCGTATCGGTGGCTCCCGCCACGCGGAGGATGATGTCCGCCGTGTTGTCATCGGGGTTGGTGTTGCTGCCGTAGGGTGCCAGGAAGACGCCACCGCTGAGGGTGGTCGTGCCGCCGCCCGTTTTGATGATGCCAAAGCCATTTTGTAGCAGGCCGCCGAGCACGGCGCCGGGAGCCAGGGTGAAGTTGGGGGCCCCGTTGAAAAGGAGTGTCTTGAAGATGGCCCCCGAGGTCTCGGCGGTGATGTTGCCGGTGACCTGCAGATGATCGATGCTGGCGGCGCTGGTGCCGCCCGCCGTGATGGCGGTCAGGGCATCGACGCCGTAGTTGATGCCGCGGACGTAGCCGCCGGCCGAGTTCATGTAGGCGTAGCTGTCACCGCCGAAGAAAAAGCCGCGGTTGATGAAGCCGGCGGGGACGCCAGCGAGAAGGATCGCGTTGTCGGTGCCGTTGGTGCCATTGGTGACGACGAAGTTGCCGGTGCTGCCGACATTGCGGGTGACGTTGAAGCTGCTGAAGGACAGCAGGCTGTTGCCGCCATTGTTGATGGATTGCACCTTGCCCTCGCCACCGGAGAAGCTGAGCGCGCCCATGCCCTGGCTCACGCCGTCGGCCTCACTGACAGTGAAGGTGCCGCTGCCGGTGAAATTCAGACCGGTGCCGCTGGTGCCGTTGAGGCTGCCGGTGACCCGCAGCGTGCCACCGCCTGCGTTGAAGGAACCCTGAAGGGCGGTGCTCACGGTGCCGCCCACGGTGGTAGTGCCGGTGTAGGTGTTGGCGCCACTGAGGGTGACGAGGTCATAGCCGCTCTTGGTGAGGCTGCTGTTGCTGCCACTGATGATGCCTGAAATATCGATGTCTTGAGTGGCACCGCCGACGGTGAAATTCGCATCCACGTTGATCGCGATGCCGCCGCTGACGGTCAGCAGGCCGGATCCCGCGTTGGTAAGGGTGCCGCCGCCGTTGCTGATGCTGAAGCCGCGGGTGAAGTTGGTTGCCCCCCCGATGTAGGAGAGAGCGCCGCGGTTGCCCGCATCCCCCAGAATAACCGGGCTGGTGGCATTGCCCAGGCTGCTGCCGCCGCCGCTCACGACAATGTTGTTAGCCGCGAGCGTGCCGGCGCTGATGGTGGTGAGGCCGGCGTAAGTGTTGGTGCCGGTGAGGGTGAGGAAGCCCAAGCCTGCCTTGTTCAGGCTGTTGGCGCTGCTGCCATCACTGATGACGCCGCCAAGCACCAAGGAATTGCCGTCAGTGGTCGCGAGGGCATAGGTCGAGATCGTTCGCGAGGTCCCGGGCGCCGTTCCCAGCGACACGCTGCCGGTGCCGAGATCGAGGCCGACGGTGCCCCCGTACGTAAAGTCGCCATTGATGACAATCGCGTTGTTCGTGGTGTAAGCGGCGGGACTGAAACTGTCGAGAGTGGTGCCCGCGGAAATCGTCAGCGGGCCCGTGCCAAGGGCGGATGCGCCCGCCGTGCTGCCGGGGTTGGCCAGGGTCAGGGTGCCGGCCACCAAGTCGATGCCGCCGCTGAACGTGTTGGCTGCGGCCAGCACCACTTTGCCGGCACCCGACTTGATGAGCGTGGAGGTCGAGGTGTTGTCCGCAAGGCAGGCATTGACCGTTAGAAAGACGCTGGCGGAGTTGTTGATGAGCGCCAACTCACCGCCGGCGGTGGCGGGTTGCAGGAATCCATCACCGGCGTTGATCCCGAAGGTCAGGGATTGGGCTCCGCTGCCGAGCATGATGGCATTGGTCCGCAGGGTCTTGCCCGCGGTATTGACGGTGGCTGCGGTGGCGGCGCTCTGCAGCAGGGTGTAGACGGTGGTGGTCGCCGCGCCCAGCACAATGGAGGAGCCGCTGCCACCCGCCACGATGCGGACATTGCTGGTCGGACCATCGGCAAGGGTGCTGCCGAGGACGGGGATGTCGGTATAGCCCGTGTAGGCGCTGATGGCCCCGGCGATTTTCACCGTGGCGGTGGTGCCGTCACTGGTGATGTCAAGCGGCGCGCCGCCGGGCGTGGCGGCCACGTTGAAGCCCGAGCCAAAGGCCCCCACCACGTAGTAAAGCGTGCCTGCCGTTAGGCCGCCGGGGATGTCACCGGAAAAGGTCACGGAATTGCCATTGGTCTGGGCTCCCAGGTTGATCGTGTTGTTAGTGGAATCCCACGCGGTGGTCGCGGGCGTCTGGGTGGCCAGCGAGGTCGCCCAATCATCGAGCACCGTGGCATAAGTGCCGAGGATGCCATGGGTGTTGAGGGTGAGCGTCTCGGCGATGCCTGCCGCGCCAAAGGTGATGATGCCCTTGGCGTTGCGGACAAACTCGTTCATGCGGAGCACGGCCGTGCCGCTGCTGCGCGTGATGGCGGAGATGCCGGCATTGAGTGTGGTGGAGCCCACCACCTCGGTGTGGCTGCCGCCGGATAGATTGAGCGTGCCGCTGGTGAGCGTGAGCCCCGCGCCATTCGCCAGTTTGCTGCTGTCCTGGGTGCTGTAGTCGAGTTGGAGCGTGCCGGTGGTCACCGTGGTCGCGCCGGTGGTGGCGCTGGTGCCGGCGAGCGATAGGATGCCGCCCTTGACCGTGGTGGTGCCGGTATAGGTGTTGGTTCCAGCGAGCACCAGCGTGTCGGGGCCGCTCTTGAGCAGGTCGCCAGTGCCGTCGATCGCGCCGCTGAGCGTGAGCACCTGAGTGTTGGTGCTGCTGTCATCGATTAGGAAGCCGGCCGTGCCGCCGCTGGCAATCGTGAACGGTTTGTTGCTGGTGGTGCTGCCGCCGATGTAGCGCAAGGTGCCGGTGCTGCCGCTGCTGCCCATGATCACGGCCAGCGCGCTGTTGCCCAGCGCGCTGTCGGTGCTGACGTTGCTGATCGCGCCGGTGGCCAGCGTGCCATTTTTGATCGTCAACTGACCGGAGAAGTTGGACCCCCCGTTGGTGAGGGTCAGCATGCCGTTGCCGTCTTTGGTTAGAGCCAGCACCCCGGTGCCATAGCCATTCATCAACTGGCCTTCGTAAACATTATCGACCGCATTGTTGACGGTGAGCACGGAGGTGCTGGTATCATTGGCCCAGTTGGCGACAAAGTTGCCGAAGCCATACCCACCGCCGCCATTGCCGGCCGGCGAACTCAGCCCGGCGACCGTCACGCTGAAGCCATGCAGGTCGAGGGTCACCCGGCGTTGGCCGCCATTGGTGCTGAAGGCCACAGTGCCGGTGCCGAGGGCATTGGCATTGCCCACCTGCAGGTTGCTGTGTTGTTGGGAATTGTTATAGCCGGGACCACCTCCAGTCGGCCCTTGGATGTCAATGGTGCCGCTAAAGGTGTTGGCTTGGTCGAGCACCAGCGTGCCCCAGCCGGTCTTGAGCAAGTTGAATTTGCTGGTCGGGCCGGGGTCGGCCAGCACGGCATTGTAGGTGAAGGTCGGCCGCGTGGTCGCGGCAATATCGGGGGCAAGCGCGAGCGGTGCGGTGGTCGTGTCGAAGGCGAGCTTGCTGCCCGGCAACATGCCGGTGGTGGGTGTGCTGGCTCCGAGGTGGGAGGCATCGAGGGCGGTTTGGATCTCGCTGACGCCGAAATATCCCGAGGCGGCCAGCCCGAGCGGGAGGGCCAGGGTGGCTCCGGATGCGACCGTTATATTGGCCGGGGTCAGGTAGGCGATGCCGCCGTTCAAGGCCTGCACCTTGCCGAGCGTGAGTTGGCCGCCGCTGATGGTGGTGGTGCCGGTAAAGGTGTTAGAGCCATTGAGCGTCCACGTGCCACCCGTGGTTCTGAGGCTGGTCTTGCCCGCGGTGGGGTCGTTGAGAACCGGCGTGAAGATCGCGCCGCCGGAGTTGCCCGCGAAAGTCAAGGTCCGGTCGCCGGTGCCGGCAAAGAGGATGGGGCTGGTCGAACTGAAGTTGCCGCCGCCCGCGTTGTTGGTCAGGGTGGCGCCGGCGGTGCCGACGGTGAACGGGCTGGCAAAAGTCGCGTTACCCCAAGTCCATGACAGAGAGCCACCGTCGAGGGTCAGGTTGTGGGTCGTGATATCCCGGCCCGATTGGTTGTCGCCGGCATCCAGCGTGCCGCCCTTGACCATGATGGAACCGGTGAAACCGGTGTATGAATTCATGGTCACCTTGCTGCTGCCGTCCTTGATGAAATCGCCGCCACCCGAGAGAATCATCGACACATCCGAGGTGCTGGCGTATTTGAGCAGGGAACCGCTGTTGATATAGGCACTGCCGTTGCCATACGGTCCCGAACCGGCGATCTCAACACTGCCGCCGCTGATGGTCAACGGACCCGTCAGGCTGTTGCCGCTGCCGGTGAGGGTCAGCTTGTTGGCACCCAGTTTTGTGAGGCCGAGGCCGGGCTTGTAAAGCTTGGCGCTGGCGGTGAAGTCGCCACTGCTGGTGTCCAGCGCCAGAATGGCCCCGGAGCTAAAAGTGCCGTTGGACACGAGATCGCCGAGGTCGACCGAGCCGAATTCGCCGACCCCGCCGGCCTTGACTGCGAGGGTGGCACCGCTGGCCACCGAGATTTTTCCCGGGGTGCTTAGACCCGGCAGGGATGCGAGTTTGGTGGCCCACAAGGTGCCCGCGCCCACCGTGGTGCCGCCGCTGTAGGTGTTGGTGCCGGAGAGTGTCCAGCTGCCGGTGTTGATGAGGGCCAGCGGGGTGGCCAGGCCGTCGCTGATATCGCCGCTGATGCGGTTGTTGCCGGTGTTGCTGCCGGCGAGGGTGAGCACGATGTTGCCCGTGGCGCTCGCGCCGCCCCTGACCGCGCCACCAAGGGTGAGGGTGGCCGCACTGCTGGTGGCGTTGCTGGCAACGGTGTCCCAACCCTCGATGACCAACGGGGCGTTGATCGTTTGGGCGGTGGTCACGCTGGTCGTGGTTTGGAGCGTCCCGCCGCTGGCCAGCGTCAGGGCATTGCCACCGAGGGTGCCGAGCGTGTAGGCCCGGGCCGAGGCGCTGTCAAAGGTGAGGTTGAGCACGGTTTGCGGCACCGCCAAGGCGACGGCTCCCAGCGGGGCATAGGTGTCGGTTCCGTTGAACAGCACGGTATCCGCCGCACCCGGCACGACCGCGCCCGACCAGTTGCTGGCGGTGTCCCAAGTGTTGGTGGCCGCGGCCGACCACACGGCGGGGGTCGCGGTTTTCACTTGGAAGCGCACTTCGGAGAGAGACAGCGAATTCGTGTCATTACGAGAGGTGTAGTAGCTGTTAGCCCCGGCACCGTGGAAATTGAACATGACATAGCGGACCATGCCGGTGGTCGCCAACGAGTAGTCCTTGCCCGTGTAAGTGGGCACGCCCTGGAGCGCCGCATTCTGGTTGTTGTCGAGGGTGTACTTGGCTGGCGCGTCGACCGGCGCGGAGAAAACCGCCCAACCACTGCCATTCGTGGTGTTGGTGAGGCTGGCCGAGGTGCTGATCCACACATCCCGCGCGGGGCCCGCCTTGTTGGTGTCGATCCCGTAGTTGCCGTTCCAGATGTGCACCGAGCTCAGGTCGTACAAGGCACCCAGATCGAAGATGATGGCAAAATCCGTGGTGCTGCTGGAGGCCGCAAATTCATCCGTGTCAGCCGTGCTGCAATAGCCGCTGCCGAGAGTGATGCCCGAACCATCGATCATGGCCGTCAACGGACCCGAGATGGTCTGCACCCCGGGGGACGCAGACGTGCCCACGGCAGTGACGGCCACCGGTTGGATGAAGTTGATGCCATTGATCACTTCGGCCAGCGCCGGACCGGCGGACAGGAGCGCGCCGATGGACACGGCGAGCAGGTAGCCGGCGCAGGCACCGGTGCGGGCAAGACGGAATGTGGATTTGCGTTTCATGGGGTTGTTTTTCGAGTGGTAAACAGGGGTTTCCGGCGTGGCTGGCTACGGGCCGTGACCGTGACGAGGTGGGTTTCTAAGTCCGGTCACAATGGCGAAACTATACTTTGGTATAGTATGTGACGGCGGACAGCTAAGCTCGCATGCGGCCTGAGTCAACATGGATTTTTCAGGGGGCTCGGAAATTTTCGTCGTACCGGGGGGAAGCTGCCCACAGGCTGCGGGAAGAGGGCCTCTGATCCGCGATGCGCATGGTCGTCCCTGCGCAGAGCTGCACCAAGTATCCTCACCCACCACAGGAATGTGGTGGCTCCTCAGCGCTTCCGCGCCACACCTAAGGAGCGACGACATTCCTGTCGTCGTGCGCAAGGGCCGTCCCTGCTATTTGACCGAAATGCGGACACAGCGGTTGGCAACCCGGGTGTCGGAGCACACGACCCGGTGGCTGCCTTTGCTCAGGGGCCAGAAAACCGTGTCGCCGGATTTGGATGCGCCGATATAGCTGCCATTGACGAACCCATGCAAGTCCGCCTCTGCTTTGCCGCCGGGTCAGGTCGGGGTGATTGAGGTTGAACCTATTGAGCTTCTGCCGGTCGGCAGCGGCGATTGTTAGCGCTTTCTGGCGGGATGCGGCACGTAGGTGACTCCCGGCAGACCCTCGAGGTCTGCATCTTGAGTCAACAGTTTTGCCGACGTCTCAAGAGCGGTTGCGTAAATGATTCCGTCCGCAAGCGACAGGCGATGTCGATGGCTCACTTCAGCCGCCACCACTGCAAGCCGCTCATCAAGAGGGATGATCTTGCCCTGCCTCATCAGCGCGGCAACAGTGAGAGCGTCCGTCTGGCTCGATTCCCGGAGGACCCAGCGGTAGACCTCAGTGATTGAAATTGCGGGCACGACGAGATCCTCGGTATTCTCGATCACCTTCTCAAAACGATCTGCATTGGAGCCACCGACAAAGAACTCAATCCATCCAGAAGAATCCACTACGCTAGGCATCGGTCGTTCTCTCGTTGGAATGTATTCTTACGTCCCTTCAGAAAGCCTTTCAGGGATCTTGCCGAGCGGACAGGCATGAGTTCGATCCGGCCCTCAAGCTGGATCACCTCGATTTTGTCGCCTGGTGCCATGGTCAGCCTGTTGCGGACATCCTTCGGGATGACGATCTGAAATTTGGGTGAAACGGTTACGGTTGCCATATCGATGCTGTTACCGTTGTACCGCATTCAGATCGATGCAAGAAATATTTTCCGCTCTGGGGAAATATCCCCGGGTTGAGGTGCCATTCTAACCGAGTGATACACCAAGCATCCTCACCCACCACAGGAATGTGGTGGCTCCTCAGCGCTTCCGCGCCACACCTAAGGAGCGACGACATTCCTGTCGTCGTGCGGAAGGGCCGTCCCTGCGCAGAGCTGCACCAAGCATCCTCACCCACCACAGGAATGTGGTGGCTCCTCAGCGCTTCCGCGCCACACCTAAGGAGCGACGACATTCCTGTCGTCGTGCGCAAGGGCGGCCCATGCTATTTGACCGAAATGCGGACACAGCGGTTGGCGCCCCGGGTGTCGGAACACACGACCCGGTGGCTGCCTTTGCTCAGGGGCCAGAACACCGTGTCGCCGGATTTGGATGCGCCGATATAGCTGTCATTGACGAACCAATGCAGGTCCGCCGCGGCGTCGGCGGACTTGGCGGTGAACGGGATGCGCTGGAATTCCCGCTGGTCTGCGTCGGGCATGAAGAGGTAGGCGCTGCCGTTGGCGGGAGAGGTGATGACCAGTTCGTTCGTCGCCGTGCCGCGTCCAGCGGTCCGGCGGCTTTTCAGATAGGCCTCCACCTGCACCGGCCAAACCGCTTGCGTGCCTAACCGATGGACCTCGCAGGTTTCGTAGCGGCTGACCTCGGCGATGGCGTGATCGTGGATTTTCTCCTGGCAGTTAGGGGAGGGCGCCTGACCCGAAAGGGCGCACACCTCGCGGTCTTCGATGGTGGCGGGTTTGGCGAACCACGGGCCGGTTCCCGCGGGGTAAAGCCGCCGGCAGATGTCCCACACGACCGGGGTGGCCGCCTTTCGGCCCACGAGGAACCGGGAGGGTCTGCCATCCGGATTCCCCAACCAGACGCCGATCACATAATCCGGATTGTAGGCGATGGTCCATGCGTCGCGGAAGCCTGAGGAGGTTCCGGTCTTCCAAGCCAGGCGCGGGATGCGGATGTCGGCGACGGTGCCTGAGGAGTCCATGGCGCGCTCGTCGCCGCCCAGAATGTCGGAGATCAACCAGGATACCTCGGCGGAAAACAAGCGGCTGCCGGGGGGCGGCGCGGCGGGTGTCGTCCGATAGGGCAGGTAAATCCCGCTGCGGGAAAAACAGGCATAGGCGTTGGTTAGATCCAGCAGGGTCACTTCCGCGTTGCCGAGCACCAGCCCGAGGCCGTAGTGGTCGGCCGGTTCGGTTAGAGTGTGCAGCCCGAGCTCCCGGAGCCTGGCGTGAAACAACGGCTGGCCGATGCGCTTTTCCACATCGATGGCGGGCAGGTTCAGCGACTGGATCAGCGCATCCCTAACCGACACGACACCGCAATGCGTCTTGTCGAAGTTCGCAGGGTCATAGTCGGAGTAGCTTTGGGGGATGTCATACAGCACCCGCAACGGGGTGAGCAGCCCGCGGTCCATCGCCACCGCATAGGCGAACGGCTTGAGCGTGGAGCCCGCCGAGCGCGGCGCGACGGCGGCATTGACCTGCGCGCCCTTGGACCTCGCCCTGAAATCAGGCGAGCCGACCATGGCCAGAATCTCGCTCGTCCGCGCATCCAAGACGACCACGGCCCCGCCGCGGATGCCCTCCTCGCGCAGGGTTGGGGTGTATTTCGCCAGCGATTCCTCGATGGCTTGCTGCAAGGCCAGATCGAGGGTGGTGCGCACCGCGGGGGGGGCGGCGGGCGCGCGGCGGGTCACCATGTCGCAGAAGTGGGGGGCGAGGAATGGATAGCGATTGGGGCGGAACCGCAGGGGCAGCGCGAGCGCATTGTCCATTTGCTCCGGGCTGACCATGGAGCAGGCCGCCATGCGTTGCAGTACATAGGCCTGGCGCTTCTTCGCGGCGCCAGGATATCTAACCGGATTGAAGCGGGTCGGGGATTGGGGGATTCCCGCGAGCAATGACGCCTCGCCCAGGCTCAGATCGTGGGCGCCTTTGCCGAAATACCTGCGGGATGCGGCTTCGATGCCCACCAGGTTGGCGCCGAACGGGGCACGGTTCAGATAGAGTGAGAGGATTTGCGCTTTGGTCAATTGGCGCTCCATTTGCAAGGCCCGGAACGCCTCGATGCCCTTGGTCAGCAATGTCCGTGGCCGCGGGCAGGACAAGCGGACGAGTTGCATCGACACGGTCGAGGCCCCGGAGACCCGGCGCAGCGAGGTGGCCGTTTGTTTGAGCGAGCGCGCCACCGCGCGGACATCCACGCCGCGATGACTCCAAAACCGCTGGTCCTCGGCGGCCACCACGGCCTTGGCAATCCAGTCGTCGCTTTGATAGATATAAGTTGGAGTGCTGTCGAAATCCCCGTTGGACAAGCGGACGCGCAGCGGCACCCCGTCGCGGTCACACCAACTGACGCTGGCCGGAATCGCGTAAAGGGCATCCTTCTGCAACGGGAACATCAGCCACAAGGCCGCGAAGGCCGTGATGGGCGCGGCCACCGCGGCCGAGGCGAACCACAGGATGCGCCGTCCGTTGCGGCGCATCCATCTGATGGACAAGGCGGCGTTCACTTGGTGATGGTCATTTCGGACTGGCTGGTGACGCTCCTGACATCCGGGTCATACATGCACTCGGCGGAAACCGGCGGGACCACGTATTTGCCCGGGGTCACGGCACGCGCAAGATAACAGAAGACCGACTGTTCGGAAACCGGCCGGGTGAAGAGCAGAATGCGGTCATCCCGGATGTCCCTGCGTGCGCACCAATCGAACTTGTCCTTGACCCATGTCAGCGATTGCGCGGTATCCAGATTCGGGTTTTCGATTTCCAGGCCGGCCGGCAGCAGGTCCTCGATGGCGATGTTCTCATAGCTGTGGCCGTTCGGATTGAGGGTGATCCTGGCCACCACCAGATCGTTTTGTTTGATCTGTGTGATATCGAGCGGGTTGCCCGCGTCATCGAGCCACTCCCGCACCACGCTCATGCCCTGGTTCCTGGCGGCGAGCTTTTGATAGTATTCGGCTGAATCGATGGGCACGCCTTCGGCTTGGAATGAATAGAAGAGGTTGCCCGGCCCCTGGTTGGTGAGGGTGACAACGCCAGTGTTGTCGCGGGCAATCTCCCATTTGCGGTCCTTGGTTTGATCAAACGATTCGGTGGTGCCGTTGGGCAGGCTGATCATCCCCTTGAACTCGATGGAATCCCGTTTGATCCGCTGGGCGTATTTGCCCAGCGCCATGAGTGCCATCGCGTTGTCCTGGGTGGTGCCCCAGTAGCCGTTGATTTTTGCCTTGCTCAGGAATTGGACGAGCTTGATGACGGCGTCGTTGTTAGGATCAATGTCGAGCCAGGCGGACAGCAGCAGCGCCGCATTCCGGTTGGCGCTGTTGAAGCAGCCGCCCTGGTCGCGCCCGCCCGCGCCCGGCAGGCCGAGTTCCTTGAGCATGGGCAGCGCGCGCTTGGGCTCGCCCTGAACGAGGAGGGCGGAAGCGTTCATCAGCCTGGCGTAGTAGGACAGCTTGTCCGTCATCTCCAACATCCTGGCCTGCCATGCGTGTTCCGGTTCACCGGCGATGGCCAGGACATAACAGGCGTAGGCCCGCTCGTCGTAGCTGCGAATGGGGATGGGGGTTGCGGATGCCTCCGTATCCAACCCCGCGCGCAGCGCTTTCAACGCCCGATCCAGCGACCCTTGCGGAATTTCGTAACCGGCCTTCTTTGCCTCAATGAGAAAATGGGTCGCATAGCTCGTTCCCCACGGGCACGGATCATTGGAGCCGGGCCAGTAGGAAAATCCACCGTTGGCCTGTTGCATCGAGAGAATCCGCCACACCCCGGACATCACATAGTCCCTGACATGATCGCGGCCCATGTTCTTGTCAAAAGTCCGGTTGGCCAGGTCCGGCAGATACAGCAAGGGGAACGCCCCGGAGGTGGTCTGCTCGATGCAGCCGTATGGATAACGCATCAGGTATTGCAGCCCCTGGCCCAGTTCGAGCGTCGGTTCCTTGGATACCTGCACGTGGCGCAGCACGGACTCCGGCAACCAATTGGCGGGCGCGCGGATCTCCACGCTCTTGCCCGCCGCCAGCGATCCGGAATCCGCAATGACCTCCGCCGAAACGGGCGGACGCACCGCGATTTCAATCGTGTCGGAAAATCTAACCGACTCGGCCTCGCAACTCACGGTGCACAAGGCCTTGCCCGGCAGCTTGCCCGCGACCATCGGAATCGCGACGGAAGCGGAGGCTCCCTTCTTGATCTCGATGAATTGCTCGCTGAGTTTGGTGGAAAGCGGTCCGCCGCAGGTGATCTGGAGCTTGGCGGTGATGTCCTTGCCGAGTTCGTTGAACACCGTGACATCCATCAGGCATTCATCCCCGGGGGCGAGAAAACGCGGCAGCGAGGGCTGCACGATCAGCGGCCGCTTCACCTTGACCACGCCCTGCGCGCTGCCCAATTGCCGCGCGTTGCAGGCGATCGCCATGATGCGCAGCTCCCCGGTGAACTCCGGCACATCCATCTCCACCTCGGCCACGCCGCGGGTCACCGCAATCTTCGACGCCCACAGTGAAACCGGTTTGAAGCGCGTCGCTTTGATGGGATTCAAACGCTTGGTCAGGCGCTCCGCCGCATCGGCATCTTCCGAGCCATCACCGCCAGGGTGCGAGTTCTTTGTTAGAACCGACGCGTCAAACACCTCCATCAATTCGGCATACACATCGTGGGAGTCCACGCCCAGCCGCCGCAGTTCATACAACCAGGCGAGGGGAGCCGGGGTCTTGAATGAAGTGAGCATGCAGATCGCCTCATCGACGGCCACCAGCGTCACTTCGCCATCGACCGGTTGGCCCGCGTCGTCCTTGAGCAGGACCCGCGTCTTGAGTTTGCTTTGCGGCAGGATCGTCTGGGGCGTTTCCAATGCGACATGAATCCGGTGGTTGCGCGGCGAAACCTTGAGCGGCAGCGATCCGAACGCGCGATGACCCTTCCACACGGATTCCGCCACCGCCGGACGGATGACCGATACCGTGCAATGAACATTGGGCGCATAGCCATCCTTGACCTCCACATCGACCTCCGCAGTGTTCTTCTCCAGGAAAATCACCCGGCTCTGCAGAACTTTGTTGGATTCAATCGTCAGCAGCGCGGTGCCCGAAAACGGCGCTTGGATGGTCAGCTTGGCCGTGTCGCCTATCAGGTATTCCGGTTTGTCCAGCTTGAGGGTGAGGCTGTCCGGCCGGTCCCGTTGGGTCGTGCTCCACGATTGCTCGTAGGCGGAGGCATAGAAGACAAACGAGGTGGTCGATCCGGATTGGGGATCGGTGAACGATAGCTCGTGCTGACCATAACCGGCGGGGACAAACGCATACTCCGCGGCGCCCGACGACAGATCCAGCTTCTCTTCCTTGAGGAGGGTGACCACCTGATGGGCCTCATAGTTGTAGCCTCCGCCCGGGGTTCGCTTGTAGCTATAGTTCCAGTCGATGTGTGAGAGTCTAACGGCGAGCGGTTTCTCCGGCTTGAACGCCTCGCCGTCCGGTCGCACGGTGATGACGGACAGCTTGTGGTTGTCACCGCTCTTGAGCCAGGAACCGGCGTTGGGCCGTTTCATGCCGATATAGAACGGATAGGGGTCGATGACGGTGGCTTTGGTGGCGGTGATGGCCCGGCCGCCCTGCTCAAACACCGATGCCTGCACCAGCGCCTGAATCGGTCCGGGCGCATGGGCCGGGATGTCGCTGGCGATTTCCGCCGTCGCTTTTCCTTCCTCGTCGAGCACCAGGTTGTCGATGTCCTGAGGCTTCATGGCGAATGCCTTGTCCTCCCGCGCGCCCCAATTCCTGCCGGTCTCGGCGCCGAATTGATAGTCGCGCCATTGCTTGGGCGCGAATGCAACGGGGGTGTAGATGCATTTGATGTTGGCCTTGAGCCCGGCAGCCGGGGCACCGAAGAGATGTTCCGCGAAGATGCCCACCTTGATATCCTCGTCCGCTTTGACCCGCTCCTGTTCGGTCGTCACCGACACCCGGATTTGCGGCGGAACAAAGTCTTCCAACAAAAATGTCGTGGTTCCCATGTCCTCTTTCGCCTGGGGCACCCGCAGCCGGAGCGTATAGCGTCCCGTGGGCAGGTAGTCAGGCATGACCGTGTCGATCTCGGCGGCTCCGAAGGCATTGGGCATGGCGGTGAGTTCCTTGAACAGGCGCCCGTCGGGTTTGATGATTTGGAATACCACGGGGAAGGGCGCGGGCGCGGCGAAGTCCGCGTTCCGAATCAAGGTCCTGGCATGCAGGGTTTCGCCCGGCCTGAAAATCCCGCGATCGGTGAACAGGAAGGCCTCACACCCAAGCGACAGGTAATCCCGCGTCGATTCCGGGTTGTCGGTTGTCAGATCATTCTCATCGAGCCGCAGATACGACAAATCATCCGCCAGCTTCGCGGTGATCAGGAACGGGGTTGTGTTTTTCTCATCCTCGTTGCATGGAATGGCCGCAACTCCGTCGGCATTGGTCACCGCCTTGGCGATCAATTGGTTGTTAGATGAATAAGCGGTGACTTCCACACCGCCCGCAGGCTTCGCATCCTTAAGTGAGCAAACCCAGGCGAACACATGGGTCTTGGAACATTTGGCGGAGATCCCCAGATCGGTGACCACCACCAAGCGGCTGTCCGACAGGTGCCGCCGGTAAGAGTTGGGATTCTCCGCATCCAGGCCCCTGATCTGCACCAGATAGGCACCCTTTGTTTTGGTGAAGTCATGCAGATTGAGGTACGCCGTGGCTTCCGTATTCAACGCTCCCGCAAGTTTCATCTGCTTGGTCGTGACATTGCCTATCACATCCTCGATGTCCCGGCTGTTGCGCCGGTTGTAATATCCATCGTCGTAGTCCTGCTCATCGGATTTCCCTAACCCCGGGTCGTCAGTGGCTTCGATGGGGAGGTTGTATGTGGCATCCTCGGAGTTGCGCCTGGTGAAATACACGAGGTTGCTGGCCATGACCGGAGCCACGGAGACCTTGCAGGCGGACATGTTCTGAAAAGTGATGGGAACCAGCAGGGTGCCGGCGGGCGACAGGTAACCGCCCGCTCCCGCAAATCCCAGTGACGCCGCCGCACGGGTGATCGTCACCGCGTTGGATGATTCATTGACGAGCACAAACCCCTTCTCCGAGGCCAATCCCGCCTTGACCTTGACCTGATAGTCCCGGTGCGGAACAAACGGGCCGTACAGCCGCAGGGTGTTGTCCCGGCCGGATTCCCGTTGCACGGTGAACTTCACCGGTGGATTGATTTCAATGAATGCGGCGGCGCTTTTCACATCCACGCTTTCTGAAAATTGCAGGCGGATGGACGGGGTTTTTTCCTCACCGCCGCTCTGCTCCACGGAGTTGACTCGCAGCACCGTGGAGATCACCGCCGCCACCTCGACTTTCTCCGTGATCCCGTGCGTCCATTTCGCCGGCCGGAATCCCGGTTCAAGTTCGAAGTAAATCCTGCAGGTCGGGGCGGTGGCAACATGCACCAGCTTGTTGACCGGGTTGTAGTTATTGATTTCACATTCGAACGGCAGGTAGTCCTTGGTCCCCGCCGCACTGTAACAGAACACTTTGAGGTGCTTGAGCAAAGAAGCCGAATCCGGTGGCATGGAAAAGCCCACGGAAAACCTGAAGCCGCGCCCGCCACCCATCTGGTTCGCTTCCCGGATCGTCATCGCCGGGGTGGAAAACGTCCAGAAGCGCACGCCGGAATACTTGGCTCCCGCGAGGTTGACGAGGTCACTGACCAGACGTGCCTCGTAGAATTGATTGAGAGCCCATTCCAGGTTCGGCTTGAAGACCAGTTCGTTAGGCGAGGTCCAGAAGAAACTTCCGTCCAGGTTCGGGGACAACTTGATAGGCGCCTCCTTGAGGGTTTGCCCGATGGTATCCTTGGCGGCCACGGGGCAGGGGAACTTCCAGCGCAACTCCTGATTGCCCGCCTCGAGCACTGCCTGACGGCCGGATAGGAACGCCACCGATTCAAACGGCTCTAACGGGAGCCCGGGCGCGGCTGGCCCGCCGCCGGCCGCAGTGTCCGCCGTCTTGGTGAGCACCACGCTGCGCGTTGTGGTGAAGGGAAGCACGGTGCCATTGCGGGATGTCAGGCCGCTTTTCACCTTGATTTCATAGGCGGTGCCGGCCACGAAATCGCCGCTGAGACGCAGCTTTTCAGGGCGCCCCGGCGTTCTTGACAGGGCGATATCGAGTTTCGGTGTGAGCTCGATAAACTTTGTTAGATCGGCCTCGTCGGGAGCCTCGGAAAACACCAGCGTGACCGACGGCTTTTCTCCGGTCCGCGGGTCGAGCGCTGCCGCTGCCAGCGATAACAATTGGGAGTTCTGCAGTTTGCGTTCGATCTTGCCGCGGGTGCCTTCGGGCCACTTCAGCGGCAGGAGCTTGGCATCGATCTCGCAGACAAATGAGATGGCCGGGACGATGGGCGTTTGAATCGCGGCGGAGGTGCCGTCAGCGGCGCACTGGACCGTCAATTGCAACGGGAGCTTTTCGCCGTTGGAATTCAGATAGAAGAGCTTGAGTTTTTCCAACAGCGATTCCGGTTTGACCGGCATCGAAAAGGTCATGTTGAACAGAAACGCCCCGCGCTTGGATGACTGGGCGAATTTCTCCACTTCAAAGCCGGCCGTGCTGAATCTCCAAAACCGGTTGCCTTCATAGGTCTCGCCGGCCAGGGCCTTGAGCCCGGGAGGCAATTCCGCAGTGAACGATTGGTCAAGCTGCCACGGACTCCGGGGCTTGAAGACCAGTTGTTTGGGCGACTTCCAGAAAAACTCACCCGCAACCTCCGGGCTGATTTTCACCGGCGCCTCAACCAACGGCTTTTCGACATCAGGCGTCGCCACCACATCCGCGCTGAATTGCCAGGACAACTCCTGATCACTTTGTTGCAGCACCGGATTGCGGTTCTCCAAAAAGGCGACGCTGCGGAAGCGGCCTTCCGCCGGGGCGGCCGCTTTGGCTGCAGCGGTTGCCGTGGGAGCGGCGGGCTTGTCCGACTCCGGGTAGCGGACGCCCGCCTTGACGCCGGAGGCCACATGCGGGACCACCACCTGATCGTTGCCGGCGGACAGGTCGCCGTTGCCGGTGCCCGTTTTCCGCTCGATCTGGATGAGCTTCCAAACCCCGATGCCGTTGATCAACAAAAACGCCAAGGCAACATACAGCCATGGGTTCCCGGCCCGCGCGTTTCGCCCGCGCGCCGCCGATGCGCTGGCCATGGCCGGCTCTTCCGCATAGCTGGCAGGATCATCCATCGTCGCTAGAATGGATTCCACCGCTGCCGTGGTGACCGGCTGCCCGCCCCGGGTGAGCGCCTCGTTGATATGATCCCGCAGCCCTTCCATGATCTCGTTTTGAACGGATTCCTCCTTGTCGCTCAGATTGGCCCGAACGGCTTGCAGGTGCTTGTCGATCCTTGTTTTGACATCAGTGGGTATGTTCATTGTCCGGGTCCTTTCTTGGTGTGGATTTGAGTTGGGAAATCGCGAGTTCTATCTTTTTCAGGTGATGGTTCATCTCGGCAAGCCGCACCTTGCCAATTGCCGTGAGCGAAAAATAGCGCCGCATCGGCCCTTGGCCCGACGGCTCGTCCCGCACTTTGAGAAACTTCTCCTGCCGCAGCCGCGCCAGAATCGGATAGACCGTGGATTCCGACACCGCGAACTCCGCGATCCGGCCCAGCGCCGCCACAATCTCATAACCGTAGCTCTCACCCCGGGACAGCACCGTGAGCACGCAATACTCCAGCAGTCCTTTCCTGTGTTGGGTGATCCATGCGTCAATCATTGGCTACTCCGCGTTACAGAGTAGCATCGCACCATTTTGCCGTATGGGTCAAATCCTATTTTGCAAAATCCGGAAAAAAGTTTCCGGCGCGGCATATTCAGCCTGCCGGGAGTGCAGGGCATGGTTGATCTTTCGAGTCGTGCCGGCTCTGGATCGTTGTTCAGTGTGGACTGCGCTAGTAACGCACCGCCCTCAAACAGAACTCCCCCTATTTCAGGCACAGCGCCGCGTCACGCGGATTTCATCGTGCATTAGAGGACGATGGCGACGGAGGTGGCCAGGTTGAGGCTGTGCGGCGCCCCCAGTTCTTGGAGGAAGCTGCGGAAGAACGGTTGCGCGAAGGCAGGGTCGGAGTGTATCATGGGCCGCATGCAAACACGGAAATTGGGCAGGGACGGCTGGGAAATCGGCGAGGTGGGGCTGGGCTGCTGGCAGTTCGGCGGGGACTTCGGGCCGATGGCGGACGACACCGCGTTGGAAATCCTCGCCGCCGCCGTGGCCTGCGGGACGGATTTTCTCGACACGGCGGATGTGTACGGCGCGGGGCGCAGCGAGGAGTTGATCGGCCGGTTCCTCAAGACCTGCGCCGCGCCGGTGAAAGTGGCCACCAAGGTGGGCCGCAGCGGCAAGCTCTTCCCGGACAAGTACGCCCGCCCAACCATGCGCGAGTCCATCTGCGGCTCGCTCAAGCGCCTCGGCCAAGAGGCCATCGACCTGATCCAGCTCCACTGCGTGCCCACCCAAGTGTTGCGCGACGGCGCGATCTTCGAGTGGCTGCGTGAGTTCAAGAACGAGGGCCTCATCCGCGAATTCGGCGCCAGCGTGGAAAGCGTGGAGGAAGGCCTGATTTGCCTGGAGCAGGACGGCCTGCGCTCATTGCAGGTCATCTTCAATCCGTTTCGCCAGAAGTTGGTGCGGGAGCTGTTCCCCCAAGCCTTGGCAAAGGGCGTGGGTATCATCGTGCGACTGCCGCTGGCCAGCGGCCTGCTGGCCGGAAAGTTCACCCGCACCACCACCTTTCCGGCGAGCGACCACCGCCACTACAACCGCGACGGCCAGCATTTCAACGTCGGCGAGACCTTCGCCGGGCTGCCGTTCGCCATCGGCGTGGAACTGGCGGATCGGCTCAAGGGTTACCTGCCGGACGGCATGACCCTTGCGGCGATGTCGCTTCGCTGGATTCTCGATCACGAGGCCGTTTCCGTCATTATTCCCGGTGCCAGCTCGCCAGCCCAGGCCGCCGGCAATGCCGCCACCGCCGCCATGCCGCCCTTGCCGGCAGATCTTCACGAGCAACTCCGCGCGTTCTATGCCGACAACGTCGCGAAGCACCTCCGCGGGCCCTATTGACCGAATGCGGCCGCGCAGCCGTCCCGCTGCCGGCAAGAATCCAACCCGTTGCGGCGGAACGCCAATGCTCTCGGTCTAGCAGGAGGACTGGCATCCTGTCCGAGACGCAGGTGCGCACCCGCATCAAGGACGACATGATCCGCATCATCCCCAACCTCGGCAGCATCAGAATCCCTATGAAGGAAATCAGAACGCTACTTGGCGAAGCATAGGCGCAATTGTAATCATTCCATGTGAACACAACCTTCCCCCCTGAAAAGGCCTAAGGCCCTAACCCGTTGAGGATTAAGGCCTTAGATTGGTTGCGGGAGTAGGATTTGAACCTACGACCTTCAGGTTATGAGCCTGACGAGCTACCTGGCTGCTCCATCCCGCGTTTGATCCATGCGCCTTGCGGCGTGGGACGCGCACCCTAGAATGCCCGTCCGGCGGCGGCAAGCATTTTTTTGCAGCAATTTTTTGTCGCGCGAGCTTGCGTTGGGTTGCGCGGCCTGGCGGAAGCTCCGCGACAATCGGATGGTCCGATCGGACCATCCGATTGTCGCGTTCACGCGGGGGATGGGGGTCGGTGGAGGTTGCGACGGGGTGG
>CAIKDP010000185.1 GCA_903826205.1 Akkermansiaceae bacterium
AATCCATTTCCTTGCCCCACGGGGTCGTTGGATTGAGCGACGAGCCGTAGCGCTCGGAGCTAAAGATATTGCGGCGCACCACATCGCCGCTGTGTTTGTACCAAACATGCACGTGGAAGCTATAGGATGTGTTGAGCATGATGTTGTTTTCCACCACCCGGTAAAACCCCTCGCGGTTCTTGATGCCGCCGTTGAGGCAGAGGTTGTTATAGATATGATAATTGGTCGAGCCGTCGTCGAGGTCGATGTCCCAGCCGTCGTCGCAGCGCCAGCGGTTGTTGCGGATGGTGGTGGTGTTGCAGGCATCCAAGGTCACCAGCGCCTTGTTGGCTTCCCACGCCGCATCGTTGTTGAAGTCGATGCCGCCGAGACTCCAGTAGCGGTCGCGGCCCCATGAGTTGAACGACCCGTGGTCGCCGGTTTCCTTGACGGTGTCGAAGACATCACAAAACTCGATGAGGTGGCCGCCCCAACAGCCGTCACCGAAGTTGATGCCGGCACGCGGCATGTCATAGATCGAACAATGGCGAATGCGGATCCCCTTTGCCATGTCCACCGTGACTCCCGCCACCTGCTTTTCGACCTCCCCGATGTCATGGATCAGGCAGTCGTTGACCTCACAATCGTCCGGGTAATTGGACGTCTTGGGTCCGACGGTCCGGTCGATTTTGTCCAACTGATTGTTCTTGTCCCAGCCGACCGGATTGTAACAGGCATTGGGATCGCCGATGAAGGCCACGCCATTGCCGCCGGCCCGGGTGATGTGGCAACCGCGCACGGCGATCCGCCGGTTGTAGTTATTGACAAACACGGCATTGCCGCCCACCTGGTCGATCAGGCAATCCTCAAGCGCGCAATCTTCCGCGCCATTCACAAACAACGCGCCACCACGATAGATCGCCCAATCCGTGCGCAATAACAACTCCCGGGTCTCCATGAAGGTCCGCGCGGCGTGACGGAAGGTCAGGCCTTTGAAACTAACGAAACGCACCGGGGCCTGTTCGGTGCCGCGCAACTCGACCAACTGCCGCAACCGGACCGCTTCGAAGGTCGCCGTGTTTGGATCCACGCTTGCTGGCGGATAGAAATAGAGGATGTGGGTCTTCGCATTGAGAAACCACTCGCCGGGGGCGTCGAGTTCCTCAAAGATGTTTTCCACAAACCGGCGCTCGGAGTGCATGACCATCGGCCGGTTGTTCTGCCAGCCGCCTTCATAGGTGAGCTTGTTGTCGGCACCCTTGCCGGTGATCCGATAGTGCATGCCACCCCAACCCGCACCGTGCAGCGCATGAATGAAGCCGCCGGCGGGGTCCTGCCATTTGGCCACCCGTTGCGGGCTGATGGCATCGGCCGCGCTGCCGTTGTAGTATTTCGCCTTGGGGTCGAAGTTCGGATAGCGCGCCAGCGGTTGGAGTTGGCCGTTGCAGAACAACTGGTCGGTGGTGAAACCCGCGGGCAGCTTCGCCTGCACGATCCCGTCCTTGTAGGGTGTCCACTTGAGATTCCTCATCAGAATACCGCCACTGATGACCGGCCGCTCGTTCTGATAGGCCTGATAGACCACCGGCGCGGCCTTGCTGCCGGAATCCTGGCTGGTCAACACCAGCGAATCTGGCAGATAGTAGGTGCCCTCGCGGATCATGACGGTCACCGCCTCGCGCCCGGCTGCCTTGCGCGCTTGCTGTTGGGCCCGCTGCAAGGTGGCGAACGGTTTGGCCAGAGTACCGGAGTTGGCATCATTGCCATTCGGGGCGACAAACACCTTGGCACCCGGCATTTCCGCCGCCGCCAAAGAACAGCCACACATTAACACGACGCTCGTTAGGATTGTTTTCATGGATTTTGTTTGTTTAGGTGTGCCTGGATGGCGCTGGGTGGTTTGGCAATGCGGGCGAACTTGAGGCACACGCTGTCGTGCAGCACCTCGGCATCGGCCGGAATCGCTGCCGACTTCATCGGGTTGACTCCTGCGGCGGGCTGCGGTGGCATGGCATCGGGCAGACTCGCGCCGGGCGGACCGAATCCCCGCGGACCCGCGCCGGGCGGACCACCCCCACCGGGAGTGAAGGGCATTTGCAGGCCGGATTTGATTTCCAGAAAGCAAACGGAATCGTAGCGTTGCCAGTCATCGGGTTGCAACGCAGAGGCTTGGGCAACGCGGGTATGGAGCAACCATGCCGTCCACCACTCCACACCGTGCTGGGCACTGATGAGCGTGCGCTCGGGTTGAGCAACGTGCTTGGCAAGGCTGCGCAGTTCAACCATCGCCGCATCGCTGAGGATGGCGCTGCCACCACGCCGCAGCGTCGTCAGGGTGCTGCCGATGCCGATAAGCAGGACCATGCCTGTTAGGCTCCGCCGCAGCCATGGCGATGGGATCTGCAACACGCCAAAAGCCCCGACCATGATGGCAGGTAGGAGTGCGATGAGATAGAAGCGCATCGCCTTGTCCATGCCGAACCACGGGCCGGTGATGACCAGCACGGTCAAGGCTGCGCCGGTGAGGAGCGCAACATCCGCTGCGGGCAGATGGTTACGGCGGTGCCACGCAACCCCGAGCCCGGGAAGAACCGCCGCCGCGAACCCGAGATATGGCAACCCGCGCAGTGGGTTGATTCCGCCGCGCGGCGGCCCTGGCCCCTGCAATCCGTCATCGGAAAACTCCGCCGGATGGGTCAGCGCCGTGATGAGGCGGTGAATGCGGGCCGGATCGTACTTCCAGAGCACCAGCGCCCCGGCGAGAACCAACAGCAGCACTCCCGCCACCAACCACGGCAGCACCCGACGCCAGCTAACAAAATTTCGCCTGCCGAGGAACACGCCCATCACCAGAACCAGCATGACCACCGTCACTCCTAACACCCCGATATGTGTGAGCCCTAACAGCAACAGGCAGGCGAGCACGGCCACCCCGCGCGTGGGGGTCGGTGCCGTGAGCCAGCGATGCAGCGCCATGGCAAGTAGCGCAAGCCACACCAGTGCGAGCGAGTTTTTCTGCAGTTCGCCAACCATCCGCAGCCATGGCCACGCGAAACACGCCAGCGCTGCGGCTGCCAGCGGCACCCCATCGCCCTGACCGCGCGCCTTTGCCCAGCGCCGCACCAACACAAACACCGGCCACGCGACCAAGGGCGGCAGCACGGCATCGCACAGCTTTACCGCCCATAGGATCGCATCAGCCTGTCCGATGCCGCCCACCTTGCTCAGCAACCACGCCAGTGCCGCGTGCAGATGAAACGTCAGCGGCATGTCCGGGATGCCGAGCACGCCGCGCTCCATGAGTGAACGCGCCTGCACCAGGTAATAGGCGCCGTTGACACCGGGCACAAAATCCGTGCCGAACAAGAGCCAGGCCCGCGCCGCCACCGCCACCATGACAATACCTATCACAGGTAACATAAGGATGTGTCGTTTCATGAGTCGGTTTGTTTCCCAAGATATTTGGCCGCTTTTGCCGCACCAACATAGTTCGCCATATGGGAATGATGGTTGATTTTCATCTCAAGAAAATACCGGATCTTCAGCCAGATCAGGAGGTCGCCCGCCCATTGATGGGGATGAGCGAACGGCGGCTTGTCGTTCAGCCCTATGCCGTGAGCGCCCTTTTCATAGAGATGAAGCTCAAACGGAACATTGTTCGCCTGCAGAGCCGCGGCGAACTGCAGCGTATTCTCAATCGGCACGCCTTTGTCCGCGAAGACCGTCCAGAGAAAACACGGCGGCGTGCTGGTGGTCACCTGTAATTCGTTAGAAAGCTCTTCCACCAGCTTTCCGGGAGACCGCTCGCCAAGCAGTTGCTCCCGGGTTAGCTCGCTGGTGAACTTGCCCATCGTGATCACCGCATAACAGAGAATCCCCACATCCGGCCGTGAATTCTGCTGCTCTATCACGTCGGCGGCTTCCTTGTCGCCGGCATCCCAATGCGTCATCACCGTGGACGCCAGATGCCCGCCCGCCGAGGAACCCATGATCCCCACGCGATGGGTATCGATTTTATATTGATCCGCATTAGCCCGCACCCAGCGCATGGCGCGGGTGGCGTCGTTGAGCATCGCCGGATGGCGATAGCCGTTTGAACCTAGCCGGTATTTCAGGACAAAACAGCTGATGCCATGCTGGGTGAGAAAAAGCGCGTAATCATGACCTTCGTGTGCTGCGAGACCGACATAGGCGCCGCCGGGACAGATCACCATCGCCGCACCGCTGGCATTCGTGGGCTGCGGCAGATACGGCGTGATGGTGGGAATATCCGAATCATTGGTGCCGAGGGATCCGGGAGCTCCCTTCGGCCAGAGCGGGATGGCTTTGTGTATTTCAGCTTGTGACCAAACTGGTGACGTCAGAAGAATTACAGCGGCGAATACGACCTTCAAATGTCTATTGTCCATAGAATTTTAGCGAGGGTTGAGGAAGTGAGGATTGAATAATGATGGATGGTTGACATGATGATCATTGGAACCTGAACCAGTCCAACAGGCGATCCGTGGCCTCAGGGAAAACCACAAACAGGTTGTGGACGCCGGTGACCTTTTGCACCGGGCAGGACTTCTGGGCGGCCATCAGGGTGCCGAGCAACGGTCCGTTCGGAGCATCGAGTCGGAGTTCCGCGAAGGCTTTGTCGCCGCCGCCGGGCTCCAGGCCGAATTCGGCGGTGCTTGCCTGACCGGCGCCGAAATCGATGTTGGCGTATTTCA
>CAIKDP010000186.1 GCA_903826205.1 Akkermansiaceae bacterium
CCCATCAACTCTGACGGGTCCGCAGCGGACAATGATGAGGGGGAGGGCGACGCGTCGTGCATGTGGGCTGAGGATTGCGGTTAACTGACTACAGCGATTGAATCCGGGTTGTTGCACGGTTGTTATTTAATTGTAAAGAAATCACTTCCCGGACTTCTGCAGTCCCTCCTGCGTGCCTTCCATCAGGAACAGGATGGAGTCCGAGCCCCAGTGCCATTCGCCAAACGGCATGATCACGTCGGCCCGGCCGTTGCCATCCTGATCCACTTGGCGATGGATGCCTTCGTGGCCACCTGACATGGCGTGAGCCCTCCAGGTGCCTCCGTCGTGCCTTGTGTAATGCTCGTTGTCCTTGCGGGTTTGCTGGTTGGGCGGAAAATAATTATACGGGCTGGGGAGGAAGCTGATGGCATAGGACCGCTCACCTTTGCCGTTCCAAACGGAGAAGATGCCGTCCACGTTGGTGCCCAAACCAAACACCATGATCTCATCGATGCCATCTCCATTCCAATCGCCTTTACTGAGTGCTGTGGCCGGGCAATCACGTGTCCACAGCAGCTCACCGGATGTCGCGTCCCAAAGCAAGATGTTTCCCATTTTGCCGCAGATAGCCAGTTGCAACCCTTTGCGCGATGGATCGAATTTGCCTATGACTGCTTGCTGGGCATGTCTCAGCCCTTGAGCATGGTAATCGATCTCGACTTTGCGCTGCCCGGTCAATGCATCGACAACATACACAGGGCCTTTTCCCGCACTATCCCCACTGTGATCGTATATGAACTCCATTCTGCCATCTTCGTCCACATCGGCCATATGCGTAAAATCGCTGTGATATTCCTGGGTGTTGTCCTCCCATAAAAGTTTCCCGTCACCTCTCAACGCCAAGGTCTTTTTCTGCATGTTGACTAATATCTCATCCAACCCGTCGTTGTCTGCATCACCGCTGAAAAGCTGGTGGGCATAGGCGTCATTACCCCGCAATCCGGTGTCGTGGCTCCATATCTTTTTGCCATTCTCGTCCAAGCAGAAAATAGTGCCATTGGCATGAATCACTATGGCCAATTTTTTCCGCTGCAAAAAGTGACCCGCGGTAAAATCGCCGCCTCCGCCAGCCACCCGCCAACGGGTCTTGCCGGCTGCCGCGTCAAAGCAATACACGCCGGCTTTATCAGCATGAAACACACACCAGTCACCCGGACCATTCAATTCATAGACTGCCAAACGACTCTCGTCTCCATACAACCCGCCCACCGGGTCGCTTTCCCACACCACGCTGCCATCGTCATAACGCAGGCGCTCGATCCGCGCCCCGGCATGCTCCGAGCGCAAGCGGAAGATGTCCGGCTTCCCGTCCCCGTCAACATCCTTCATCTCTGAAATGATCGGGTGGAAAGCCATGCCGGCTACGCCCTCGAAGCCCTTCATGCGCCAGGCTTTCTTGACGCCAGGCACCTTCTTCCAGTCCGCGTCCGTGATCTTGAGCATGTTGACCCGGACGATCGGCCCCCATTGGTCTTTGCCAATCTCCCATTTCCCCTCCGGGCAGTGCTGCATGTTCAGTGTTGATTGCGTCGGCAACTTCAAGGCTTCGCCGACAACCCGGTCTTGTGCCTGGGCGGCTGCCGCGGCCAACGACGCAAGCAACAGCGCAGCAATCACCGCTGTCTGAAGAACGTCACCGCCATAGCCAAGCCTGAACAGGAATCGAGTCATGGCCGTAGCGTGCTCACGCGGAAGTTCTTATACCGGGCCGAGCGCGTGTACATGTGGCGCAGGCCGATCCGGCCTGCGGTGACCGACGGCAAATCGGGGCTGCCCATGCGGCAGAAGTATGTCTGCTCTGCATTTGCGACGCGCATCCACAATTCCTTGCCCTGCTTGATGACGGTAATGTGGTGCGGAACGCCAGGGGCAAAGAGGTCCTTCGGGTTGTAGTCGGGTTTCAGTTCCGTCCCGTTCAGCCCTTTGCCGGTTTCCGGCATGTAGCGGCGCCCGCGGATGTAGGTTGTTCGATCCTTCCCGGAGTTTGGAAACGCGGCGTAGCTGATGTGATAGGTGTTCATGTGGTCAAAATACAGCGGCATGGCCGGCACACGACGCAGTTCATTCCATTTGGAGATGTCCTTTGCGTAAGGCCCCTTGCCGCTGCCGGTCGCCTGGATGTATAGAATGGTGACGCAACGCCTCTCGGAGTCGAGACGGGTGTAGTCATACTCGATTTTCAGGTCGCCTTCGAAGGATGCCTTGGTCCAGAGCACCGTGTGATGGGCGTCGTTGCCGAATTGCGAGCCGGCAGTGAGCTGCATGCCGTCCGGGGTGTTGGTGACGGCGGCGGTCTCGCCATCCATGAACCATTTCTGCTGCCAGTCTCCGGCCCCGGGATCATACAACACCTCCTGCCACTTGGCATCGGCCAGCGCCTTGAAACGCGCCGACGTTTCATCCGACCCGGCCGCCACAAAGCCCGCGCCCAAGAGCGCCGAGCAGAGCGCCACTCCAGACACGCATCTGACAAAATGCTTCACTCGCATGGTTGGCTGGCTTGCATTCATTTGCTACTTCTTCGTCGTAGGCTCTTCAGTGCCGATTTTCGCCATCTCTTCGGCGGTGAATCTGCTGTTGGCGATTGGGCCCGGCTCGTGGGACTTCTCCGCCTTGCCCGGCTGCGGCGTCTGGACCGGGATCACGAATACCTCTGCGCCGTTGGCATCTTTCTCGATCTTGCCGCCAGCGCGCACCACCGCCTTGCGAACCAACATCTCGGAAACTTCATACACATTGGGCACCGTGTAGTCGCTGTTCCGGTATTTGGCCTGGAGATCTAACTTCTCGATGAATCGACCGGGAATTTTGGCAGCGCCCAGAATGGTAAAATACACGCCGGCGGCGTTGGCCGGGTTGCAGTCGCTATCCTGGCCGCAGCGGCAGGCAATGCGCATGGTCTGGTCCGCGTCGCCCTTGCCGTAGAGCAAGCCCATGATAACAAACGCCCCGTTGAGCTTGGCGTCGATGCTGAATCCGTCCTGGCCTCCCGGCTGGGAGCACAGACCGTGCGTATATCCGGGATCCTTGTGATACTTGTCCTCGACCAACTGCCAGGTCTGCTGCCAATCCGTGGGATTCTCCTTATACCACTTGAGCATGTCGCGGACCATCTCGGCATACTGGCTGTCGGTCGGGACACACGCCAGGCCGGCCTCGATGATCTTGAGCATGTCGGACTCGAAATACGCCTCGGCATACATCCCGCCGATGAACTGGCCCGCATACCGGCCGTCGCCATAGTTCATCAGCCGGCCGAATATGTCGCCCAGGGCGATCGCCTGCTTGGGCATGCCCGGCGAGACGATGCCGGAGAAGTCGGCCTCTAGCTGGTAGTCGATGTCATCGGCATGCTTGTTGAACTGCGGATGACTGCTGTCCGGCGGGGCGATGCCTGCGCGGAGGTTGTCGCGCCCGGCCCTGTTGGCGTGGGCCATGCTGTTGGGGATGTTGGCGAAGTCAAGGCCCGCCTGACGAATGGAGACGTCGAACCCGTAGGTCTCCAGCGTCTTCATAAACGTCATCTCCACATAGCAATCGTCGTTCTTGTGCTGGTTGATCATCCCCGGCTTCCACGGCGGCATCCTGCCTTCGGCCATGATGCAGCCCTCGGTGCTGAAGTGGCCGGATACCGGGCCCTTCTCGGTGGGTGCCCCCCAGCCGACGCCGATCATCTGGCCGAGCCAAGCGCCTTGCATCTTGTCGCGAAACTCCGCCACGGGAAGGCGGCGGTAGCCAGCCTCGGCGGCCAGCTCCTGCGGCTTGACTAACAACATGTCGGCCACCGGCACGTCCAGCCAGTTCTCCACTGCGATGCAGCGGGTGGTCCAGTCGCCCATCACATCCCATGCTGGCCACAGGTGCATGATTTCCAAGCCGCGTCCCCCGGTGGCCACGGTTTCCGCTTTGATCAAGCCAAGCGCCAGCCGTGCGTCCCACACATATTGCCAACTCGCCCAGCCGAAGGGTGGATGATAGGGCTCCGCCCAGGTATGCGGGCTGTGCCAGCTTTGGCGGGTCATTTCCCTGCGCCCGATAGAGTCGCTCGTTGGCAATCCCGCGGCATCGGGTGCGGCCAGGCGAAGCCGGACGCGCTCGAGATAATTGCCGTGGATCGCGGGTTGCTTGCCCGTGGCGGTTAGGTTTTGCAGCGGCACGAGCAACTGCTCGTCGGTGCAACGTTTCGCCGCGGCCAATCTCGCTGCTAGAAATTGTGCGTCGCTGAAACGGGCCGACCCCTTGTGCCATTGCAGGAGCTTCTCGCGCCCGCCTTGCTGGATCAGGTCGTGGATGATCTTGCTGTCATCCATCTGCACTTTGGCCCGGTTATACCACGGTTTGCCGTCACGGACTGCCACGTGCATGATCTTTTCAGGCCAAGTCGCGGGCTGGTCGTAGCGATAGGTCTTATGGTCCTGGGTCCACACCGGATGCCCGTCATAAGAATATTCGGCGGCCCAGCCATCAGGTTGTTCCTGAGCCTTGAGCCACGTGTGGGACTCCATGAAAAGCTTGCGGTATTTTTCCTCTCCGCTCATGGCGTAAAACCAAGTCAGCAGAGTGGCGGTGTAGCGGTTGAAGTTGCGCGGATCGATGGATAGTCCTTCAAAATTGCGGGCCGGGACCGGCTCGTTTTTGGAGTTGTAGTTGTCGGCCCAGCCGCGCACGTCGCCCTGGCCGAGTTGCGTGGCAAAGAGCCACTTGCCTAACATGGCCGACTGTTTCAAATACCCCTTATCACCGGTGGCATGATACATGATCACGGATATACGAAAGCCGTCGGTTGTGCAGGCGTCGGCGTAGGACCCTCCACCGCGAACGCCATACGTTCCGTTAGACTCCTGCTGTTTGTCTGAGGCGCCTTGGCTGCGCGTGTCAAACTCGGTGGGGCACCAACCCCACTCGGGATGTTGGATGCGTTGCGTCACCAGATCCGCCAGCTTCTTGGCGGCCTCGAAGTATTTCTTTTCGCCCGTGAGCCTGTGCGCATACATCAACAGCGCGAAGGGACGAAACTGATAGCCGTCCTCCATGCGGACCTCATACAGCGGGCACTTTCCGCCGCCGGTCGTTGCCTTGCCGCCGCGCTCAATGGTGGCCCCGGTGGGGAAATGCCCGGCCGGCTGCTGCACTTGGAGGAAGAAATCCGCCGTCTTGAGGCCGGCCTCAAGGTATTTTTTTTCGCCGAGCATCTCGTAGGCGCGAATGAACTGGGCCGCGGAGTCGGCCAGCGCACCGCGGTTCAAATCCACCTTGGCGGTGTCTCCCTGGACTTTGACGCTGTCATAGCCAAACGAGTAAACGCCGAAATCCCCAGTGGCCGCGATGCGCGCATCGAGCCACGCACGGATGTCCTGCTCATTCTGATCTAACATTTTGCGATCCAGCTTCGTTAGCACGGCGGTAAGTTCTGCCGGGTCTTCTTGTCCGGCCACATTGGGCTGGCTTGCGGTCGTGCTTTTGGCGGGGGGCGTTGGCGCAGTCGCGGGCATCTCGGCCTCTGCTCGCCACACCTGCGCCGTTGTGAGCATGAGCACGAGGCTCAATCCGAGATTGCTATACTTCCTTGTATTTGTCTGCATGTTGTCTCCGTGATGATTCATGTTGTCTCCGTGATAATGAACCTTCGTGATTTTTTTATTTGGGCTCTTGTGTGTTGTTCATTTCCCCAGGACGTTCTTTCCGGGCGCCCATTTCTTCTGCCATGCCGGATAATCCACGGCCAGCAGGCCGGCGGGAGTTGTGCAATACCACATGTAGCCGGCGCGGCGCTCCTGCTCGATCTCGGCCAGGCTGCGCTTGGCGACGCCGTTGTTGCCGCAGAAGATCGGCTTGAACGTGCCAAGATCGCAGAACCGGGCCCACAGCGGTTCGGCCGCCGGGTCCGCGACGACGACTCTGTCGCCCCCTTTCGGCAGCGACGGGTCCTTCTTGTCCACAACTCGCAGGCCCTTGATTTTTACTGCATCGAACCAGGCCACGGCCGACTGGATGGCGTCCACGACTGCGGGCGATGGCTCGTCGATGCTCATCAGGAACCGCACGATGCCCACGGCCTCATTTCCGCTGAGCGAGGCCTTCTCATACACCCGGGCACCTGCGGGTGCCAAAGTCCGCTCGTTGTGTTGGGAACACCATCCGGTCCGCTTGCCATCGACCACGACCTGGCACTTCAGGATGCACTCGATGCCCTTGGCCACAGCCTTTCCGCATCGCGCGCGGCGGTCGGCATCGACAAAAGCATACTCGGGGTTATCGCTGGCGATTCTCCTCAGCAGCCGCAGGACGTTCACCATCGCCTCATCGTTGAAAGTGATGTGCAGGAAGTAGTCCTTCTCGTCGCGGTTGGAAGCGATGCGCGCAAGGTAGGCCTGGTCCTTGGGAAATGGATAGAACTGCGGCCAGCCGCCGTTTGCATATTGGGCCTTGAGAAGATAATCGACGCCCTTCAGGAACCCGTCCTTGAACCGTGCCTGCTTGGTGGCGTTGAACGCACGGGCCAGGAATTCTATTTCCGTGTAGGTCGAGGCGTTGTCGATCGTGCTGTCGGTCCGGCTCTTGAGCGCAGCGAGGGCCGGACGATCCGCGTCGGAGACGAGCGCCGTGATGTCGTATCTTTTCTTGAAAGCCAGTGTTTTGGGCCAGCCGCCGGAGTCGCACTGATAGAGGAGCACGTTGTCGGCGATGCGGACGGCCTCGGCGGTGGCATGCCATTCGGGTGTCTCCCGCATGTGGGGATTCAGATGGCCTTCCCAGTACATACCGGACCATTCAACCCATCCGGGGTTTTCCAGCACAGTGGGGACTGCCGCTGCAGCAGCAGGTGTCTTCTTCCCGACGGCGTTTCCACCCTGCGGCGGCGCGGCCTGCGCGAAACATGGGTCTGCCAGCAGAACACCTGCAAACGTCAACACGCGCAACCACGTGCCGGGGTCTTCGCGCCGAAGGCATTGATTATTCATCTTACTATTTCAGTTCCGTGTGTTGTGGGCCGTTGACTTTTCCGCTAATCTGATAAAATCCTGAATTGCTGGCTAACGGATGAGACATGGCAGGTGCGGTGCCGGTTTGGAAGGGAATTCTTATGTCGGGGTGCTTTACAAGGCCCGCGTTCGCTGCACAGCTCCGGCGGCGACCGCAGCCGAGGTGTTCATGCATGATGTTTAGCCGCCAACGGGTGCCATGGGAAATTTCCCGACTGCCAAAAAATGATTTTCCCAAATGATGTCTAGACCCTGCGGAGCGGTTGGGTAATCTCAGCGGCAAGGATGTGTTTTCTTCACCGAAACACCGTCCTTCCGTAACACCTCTTCCATCTCTTCGAATGACCGCCAAGGGCCACAACCGCCACTCAATCCACATCCGGCCAATCCGGCTTGCTGCGCTCCTCTGGACGGCGCTTGCCTTCCCAGCCGTGGCAGACCCACCCAAAGTGCCTGACCTTCTGGCGGGATCGGGGGCTGAGGAACTCGTCTTCGCGGTGCGCCACGGCAGCCGGTCGTATCACTGGTACGACGACATCGGCTGGTTCAGCGTTGACACGTCGGCCAAGTTGTACTGTGCCCCGGGAAGCCAACTCCGGCGTCTGAACCTGCGCACAGGCGCCGTCTCCGTCCTGCTCGATGACCCCAAAGGCGCTTTCCGCGACCCGCAGGTGCACTACGACGGTAAGAAGATCCTCTTCTCCTGGCGCCGCAACGATGCTGATTTCTATCGTCTCTACGAGATCAACCTCGACGGGACCGACCTCAAACAATTGACCGATGGTCCATTCGACGACATCGAGCCGACCTATCTGCCCGATGGCGGCATCATGTTCACATCGACGCGTTGCAACAGTTGGGTCTGCTGCGGATCGTTCAAGGTGACCACGCTGCACCGGTGCGACGCTGACCCATCGCCCGGGGAACTCAGGGCCGGAGGCAAGAACATCCGCAAGCTTTC